>JABHMO010000034.1 GCA_018693855.1 Candidatus Falkowiibacteriota bacterium
AGCCGTTGAATCAATTGAGAAAGCTAAAACAGTTGAGGCTTTGGAAAAGATTGATAATACTTTGATGGGGAGAAAAGTCGGTAAATTGAATGATATTCTGAAAGGTATTAAAGATCTGAGTGCAAAGGACAAAGCCTTAGTTGGTAAATTAGCAAATGAAGTTAAAACAGTTATTAGTGAGAAACTTGAAGAAAAGAAAAAGGAACTTAATAAAAAAACTCTAAACGATAATTTAGAGAAAGATTTTATTGATGTAACATTACCTGGTAAGAAAATTGATCAAGGTAGTTTGAATCCTATTTCTATTGTTCAATATGAATTAGAAGACATTTTTAAATCAATGGGGTTCATGGTTCTAGATGGACCGGAGCTTGAGTCTGATTACTACAATTTTGAAGGCTTAAATATTCCAGAACATCATCCCGCTCGTGACATGACCGATACATTCTACATTAAGTCAAAAGTAAAAGGTCAAAAGTCAAAGGTTGAAAACAAGCAAGTCCTCCGAACACACACTTCACCTGTACAGGTGAGGGCAATGTTGAAGTATGGTGCGCCGATGAGAGCAGTTGTTCCAGGACGAGTTTTTCGGAATGAAGCAATGGATGCGTCACATGAACATACTTTTAATCAACTAGAAGGTCTAATGATAGATAAAGATATTTCAATTGCGAACATAATTGCTGTGATGAATAAGTTACTTACGGGGATCTTTAAAAAAGATGTTAAGACCAGGCTTCGACCAGGATTTTTTCCATTTGTTGAACCTGGATTTGAACTTGATATCAACTGTTTGATTTGTGGTGGAAAAGGTTGTAGTGTTTGCAAGCAAACAGGTTGGGTAGAGCTTCTACCTTGTGGAATGGTTCATCCCAATGTCCTCAAAGCCGGCGGAATTAACTCTGATGAATACTCTGGATTTGCTTTTGGTCTTGGCCTGACAAGACTTGTCATGATGAAATACGGTATCGATGACATCCGTCATTTTGCTAGCGGAGATTTGCGATTTTTGAAACAGTTTTCTTAATTAATAAAAAAACATGGATAACTGAGTTCATTGATTAATAAATACATAATTAATTATAAATTTATGTCAGAACAACCAATAGACGAACGACCTAATCAATCTGATTCTCAAATGTTGCGACGCAAAGGTGCTGTGATTGAGGCAGAACCAGTAAAAACCAGAGAACAGTCATTAGAAGAGATGAGAGTTCTGCTGGAGAAGAACGTATCGGATAATGAAAAGAAGATTCAACTATACGAGAAAGAGTTGCTGGGACAATTAGAAGCACGATTTGGTTCATTATATTCAGAATATATCAAAGTTTCGAGAAAAAGTAGCGGAGAAATGAATTTAGCATTTCTAGAAGCTGCAATTTGTGTTTCGCTTAAATCAGAAAGAGACAAAAATAAAGAAGGGATAGAGTGGATGGAAAAAACTTTTAGACCAGAGCTTGATACTTATTTTGATGCAAAGCATTCTTTGAAAATGTCAATTATTGAACTTCATTTAACAGATTATAGTTTATCGAAAACTCAGTTAATTAATGCGTTTGCGGATAGAACGGAAGATTTTATGCATGCATTGAGACGATTTGGTGGTGTTACGGACGCGCTTGAAGGTTTAGCTAAAATGTATTCTGCTAAAACTGTACCAGACTTTATTGACAGAAAAGAATACCGAGATATTAAACCGATTTACGATGAATATCGATTAAATAGAGATGTTGTTTCAACTGAAATGCAACTGTCTCATGACTTGTATAAACAGGCAAAGGAAGATGTCTTTCTTGAACTGGAGATGCTATTCGCAGATTCTGAGATAAGAAGTTTAACAGAAAATGTTATCCATAGTTTAGAGGCTACATTACCGATGATTAATGAGACTTTTGGCAAATCATTGGGGATTGATGTTATGAACTCTCCAACTGTGAAAAATTATTTTCGTAGAAAAAAGGAATACGCCCTTTTCTATTAGAAAATTTCTCTTTCATTAAAAATTTATTCAATTAAAATATAGGTTAAAGCAAATCTTCTTAAATGGCCTTCTTTAGCCCTCTATAGCCCTCTTAATATTCGTATGAACATATCATTAAACTGGTTAAAACAATACGTTGACTTGGATGACAAAATTGATCCAAAAGAGCTTGGTCTGAAAATGACGCTTGCGACTGTTGAAGTTGAAGACGTTATTGATCAGGGACAAAGTTTGGAAAATATTTTTGTCGGAAAAGTTAGCGAACTAAAAAAACATCCTGATGCTGATAAACTTCAAGTTGTTGTGGTTGATCTTGGTGATGAAAAGATTGAGGTAGTTTGCGGTGGTGCAAATCTAAAGGAAGGCATGATAGTTGCTTTTTCAAAGATTGGTGCGAAAGTTCGTTGGCATGGTGAGGGAGAGTTGATCGAGCTGACAAAAGTTAAGGTCCGAGGAGTTGAAAGTTCAGGAATGATTTGCGCATCCGACGAGATTGGGCTTGGTGATCTTTTTGAACATGGTGATGACGATATTCTGGATTTAAGTGAACTTGATCTAACCGTTGGGGAACCGCTAAGTAAAGCGCTCGGTTTTGACGACGTTGTTTACGACATTGATAATAAATCTCTGACAAATCGACCAGATCTATGGGGACATTACGGTATGGCGAGAGAAGTCGCAACTATTTATAATCAAAAGTTAAAAGATTACAAAATTGATAAGTTCAAAGTTGGTAAGGAAGTTGATTTGAAGGTTAAAGTTGAAAATAAAGAACTTTGTCCAAGATATTTGGGCGTAGCTTTGAAAAATATTAAGATTGCAGAATCTCCAGAATGGTTGAAGAAATTTTTGCAATCAGTTGGACAACGTCCTATTAATAATATTGTTGATATTACGAACTATATAATGCATGATCTAGGACAACCTTTGCATGCTTTTTCTGCTGATAAAATTAAAAATGAAAAAATAGTTGTTAGAACAGCGAAACCTGGAGAAAAATTTACTACCTTAGACGGTTCTGAACAGGAATTAATTGAGGATGACTTAGTTATTGCAGATAGTGATAAAGCTGTTGCCTTAGCTGGTGTTATGGGTGGAGAGAACTCTCAAATAGGTGATGATACAGAGTTAGTTATTATAGAATCAGCTAATTTTGATCCAACTACAATTAGGAAAACTGCTAATCGATTAGACTTGCGAACTGATAGTTCTACTAGATTTGAAAAAAGCCTTGATCCAAATATGGCAGAGTTGGCTTTGCGTAGAGCTGTTAATTTAATTCAAGAACTGATTCCAGAAGCAGAAGTTGTTAGTGAAGTTGTTGATGTTGCAAATTTTGAATTAGATTTAGGTCCACTTGATATTGGTTATGAGTATATTAATAGTCGAATAGGGGAGGAACTCAAAAAAGAAGAGATCAAAACAACTCTAACTAACTTAGGATTCGGTTTGAAAGAATCAAAACAGTCATTGAAAGTTACTATACCAAGTTGGCGTGCAACGAAAGATGTTTCAGTTAAGGAGGACATTATCGAAGAGATAGCTCGAATATATGGTTATGATAATATTACTCCAAAAATGCCGACTGTTGATCTGCAATTACCAGAAGAGAATATGCTAAGAACTTTTGAGCGAGCAG
>JABHMO010000035.1 GCA_018693855.1 Candidatus Falkowiibacteriota bacterium
CACATTGGAACTACAAAGAGACAAAATCTTCAAGCCGAGAAATTTCTTGGGTTAATGAATTAGCGTCTTGGTTAAAGAACATCTCTGATAACGATAAATTTTTAGAAGGCGCAAAGATCGACATTTTCAAAAACAGAATTTTTGTTTTCACTCCAAATGGAGACGTGATTGATTTACCAGAAGAAGCTTCACCAGTTGATTTTGCTTACCACATTCATACTGATATTGGTAATAAATGCACTCAAGCACTTGTAAATAGTGAACTCGTGCCACTGAAACACAAACTTCAGAACGGTGACGTAGTTGAAATAATTACTGATAAAAACAAGAAGGGACCAACACCAGACTGGTTAGATTTCGTAAAAACCAGAACTGCTCGAAGTCATATTGAACAACACAAAAATAAAAGTTGGAAAAAATTCATTCCAAAACTTTCAAAATAATCCGCGTAGACGGATCCCGCCACGCGGGAGAACAAAATCAAGATACTTATGCTTAAATTTTTCACAATTTTTATTGTAGCTATTTGTCTTATCAGTTTTTTCCCGAACACAAGCCTCGCAGAAAACAGCAAATATGACTGCAGAGAAGGTGCAACCTGCCCAAATGATTCAGTTTGTGAACAATCAACCGGTTTTTGCGTCTATCCTGTACCAAACTTCTTGTTTACTAATGATCCAAATATTGTAATTGGAAGAATTGTAAAATATCTATTAGGGATATCTGGAACAGTTGCACTTGTTGCCTTCATGTTTGGCGGTATCCAATGGATAACTTCAGCTGGAAATCCTGATAAGATCAAAAAAGGACAAAACTACATGCTTTGGTCAGCGGCTGGACTTATTTTCACATTAACAGCTTATATCTTTGTAAACTTTGTCTTAAAATTACTCAGTCAATAATTTTGTAACTATGAAAAAATTAATCGTTCTTTATTTAGTAATAATCTGTCTATTCACTCCTATTCTTTTTGCAAATGCTGAAGAGAGTCTTCACAAATGCCAAAGCAATGATGACTGTAAAGTCAAAAATTTCATTTGCGACAAAGAAACCAATCACTGTATTTTACCAATTGGTAACTTTCTTCAAACTGACGATCCAAACATAGTAATTGGAAGAGTTGTAAAATATTTATTAGGACTATCTGGAACAGTCGCACTAGTCGCCTTCATGTTTGGTGGTGTTCACTGGATAACCTCCGCAGGAAGCCCTGAAAAGATCAAAAAAGGTCAAAATTACATGTTGTGGTCAGCGGCTGGACTAATTTTCACCTTAACAGCCTATATCTTTGTAAATTTCGTCTTAAAACTACTCAGTCAATAGAAAACTTATCATAAAAAATGTGGTTTAAACCACATTTTTTTGTTATTGACATTTTTTAGTGAATGACTTATACTAAGATACTTGTTCATTTTACTCAAAGAGAGGTAGCCATGAGTAATTTTTTATCAATGATCTTTTCTGTATTTGTGATTTGCCTGTGCTTTGGAGCAATTGGTGCTGATCTGGACTGCGCGAGACAATTCCGGGCCGACGCAGATGAGTACATGTTCGGGAAAAGGACATTCGAAGAAAGGACAATCGTTCAAGGGCTCTTAACCCATAACTCGGTTATGCAGGAAACCAGGACCTTTGAAAGATGTGTGTCACCACGAACGATATACAAACTTTATCGAGTGTACAAGACACAGCGGATACACTTTTCAGAAAATGCCTACATAGAATTCCGAGTACATCCAGTCCAAGGAACTCCTGGTAATTTCATGCAACTATCCTCTCGCTGTCGCGGTTCGAGTTGCCAGATGATGTCAGAAGGCATACTTGAAATCAGACCAAACAAATCAGCTTGTATGAAAATTGTCAGAGGTTATGTAAACCCGTACCATACGTTCTCTAACTAAAAAGCTCCCGATCAAGTCAGGAGCTTTTATAATATATCGATTTTAGTTTGCTGATTTGTTTCTAGCAGGATAAAAATTAACACTGTTCAAAATTGTTTTAATATCTTCATTTTCAGTGTCGTAAATCTCTATCTCAACAATAGAAGACTGTCGATCTATCGCCATTAGATCAATAATCTGATCACCGCCATTCTTTTCAACATTTTTGAACAACACAGCAGTTTCTCCATCTAGTTTCGCATCCTCATACTCATACAGATCAAACAAATTCTCTGATTCATTTTGATAGAATTCTTCCAATGTATAGTTATTAACAAAATTTATATGTCCACGAAACAGTAAAGCCAAATTAATATTCTCTTCTTCTTTATAAAGTTTCAAAAGTTTACCTCCTTCACCGTCAGATTCCATTCCATAGCTTTCTGGAAATCTTATTTCATAACGAAATCCTGGATTTGTAAAAAGATCCCAACCAGTAACCTTACTTGTTACATCTGTTTGAGAAACTTGATACTCATCAGCGCCTGAGACTCCAGGTTTGTCAGTGATACAGGCAGATAAAGTTATTACGAAAGTAAAAACCATTAACAAAACTAATAATTTTTTCATACATTAATTGATGATGTCATCGATTACTGAGTTCATCTCTTCCTGAGAATAGAAATCAATAACGATTTGTCCTTTCCCCCCCCGTTCATTTATATTAACTTTTGTATTAAGTGAACCACGCAGCAGCTCTTCTTTACTTTCAATCTCAGCAGTTTTTGGTGATCTTATTACACTTTTCTTACTCTTTTGAGGTCTATTTTGTCTAATTTCTTTTTCAGCATCACGAACAGTAAAGTTGTACTGTAAAATCTTTTTCAAAAAATCTAATTGCTCTTTTTCTGTATCAAGACCAGCAACTACTTTAGCATGTCCTTCAGTAATCCGTTCATCAGCCAAAGCTCGTTGAACTTCTCCCGGTAGATCTAGAAATCTAATTGTATTCGCAACAACACTTCTACTAACGCCCAGTTTTTCACCGACTTCTTCTTGATTTAGACTGAACTCATCCATTAATCGTTCATATGCAACAGCTTTTTCAATAGCATTCAAATTTCGTCGTTGTAGATTTTCAATTAACGCTAACTCTAACTTTTGTTGCTCATCAGCCTCTCGGACAAGAGCTGGCACAGTATCAAGACCAATTACTTTCGCACTCCGGTAACGTCTCTCACCTGCAATCAACTGATAGCCGTCCGCTGTTTTTGTCACAATAATTGGTTGAATAATTCCGTGCACTTTAATTGATTCTATCAACTCTTCTAGTCCTTCATGATCGAAAACTTGTCTCGGTTGATGAGGATTTGCTTCTATTAAAGAGACTGGAATATCATGAATCTTTTTTGAATCATCTGTAATCAAAATATCTCTATTTTCTTGTTTAATAGCTTCTTTTGCGTACTTTTTATTTGGAATTAATGAACCTAGACCTTTGCCGAGGCCACCTTGTTTGAGCATATAATGTTTTGTTTATATTTTAAGTTATGCAGATACTAAAGCGTTCGTAAATAACAAATAGCAAACATCAAATAACAAACAAATATCAAATTCCAAATATCAATGTAAAAATTATTATAAATTTATTATTTGGTGCTTGGTTCTTGTTTGTATTTTGTAATTTGTTTTTTGTCTTTTACGCCTATGCCAATTCAATAAGCTCTCTTGCCAATCGTTCGTACGCCTTCGCGCCCTTTGACGACGCATCATAGTGATGGATTGTTTTTCCATGACTTGGGGCTTCGCTGAGTCGGACATTTCTAGGAATTACTGATCGGAATATTTTATTTGGGAAATATTTATAAAGTTCATCACGAACTTGATCTGACAGTTTTGTTCGCTTGTCAAACATTGTCAAAACCGCACCAAGAACATCAAGTTCTGGCTTTAAATTTTCTTTTACAAGATCGATCGTAGTCAAAAGCTGGCTTAATCCTTCTAGAGCGTAATACTCAGCCTGAATCGGGATCAAAATATTATCAGCTGCAACTAAACCGTTTACAGTTAATAGTCCTAAAGATGGAGGACAATCAATCAAAATGTAGTCGTACTCACCTCTTACCTCGAGTAATGCTTCATGCAATTTGAACTCCCGATTTTCAAGACCAACTAACTCAACATTTGCTCCTGCTAGAGAAGGTGTTGCTGGTGCGACTCGATACCCTATGTGTGCTGTAGGTTGAATCACTTCACGTAATAAGAATTGACCTGCTAATGATTCGTAAACACCTTTATCTAAATTCTCATAATCAATACCAACACCTGCGGTTGCATTAGCTTGAGGATCTAGATCAACCATAAGAACATATTTACCGTGTTCAGCTAAATATGCACCTAAATTTACAGTGGTTGTTGTTTTTCCGACTCCTCCTTTTTGATTTACGACAGCTATTATTTTTGCCATAAGAGAATACGAATAATCGCAGTTAATCAGTTAACCGGTTAATCATAGGGTTAACCGTAAGAGTTAATCGTTAGGTTAATCGTTAGGTTAATCATCGATTAGAATCTAAAATTTGTCACAAACCCTAATTTATGATTTGGAGTTCCTAATTTCTCAATTATTATACATCAAAATATCAACTTTGACAATTTATTTTTACTCATCTATAATAACCCTACAATTGATCAAGGGCGAGTGGCGGAATTGGTAGACGCGTTGGACTCAAAATCCAATGGTAGCAATACTGTGAGAGTTCGATTCTCTCCTCGCCCACCAAAAAACAACGAGCAGATGCTCGCTGTTTTTTATTATATTTATTTTTTCTTTTTGATAACTCTTTCAATTAGTACTTTTTGATTAATTTGATCTTGATACTCTTTTGTAATAACTTTTCCATTGTAAGTTTCTTCACGTGAGAAAGTGACGGCCTGATCAATCCCATTTCTAAAGATAAAGGCTCCTTGATAATTATTTGGCAAATTAATGATTTTTAATTCATCTGTAGGAATATCTATCTTTTCAATAGAAACCTCACTTAAAATCTTATCCGTTGTTTTTCCTGCTATCTGCCACGGTATCATTTGATACTGAGCGATTACAACTGCCAAGATGACGTAAATAATTACAAAATAGTTTCTATTCTTTACTGATACCCTGCTCATTAAATAACTTAACAACAAAACAAAAAAGACATTACTAAAATACAAGACCCTATTGTGTGCAATGTGATCATTTGCAAAGTTAAAGATGTTCCAACCTAACGCATTTCCAATATAAATAAGAATTACGAAAAGAGCAATCGGCAATAGCGCTTTTTTCTCTTTTTTTACAATTTTATAAATAGAATAAACAATCGCAATAATTAACAATACTGAAAACGACATACTGAGCAAAGAAGGAACTAAACTGTGGAAACTTAAGATATACGCCAGCGGCATTTCGATATATTTTAACAGATCTAATAGATTAAACGTTAAATGATTACCATATCCTCCAAGATCGCCGATAACAGCGGATCTCCATGTGAAATATATTACGTCAAGAATTAGTAAATATCCGATCATTGTCAGGTTAATTTTTTTTCTACGGAACAGGTCAAAGATTAAAATAATCACAGGCAGAAGTAGTGCGTACTCTTTGAAAAGGATTGAAGTAAAAAATAGAACTGTTAGCAAAGAGTATTTTAGAAAATTAAACTTTTCATGAGAAAGATAAACGATTAAAAATAACAATAAAAAGATCAAAGCAAATAAACCGTTCCAAGCAGCACAAAGCCAAGCAATTGTTTCAATATTTAATGGTAAAACTAGAAAAATCAAACTAGCAATATAAAAACTGGCTTTATTCTTCAAAAGCTTCATCGTTAACAGGCCAACGAGTAGTGCCACGACTGAATGTAAAAAAATCGCAATCAAATGAAGGAAGATTGGCTGATTGAGAAAGGGTTTCCACAAAACGACTGTTGCAATACTAGCAAGTGGACGAAAATTACCTCCACCAGCACCAAGATAGTCTGGATTGATGAAAAAATTCAGACTTTCAAAAACAGTTGTGTCTCTTGCTAAAATAACGTATCCCCAATCATCCGACAAAAAACCAACATTCAACAAAGCTCCATATACAACCGAGGCAAACAAAACAATCAAAACTGAAAATATCAGCATCTTTTTCCAATCCTTGTTAAAAATGAATGAGCTTAGCTTTTTCAACATATAAACTATTATATCACAAATGGTGTAAAGAAATATAATTATGATTTATACCACAAAGTTTGAAAAATACTTTTTAACATTTGCACAATATATTGATCTTCAATTAAAACTGCTAAAGGCGCTTTTGGTTGCCAGATTATAACTTTATTAGCATAAAGCATAAACCCAGTAACAAATGGGGTCTCACCTTGAAAAAATTTGGTTGTTCGCATTCCTTCCTCGTCCTTTTCTTTTAGTGTGTGCGCATCTTTCCCTGGAAGTAACAACGCATTAAGATGAATTCCTTTTTGGATTCTTTTCTTAATCCATTTTTTCTCAGTTTCCCACGATATCATTTCAATAAAAGCATCAGCAGATCCAAAAAAGCTAATAGTCTCATTCGTCTCATCAAGCACATCGAAAAACAGTTTCATCCATTGTTCTTCTCCTTCGAAAACTTTTATTTTTGTATCACTAGCGCCCTGTCGATAGAGCGCTAGAAGATCAGGCATAGATCCAACCAATGTTTGATCAAGACTTGCAACAGACTCTCTCTTTTTCCGAATCTTCTCGAGCACGACCGTTGGCGCCTCAACGACAAAAGTTCGTTTATATTTCTTTCTCTCTGAAAATTTCACCAAACCATGCTTCTCCAGACCGGCTATCACCTTATAAAGATTAGGTCTAGACATATTCAGATGCTTTGCTAGGTCGGAAATTGTCGTTGGACCAAGCGCAAGAGAAGTAATATAAAAATTACTTTCAATCTCAGTTAACCCAAGCTCCTTTAGAGAACTGTAAAGATTTTGTTTCACTTCTTTTTTATCCATCATATAGAGAAACTTAATACTTATTTATAGTTAGTGTATAAATTCATTATACACTAACTATTTCTATTTGTCAAGACCTTGACAAAATGGTATATTTTTGATATAATACTTTATTCAGAATCCAGATAGTTCATTCAACCAAGGAGAAAAGTCATGATCAAAAAAGCAATGCAGTTCCTCGAAGACCTAGACCAGGCTTACATGAGGAACGAAACAGCACAACGGAATGATTACTGTTTGGCATGTCATATCCCAGGAGGATCAACTATTCCCATGCGTCGTAATGGGTTTTGGCTCTCCGCTCCGGATTTTCACCCCACAAACAAACTCCAACAACTACTGGAAAAACATCAAATTCCATTTAAAGAGTTTATTGAAAAGTGGGTTAAAATCAGGGGAGAAACAAATGATTCATTTTCCACAGTTGAGATGTGCCTCGACTCGTGGGACCGTGGTCATATGCCCTCAAGTTGTCCCAGTCGAAGGCTAATTATCCAGATTCTTGAGGCTCTAGATAGTTAGTACCATAATGTTAACTCGGCGCAAGTAACACTTGCTTGCGCCACCCACCGGAGCTGTTAAATAATTTTAACATTTCCGGCGGTTATAAATAACTCAAAATATTATGAACAAAATTAATAAAAAATTTGAAAAAGTCGTAGTACTGGATACTGTGATTTTGTATCCTGAGCACAGAAAATTGCTAAATAAACTATCAGAGCAAATTTTAGAGTACCCTTCCAGCTTGCCTGAAGGACTTGAAAAACAGTATCAGGACAGTCCTGAACTATTTGTTAATAAAAGATGTTACACAGAAATTGCCTCTGATGACACGCCAACTCAACTTTTAATGAATAGAGTTGACGGCGCTGATGTTATTATCAGCTGTTGGACAAATATTCCGGATGAAGTGTTAAAATTGAATCCACAGTTAAAACTAATTGTTTTCTGGACTCATGAAAAAGAACATCGTGTAAACTTAGAACTCGCTAAAGAACTTGGCATTACCGTTGTTAATGTTCCTGACTACGGAACTGAGTCAGTAACAGAAGCTGTTTTCGCTGGTTTCTGGCAGTTAATTCATAAGAACTTTACTTCTACCTCATCTATCGAAAATGAAAATCAAACTAGCAATGCAATTATCAATTATGTATTTACATATTTTCGAAAAATACAGGTAAATGAGAAAAATACACGATCAGGAAAATTCACTCACCACTTCCATAAGATTGGACAAGCGAAATTTGACTTTGATCAAAAGAACATTGATCAGCTTATCCCTGAAAAATTAGTCGAAGATAAAAAAGTAGGTTTACTAAATATTAGCAATTCAAATGAAACAATTGCTAAATTACATGCCTTAAAAGTAAACTGTAAAAAGCACACATTAAAAGATAATTCACTAGCTACTTTTTATAAATTCTTAACAGAAAATGAATTAATTTTCATGGATAGTAAAAATATCGATGCAGCTACATTAAAAAAGATCTCTGCCATGTTTACAAACAAACTAATAGATATCCAGGAATTAGATTCTGCGGAATACTCTATCAATAATAATATCTTTGGAATAGTTGGGCTAGGACGTATTGGAATAACTGTAGCAAAAACTGCTAAAAAACTAGGTTTTACAGTTATCTACTACTCTAGAACAAGAAAACCTGAGATAGAAAAAGAACTTGATATTAAATACGTTGACTTAAAAGAGCTTGTAAGCACAAGTGACGTTGTATCAATTCACGTTCCTGCATACAAGGCTGAAAATTTATTAAATAAAGATTTGATTAACAGACTAAAACCAGGTTCGTTCTTCATCAATACCGCTGACGGTAATGCGATTGATCAAAACGCTCTTACAAACAGAATGTTGAGAAATGAAATTTTCGCATATCTTGACGTATATCCTGGATTACCAAGAAAAGATATTCTTGGTATGGAAATGAACGATAAAACTGATTGGAAAATTAAAAAAGAACTATCAAATCATGTTTTGGCATATCGAGTTGGTTGGAAAACACAAGAATCAATCCGAGTTAAAACATATAAATTACTTGGTCATTTAACAGATTATTTAATTAAACAATAAAATAAATGGGGCGAGGTGGCCGAGTGTTTCAGGCACAAGCTTGCAAAGCTTGAGACGGTGGTTAGATTCCACCCCTCGCCTCCATTTATAAATATATGAATAAAATTGAAGAAACAATAAGAACTAAATTTAATTTTTTAAAAAAATTTTACGATGAGACCTGGGATAAATCAGGTCACACCTTGCACATAGGTCTATTTAAGAATAAAAAGGACACATTGAACAAGGCCTACAAACAAGCTACCGAATATTTAGTTTCAACAGCATCTGACATCAAGCCATTTGATAAAAATTCAACAGTACTTGATATTGGTTGTGGAACAGGTAGAACAATCATTGAAATCTGCGCCAAATTCGACTGTCAAGGAACAGGTATAGACCTTAGTGACGAACAGATAAAAGACGCAAGAGAATATTTAGAAAAATTAAATGAACAACGAACAAAACAAGGGAAAAAAACCATTAACGTAAAATTTGTTCGTGGCAGTGGTAGTGAACTAGAAAAACGTTTTAGAAAAAATGAACAGTTTTCTCACATTATCAGCCAAGATGCAATTTTACTGGTAAATAATAAACAGTCTCTGTTTGAAAATGTTTTTAGAATATTAAAACCTGGAGGGACATTAGCTGTTGCTGATTTCCTATCAGAATCAGATAACAAAAAGATCAGTAATACTGAAAAAAATCTAATTTACAAATTAGTAAACTGGGATAAACCTTTGTCTTTTCAGACATACAAAAACATACTAACAACAGTTGGATTGAACATCATTAAATCAGAAAAGAAAA
>JABHMO010000036.1 GCA_018693855.1 Candidatus Falkowiibacteriota bacterium
CAAACATAATGATAATTTCTGAATCAAATGACCATAAAAAGAAAAAAATATCCCCAAAACAAAATCTTGATGTACTATGTAATATTTACAACAACAAAATTGAATCTCCTGAATTATTAGGCATAGATAAAGGCTTAAATTTTGAACAATTCAAATCACTATTTATCAGAATGTATTATGAACAGATGTCTGGCTATCAATTTGACCAAGTGGCAATTATATCAAGAAACCTTATTTTCTATCTTGATATTCTTCCTCAACTTACAGCAACAGAAAAGTTGGGTGATTTGCAAAATATTTTCATTGAAGAAAATAAGATTACATTGAAAGAATACTTCATTTTGGCTTTTTGTGTGCAGGCTATCGCTATGAAAGATACTACTTTCAAAGCAGAACAGCTTACTATGGCTCAAATTGAAAACTTGAAGGAGGTTTTACAAAAAACAGATGATTTTTTGAATATACTCGTAGCTGACTATTCGTCTTTTAGAAAAGCGGATATGGAAATAAACAAATTATTCAATGGGAAGTATACAAAAAACAGATTTAATCCTCTATTTGTTTATCCTATTGTTGAGACTCAAATAAGTGAAGATGGACGCAAATACGTCATTCCGAACTTTCTTGCTTACATAGATAAAGCATTTCGAGGTGTTTTTTGGTGGTTTAACAACCATTTTGAAAAAAAGGGTAAAGCCCTTGATTTTAGAATATTTTTTGGTGGAATCTTTGAAGAATATGTAAAACTGATACTAAATACTATATACGGTAAAAATAGTGTAAAAAAACTTATATTAAAAAATGGAGAAGAATTTTTTGACTGGTATGTAATAAAAGATGAAAAAGTATATCTATTCGAAGCTAAAGCTTATCAATTTAATTTAGTAAGTAAAACTACCGCGGAAAAAGAAAGTGTAATCGATGTTGAAATAGGCAAAGTTGCAAAGGCAATGAAACAAGTAAATAAAAATGTACAAAAAATTAGTAAAAACAAAGAACTTAGCATATTTAGAGGTAAAAAAGTAATACCCATTATAGTTGCTTTGGAAATGCCTTTTGTAGACACTGATTTATACGATGAGTGGTTATTAACAAAGGAAATTAAAAAAGAAGAAATTATTCGAACAATGAATATCGAAGAATTAGAGGTTTATGAAAATGGAAAAAACAAATTAGAATTAGAAGACATTCTTGATGAAATTAAAAAAAATCATCACAAAAACTTTACATCAATAATGAAAGAGAAAGGCATTACTTCTTTTAATAATACTATTTTGGACAAAAAGTACAAAGATTTTGCAAATTCTCTAGCGACAAAACCTCTTTTTTAACAAAAAATTGAATTCAAATTTAACTATGAATAAATACAAATATTTACCAGGAGATAAAAAACAACTATATACACCAATTGGTGTTAAAGAATTATTTCAAGATGCAGTTAATAAAGAAAATGGGAATATAAAAAAAGTCCTAACATTAGATAAATACAAAAAAATCATAGAATTATGGCACGCATCTCCATTAGCAGTTGCGATATACAACAAAACAGGAGATAAATTTTTCTTATACCCGTCAGAAAATCCTGACGTCCACTTTATAAAAATGGACAAAAAGCAAGAACAAATGGAAGAAGGATTTTCATTAGAAGTAATGTCACTTTACAACCACAATCAGACTTTTGATCAAGATTATGACAAATTAACAAAAAACATCTGGGACAAGAAAGGATTAAACGACTACGATAGAAGTGAATTGCTACTAATTGCAAGATTAAACAGTAACTTTAACGTTGATAAATTCATCGATAATATTAATAAATATCAATGGAAATTCTTACAAATTTGGTTAAGTGCCTTTTCTGAAAAGGATAAAATGTGGAGACTAATCAATGTAAAACCTTATCCAAATGAGACCTCTTATCAACTTGAAGTTGGATTAACTGATTTCCCATACTAATAAGACAATAAAACAAAATTTCACTATTGTCGCATTTGTCCTGTCGCATCACTCAAAGTAGCCTAATTAGGCTATTTTTGCGTTTTAAGCCCCCGACCCGAGTGCATCAGTGTCTCATTTCCCAGACCTCCAAATAAGCCCTTAATTTGCTTGATCTAAAGTGGTTCTGAACCCTAACTGTGAGCCAAAGAAAATTATTTTCACATATCAAAAACAGTCCGTTTTAGCGGAGCTGTTTTTGTTTAACAAAACACCAAAACTATGTTACGCTATTAACATTAATTAATAGAAATAATTGACTTATGAAAAAATTCAAACTGGCATTTTGTATCATTTTCGTCCTATTTCTTGTCGTTGGGTGCTCAAACTCAGACAAAAAATTAATAGATGATACAACCGAATTATTAACTAATTCCAACTTACCCCCAGAAGTGAAATTTGAAGGGTATATTCCTGAATCAATGAAAGTTGGTCAAGACATTGAAGGATATGCTAATTTCGAAAATATTGGAAGTGGGGAAATAATAGTTTTTGGACATCATTATAAAAACGATCAATATACATCCACATTAACAACGAAGTCTGTTTTTAAGAATGGAATAAAAGGTGGCACAAATTTAGATCCCTTTGATTCAACAATTAATCCAAACATTGAAAATAGTTTTGCAAGTCCTGGAATTTATAAATACGAATTTGCATTTTATGATTGTCAAGATATTATAGAAAAATACAATACAGAGTCTTGTAATATATCCTATAAAACGCCAACCAAATTAGAAAATGCAGGACTAGTCCCTCTTAAAATTGAAACGTTATCAACTCAGGTAACAAACTAATAAAACATCATTAAAACAAGATGTTATTCTGAACGCATCCCTGACCGTGAGCCAACTCAAATTTATTCACATATCAAAAATAGCAGAATTTCTCTGCTGTTTTTGTGTATATAATTTTATTTAATTTGATCGCAATCAGAACAATTCTCTATGTAAGTGTCAGATCTGAAAATCTTGAAATCAGCAAGGAATTGATCAATGGAAGAATTATCAGTAATATCCACAATCAAATCATAGAAATAGTAGCTCTGCGTGTTGCGACTTTTTAGCCAAGATTGTTTGATGAGCTCTGTTAGTTTATCGTAACCATAATTTTGAGCGAATTTATTGTAGAAACAAAACCCTGTTTTATAGATATTTTGGGAGGTCTCAGTATTATCATACGCATGGATCGTTGTCTGTCCGTCAATTGCCCAGCCGTTATCTAGGCATACAAATAATTTATCGTGATTCAATTGGTAAGTCACATACTCTGCAATACCTTCGACAAAAATACCATTTTCAGGCAAATATGAACTAGTTAATATATGAGTCATTTCATGAGCTAAAGAAAAAGGTTCTGGACATGGCGTGTTATCCAAATTAGTGACAAAATCATTCAACTTTGTTTGGTCAGAGTCTAACGTGGAATAAGCCCTGGTCGAACCTATTTGAGAAAATGAAAAATCAGCGCCACTAGCACTATCCCTATCTTCAGCTAATACACTTAACCCCACGTAAGTATGATCTGGATTTACTTTTATTAGATTTGCAACTCCACTGTAACATTTATCTAAAATTCGTGGATAAACATCGGTGTATGACGAATACTGATTGGGAAACTTGGCCCAATAACCTCCGGATAATTCAACTGATTTATACGGGTTACTACTTACTGGACAAATATAACAAGATTCTTCATTTCTAGTGTCTAGATCTAGTAAACAACTATCAACATAATCTTGGCAATCTAAATACAAAGACACAGATGCTTTTTGATCTTCGATTTCGTAATCATTAAAAACGAGAATGAGCCCATTAATATTTCGTTCTCCATTTTTGAAAATTTCATTTCTTTTGGAAGGCCAATAATAATAATGTCCATTTGACTCTTTTTTAAAAACCTCAAAATGCAATGTATAAATTCCCCATTTATTATCATTGTCAATTTTTTTTATTTTTATTAAATACTCGTCATTTCCAACTCCGTCATTTTCCATCAATTGATAGGTCCCTGATTGGTAATGATTATTACCAATATTTTCAGGATGAATAGTGTCTAAATTTGACCAATTCACTGTCAGAACATCATAATCGTTGACTACATCAGTGTCGATCAATCCCTTTGAGATACAACTGTCGCCAAATTTATAGTAATTTGTTTGGCAAACAGTTTCTTTATTAGATTCGGTTGGAATTACTGAACCTACTGGAGAAGGAATTGGAATCGATTGGCTGTTTTTACTTTTTGCAATACTTTCAAGGTTTGAATTTGTAATACCAAGCCCCAATTCCCTCATAACCTGGAATGCATCAGCCGGTCTTCCTAGATAATGCATTTTTAGATCTGTTGGATTTATGTAATATGCTTCTCCATTAGCTTCAACTCGAAGTAAAATTTTACCGGATAAATTTTTTGGTGCATAACCGTTAAATTTCGAATAATTTGATTCGTTGATCCCCAATCCCAATTCTCTCATAATTTGAAAAGCATCTGCTGGACGACCGAGAAAATAACGATTATTGTCTGCTGGGTTTACATACCAAGCCTCACCGTTTTCTTCTATTTGTAGAAGAATTTTGCCATTCAGTCTTTCGGCTATAGTTGCTGCATCAACTGAAACTACAAACGCTAATACTAAGAGGAATGAAAAACTTAAAAAAAACACTTTTTTCATAATTATTTCTTTAATTCTTATATCTAGAAATATTATAACACATTACAGTAATATTTCTGAACGCATCCCTAACTGTGAGCCAAAGAAAAACAGCATATTTATCATGCTGTTTTTCTTTGACTTAATAGTCATTCATTGATAAAATATAGTAATTAGACTATAACTATATATTTATGAGTTGTTGTACAAATTTGAATAAAAAGATTGGAATCGACACTAATACTAAGAAAAAAGAACAATTAAAAAATAAAAAGGTACTATTGAATTTTAATCATCAAAAATGGAGTGAGCCAACATATGGTCCATACTTCAAAACAATTCTATTATTTATTACCAATCGATGTAATTTAAATTGTTCTTTTTGTTTTGATAATGCAAATGTGCATGGGTTAGAGGAAATGAGCTTTGATTATATAAAAAAAATCGTTGACAACAATCCTCAAGTTAATAAATATGACATCATGGGTGGTGAACCTTTGTTACATAATGATTTAGATAAAATACTGAGGTATTTGGCAAAAAAAGGGAAAAAAATTGGTTTATATACAAATGGATTCTTGCTTCATAAATTAAAAGACGATTATGATAATTTAAAAGTTAATATTGCTTTTCATAGCATCAATTCTAAAAATAAGTCATTGAAACCCATTGCATGCTTGAATGAATCAATAAAAAAAATACAACAAATATACCCCTTAAAAGTCGTCTTTCTGATAACAAACAAAAATAAAAAATTGTTACTAAAATTTGCAAAATATATAGAAAATAATTTCAAATTAATAAATAAATTAACTATTGGTTTAGTGCGAAATGAAGAAGATTATTACAATGACAACTATGAAGGAATAGTCTCTTTTGATGAATACGTAAAAATAGTTAAAGACTATGTAAATAATTACGGAGGTACTTTAGATTTAGATATTTTCGCAGAAGGTATGTTGTATACAAACAAATTACCCTTTTCACAAAAAAATCAAATTAACCGATTCAAATGTGTATTTGTAGATAACAAATATACATCTTGTTTATATGATATTGGCCCAGACAAAAAGAACAATTTTGATCCCGAAAAAAGAATAACATATTCAAATTGCGAATTGTGTCCAAAAACAGGGAAGAATAGATGTTTAACCGACAAAATAAAATTAAAAAGGGAAAAAAATACTTAATAAATATAATATGTGCGATAGAATAACAACAAACAGTGTATGGGCGGAAACAAAAACATTTTTCCCTTTGTTCTTCGATTATTTAGAAAAACAAAATAAACAAATATCAGTCTGTGTAATAGGGGCTTCAGATGGACGTTTTGTTGTACCTTTGGCAAAAGAAGGATACACTGTAGTTGCAATTGAAAGTGATCCAACTTTGTTAAATGGTGGAATAATTTCTGTAGGGAAAAATAAAAAAATAGAAATATTGGGCTTAAAAAAAAGATTGGAACTAGAAAATGAGTTTAAGAATGTAAAAGTGATTTCAAAAAATTTTTTAGATATGAAGGTTAATTTTAAAGTAGATGCAGTTTTTACGAGTTCTACTTGGGATTGCTCCATTAATCATAATCGACCAGTCAAAGAATATATAGGAAAAATGCAAGCAATTATTAAACCAAAAGGAATATTTTGTGCAGAATACATGATGCCCTGTGAGGATAAACATAAAAAAATTGAACATTTTATTGATGAAAAACAAATAAATAAATATTTTGATAAAAAATGGAAAATTATTGATGAATTTTATACACCTGTTTTTAATGATTTACCTCATATTGGAAAAGAAATTGAGCACATTCATCGTATGGGATTTTTTTTAGCAAAAAACAAATAAAAACATAAAAAATATGACTCAACGTTACAAACTTCCAGTTGCCGCACATTTATTTTTAATAAAAGATAACAAAATATTACTTCATTTAAGAAAGAATAGCAGTTTTGAGAACATGTACGGAGTAATTGCCGGACACTTAGATGGTGGTGAAAGTGCAATTGATTCTATAATTAGAGAAGCAAAAGAAGAAGCAAATATAGATATCAATAGAAATGATTTAAAAATTGCGACAGTATCACATAGCAATGCTAACAATAATGAATATATACAGTTTTTTTTCTTTTGCGACAAATGGGATGAAGACATTAAGAACATGGAACTAGACAAATGTAGCAAATTAACTTTTTTCCCAATTAATGAATTACCTGAAAACATTGTTCCTTATATAAGAAAAGCAATCGGATGTGCAATGGAAAATATTACCTATTTTGAATTAGGTTGGTAATTATAAATTGTTTTTTGACCTGGAATGATTAATCAAACAATTCACGACAAGGAGGCTGTCATGATTATAAATATTTTCGGAGGTGGGGGAAGTGGAAAAACAACTCTTCAAATGGCGTTGCTTAAAGATCCAAGATTCATTAACGTAATTCCTTACACCACTAGAAAAATGAGATCAGGTGAAGAAAATGGAGTTCATTATCATTTTGTAACAAAACAGTTTTTTAAGAATAAGACATTAGTACTAAAACGATTTGCTTTAGGACATTCATACGGATACAAACTGAGGGATCTACATTTGCCGAGAATTGGTATTTTAACAGTTGACCTAGAGGGACTTTTAGAACTACATCGTTTAAATATTGAAACAAAAGTTATTTATTTAAATTTAAAAGAAGAAGAAAGAGTTCAACGAATGACTCTTCGCGGTGATACAAAAACACAGATATTGAATAGGATTTCACTTGATCGAGAAAAAATTGTTCACCCAAAGATTGATTTTCCTGTTATGGAAATAATTGGAGGAACAATTGCAGAAAATGCAACAAAAATAAAAAATTTTGCAACATAAAACCTGAATCTTGATTCAGGTTTTTCTTATCAGACCTAGAAACGCATTAAGACAACAAGCCAATCAAATTTCACACAAAAAAAGCAGCCCCGCGATCGCGAAGCTGTTTTTATTTTGTCTATTATAATACTCTATATTGATATTTCACATCATTGGGAGACGATGCGTTACAATCAGCTCCTTCAAGGGCTTCTCCATTAATAGTACAAGTTGTAGACTGAGTTCCTAAATACATAAATTCACGACCATCAGCAGTCACAGTCTCATCCTTCTCCATTGTGTATGGAGCGCCATTCAATTCAAACACAGCGGTTCCATCAACACCTTCAACAGAGACAACCCCTACACTGAAACCATTCACAGTTGCAGTTCCTCCAAGCATAGACCATCCATCTAACCACGTATTGTAAATCTCCGTATCCATGTCATTATCAAGAGTCCAATAACCATCATTTTTCCATCTATTTAATACATCTTTCAAATCCGTCTTCGCTATTCTTATATAAGTATCTTCACCATGAAAGAATACTTCATAAGCACTCTGCAAATCAATAGCATTTTGATCTATTGTATCGTCTGTCTCCCCCAAATCCAAGGCAACCTGTCTCTGCGCGTCACTCAGGGTTACAGCTACATCTGAAATATTATATCTATAGTTACATTTACCATCTCCATTATCTCCAATGATTTCATTCTCAACCTTCATTGTAACTGTAATAGTGTCTTCATCGTACAAAGACTGTTTACTAACTGTAGAAGCAGAACAATCGTCAACAGAATTAATCATGCCATTCAAACTATTCCCTGCATTTTCCGGTCTTTTTGAATTTGCATGAATCTTGACCTTGTCCAAATTTCCATTTGTAATACCAAGCCCAAGCTCTCTCATCACTCTGAATGCATCAGATGGTCTTCCTAAATAATTCATTTTTAGATCTAGCGGATTAACATAATAAGCTTCTCCGTTTGCTTCGACTCGAAGTAAAATCTTTCCTGCTAAATAACTTGGGGCATAACCATCAAACTTATCATAGTTCGCTTCATTAATACCAAGCCCAAGCTCTCTCATAATCTGAAAAGCGTCTGCTGGTCTACCAAGAAAATGACGATAGTTATCGGCTGGGTTCACATACCAAGCTTCTCCGTTTTCTTCTACCTGAAGAAGAATCTTCCCTTTCAATCTCTCAGACATTGTTGCTGCAGCATCAGCTTGAGGGATGAAAGAGACTATCAAGAACATTGCTAAACATAGAAAAATAGCTTTTTTCATAGTTGTTTTGTTAATTTATTGTTAAGGCTATTATAGCACATAACCTTGTTGTCGAAAAAATACGTCAACGCAATCCCCTATTTTACTTTAATTTAAGACCAAATAAACAGACAGTCTTCATGAATGGCTGTTTTTTGGTTCAAAAAGCTGGAATCTCGATACGATATAAGCAGAGAATAACTAATGACCTTTGACAAAAAGACAAGGAGCCAAACCATGAAGATAGCAAGACCTATAAACATGGTGCCTAACGAACTAGCATCAATCACACCAAATCGACCTGGATATGGAATGTTCAACGCATGGGACACTCAAGATTGCGCAGGGTCTTTTGCTCAACTTGACGGAGATGGAATAGAAGAGGAAGAAGAAGAAATTTTCAATCCAGACGAAGGAATCTTTCTCCCCTTTCCTAGAGGATTAGGAACAAAACATCGATTCCCATTCTTCGGTAGTTCAAATTTATAAAAACACTAAAAGGAATAATTCATGAAACTCGCCAAACCAAAAGAGATGGTTCCAAAGAGACTAGCAAAAATCATACCACCATGTGAAAGATATGGAATGTTTAATAATTGGGATAGTCAAAACTGGGAAGGAGATTTTGAGTCAATTGATGGAACCAGCGAAGAAAACAAAGCCTTAAGCGATAAAAAAGAAAGACCACTCTCTTCATTCAGGCCTTTCCCAAAAGGACTAAAAACCGAACACAGATTCTCGTTCTTCGGCAGAACACATCTACCGGATAAGGAGTAAACAAGATGAAGCTGACTAAACCAAATCATCTAGTACCAGACAGATTAGCATCAATCATACCAAGGCAATCGGCATATGGGATGTTTAGTGAATGGGACACCCAGGATTGCAAGGGTAAATTCGCAAAACTCGACGAGCAAGAAACTGACCAAAATGTCACAAAACAACGTAACAAACCAAAAGAAAAACCTTTCTTGCCTTTCCCAAAAGGACTTCTAATAAAACACCGTTTCAGTTTTTTCGGCCGACCAAACCTATCCAAAGGAAAAGATTGATATTCAAATACAACGATAAATTCAAACCATCAAAAAACCGTGAACACTCTCACGGCTTTTTTATTGAACTTTAGATAAATACAAAGTATAATCAAATTACCATACTCTTAGTTTACTAAGAGATAAAAACTAATACAAAACAATCCATTTAGCCTTATATAGCCTCGTTTAGCCCCCTTTTTCTCTATGAATAAACAAACTCAAGAGTACTTACAAGAACTTGATTTCAAACCAAATGAAATAAAAGTTTACATTGCTTCAACTCAACTGGGAGAAGCTACTGCTGCACAGATCGCTAAGAAGATTAATTTACCAAGAACAACCGTAATCAGTGTTCTGCAAAAGCTAGAACAGAGCAACTATATTTCAGCCCACAAATACAAAGGTAAAACTTTTTATTGGGTTGAGTCACCTCGATTAATTAAATCTAGTTTAGAACATAAAGTAGAAGTCGCGAGCAACCTTGAAAATCTTTTGACTGAACTTTACCGTAGCGAATCTACTTTCCCCTTCTCAAAAACAGTTGACACGAAAAATGGTATTAAAAAATACATTGAAAAGACATTACTAGAAACCACTAAAAAATCCACTATATACACAATTGACAACCCAAACGTAGGCAACTACAGAAAAATCTTTTCAGATGATTATGGTAAAATTTTGGTTGGAATAAAAAAGAAAAGACAACTCAATACAAAAACACTAATTCCTTTTGGAACTCTAAACAAGATTCATCCAAACAAAATTAAAACTCAAGCAATAGAAGTCAAAGAACTACCTGAAGGAATCGATTTCCCTGCATCACTCTGGATAATTGATAAAAAAATAGTCTTCTTTTCCGGTAAGATTCCATTCCTAGTAGAAATAAATCATCCATTAATAAAAGAAAGTATTAAGAGTTTGTATAACTATTTGTGGGGAACAGCTACAGGGTAATTATGAGTAAGGCTCTTTAACCTAGCCTTACTCCGGATCGAGTCCGGAGTGACTTGATTTTGATAGAGCCCGAACAATCGTTATTAAAAACCTTAAATCTATGCATTTGATCCTAATGTCCAACGGTGAATTTTTCACGGAGAAAGTTCCTCAACTTGTTGAGAATTTTTCGAAGATGAAAATCGCCTACATCAATACAGCAACTAAAGGTATGCCTGATCCGTCAGCACTTGATCGACATATTGAGAGGATGAAAGAGCTTGATTTTAATTTTGAAGTGATTGATATTGCGGATAAAAACGAGGATGAACTTTTCGAACAATTAAAAACTAAAGATCTAATTTACGTTCAAGGAGGAAACACATTCTACTTATTAAAATGCATCCGAGAAAGCGGTTTTGATAAAGTCATTAAAAAACTTTTACAGAAAGGAATTATATACACTGGCGCAAGTGCTGGAGCTTATGTGGCTTGCCCGACAATTGAAATGGCAACTTGGAACGATTCGCAACACTTTGATAGATTTGGAATCACTGATTTCACAGCCCTAGGCTTGTTCCCCTCTTTAATCAAAGCTCACTTTACAGAAGATCAACGACCAGTTCTTGATTCTTATATTAACAATTCACATTATAAAGTTGAACTGCTAGCAGATAATGAAGCGCTCATGATAAAAAACGGTAAAATCACTAAATTCAATTAAACAAATCTAATACAATATCCTCTTATGAAAACAACAAAATATAACATGGTCGCATTTGGGATTGTGTTTTTCTCATTATCGGTCAATTTTCTGGCACTTCTATTCACTTCTGTAATCACGAAAGTTGGGTCACCTACTAACTTCTCAATCTTTGGACTTTATAATGGAACAGGGACAACGATCGAAATGACTGCGGGACTAACTCTGTTCTTCGCTGTACTCATGTTATCAGCCTTTGTACATATTGGTATCTATTCAATTAAACAAGCTGTTACAATTAACAACGAAAAAACGACTACTTATCAGGATAAAAATATCTGGTGGGCAACAGCACTCTTTCTAATAGTAAAAGATAGCTTCAAATTGATTCTTGCTATGATAATCGCTGTCCCTCTTTTACTCGTAACGCTATCAATGACAGTCTCTGCCCTATTTATGAACCAGCTTGAATTAGGACAACCTCTTTTAATTTTCGTAGTTGGAATAATCGCTTATATACCAACACAATCTGTTGGGTTAAGGATTGGTAAATTAATTACAAAAGCAGCTGACAAAACAAAGGCTACTATCACCTTTTCTAAAACTGGATTTGATATTCAGTTCCATTGGTTAGGCCTTAAACCAGGAGAGGGTGAATTCCATATTGATTTTTCTGAATTAGAGCGAGTTGAGACAATGACATTTTTCGAAGCACAAAAGTACCAAAAAGAGTTTGGTCCAAACGTACAGATGGCATATGATCAGGTAAAATCAATGTACAAAATGAAAGAGAAAAGACCTTCCACCCTATTTCAAGCTGAATCAGGTACTAATACACTAATCAAAGGACCAGAAATACATTACCTTTTCCGGTTCCGATCTGATCAGGATATTGATGGATTAGTTAAAGCATTTAATGATTATAAAAAAAAATAAGATAGTACAGTCCTGAGGAAACTCAGGACTTTTCTTTACACAAAATAGTAATCAAAATTGTCCTTGACAAGCAAATTCAATAGGTGTATATTCCTGACAGGTCAATTTTTCGCCTGAAAGGAGTGCGGAAATGATCGTTCGTGCGAAGAGACAAAAAAGAATAAGGGGTGGTAAGCACTACTACGAATTCTTGGGGATCTTCGTCTCATGCGTTGCAGTGCTCTATGTAGCCAAGGTAGGAATTCTCCTGTCTCTGCTACTAGGTGGCTGCTTTGCAATTCTGCTCTTTATCTTCATCTATCCAATCCCCATCAAAATACCAGAGGAGAACGATGAGGAGGATGAGGACGGCACACAATAAAAAATGTCCATTTAGCGGCTTCGCATTGCGAAGCCGCTTCTCTTTTAAATCAATTCCTTTCTGCTTGATAATAACCTTCAGTCATGCTATTATTTGGCTATGAAAAAAATCAGTTGTAATACACTAGTAATAGGTGGCGGTCCTGCTGGGATAATGTCAGCAATTAAAGCATCAGAAAAGAATTCTGATGTAATTTTAGTAGAAAAAAATAATCGATTAGGTGTAAAATTACTTATTACTGGTAAAGGCAGATGTAATATTACTAATGCTGAAAACAATGTAAAAAAACTAGTTGAGAAGTATGGTAAAAATGGAAAATTCCTTTACTCTTGCTTGAACAATTTTTGTACTCAAGACGTTGTAAATATGCTAGAAAAGTACGGTTTGAACACTAAAATTGAACAGGGAAACAGAATTTTTCCAGATTCGGATAAATCGGCTGATGTTCTTAATTTATTTGTAAAATTACTTAAAAAGCAGAAAGTTGAGATTATGGTTAATAGTGGGGTTAGAAAGATAGTCACAGAGCACAGAACAGATAACACGGAACAAAAGACTCCAAGCACAAAGATAATCAAAAAGGTAATTCTTGATGATGGGACGGAGATTGAGGCGAAGAAGTATATTCTTACAACGGGTGGCAAATCATATCCAGCGACTGGATCGACTGGAGAGGCGTTTTTATGGTTAAGGACTCTAGGTCACAATATTACGAAGCTATCCCCTGCTCTAGTACCAATCAAGTGCAAAGAATCGTTTATTGAAGAACTCGAAGGACTGAGTTTAAGAAATGTAGAGATCGCAGCTTATCAAGACAATAAGAAAAGACTATCTCAATTTGGAGAGGCTGTTTTCACAAATAACGGGATGAGTGGACCTATTATTCAAGATATGAGTTCTAATGTTGGCGAGTTACTTGAGAATGGAGAAGTTAAACTAAAAATCGATTTCAAACCAGCACTCGACTTCCCTACCCTTGATAAACGACTACAAAAAGATTTTCAAGAATTTAGTAACAAAATGTTTAGAAATAGTTTAGATAAACTTCTACCAAAGTCTTTAATTCCTATAATTATAAAACTTTCTAAGATAGATCCTGATAAAAAAGTAAACTTAATCACAAAAGAAGAAAGAAATAAACTTCTGCATCTACTTAAAGAGTTCGAACTGATAGTTACAGCCTTAGAAAAGTTTTCAAAAGCAATCATCACTAAAGGTGGAGTAGATTTAAAAGAAGTTGATCCCAAAACAATGCAATCTAAAATAGTCGATAATCTATATTTCGCTGGAGAGATCCTTGACCTAGACGGCCCGACTGGCGGCTACAATCTGCAAATATGTTGGAGCACTGGTTATGCAGCTGGGACAAGCAGCTAAGGACTAGCTGCTTTTTAGTTTATAAACAGTAACACTTGCATTTATTTAATTATGGGTATATACTTATTATCATATCACGTAGCATATGGTACGTAACATAAAAATAATAATTCAAATCTAAATCATTATTCAAAACTATGAGATCCAAACTTACTATTTTCGCTATTTTATTTTTTTGCCTTTTGTCATTTTTACCGATACAACCGACTAACGCAGCCGAACAAGTTGAGTTAGACTTTTTCTACAGTGAAACATGTCCTCACTGTATAAAAGAGTATAAATTTTTGGATAATGATATTGAGCCAAAATACGAAGACGTTAAAATTAATAAATACGTTTTATCAAAACAAAAAAACGTTGATCTGCTGGAAGAATTTTACGCAGAATATGAAGTTCCAAAGAATATTCATGGATACGTGCCTATCACTTTTATTGATGATGTTTATTACTCAGGATTCAATGATCGGATTGCCATGCAAATTGAGTCAAAGATCATTAATTTAACAAAGTACGAGGCATCTCAGCAACCGATTGAAGACGGAGACTCTCAAATGGCCGACGAACTAAGAGAGACTGTTAAAGTTCCTTTGTTCGGAGAAATTGATCTGAAAAACTCATCACCTCTAACCCTATCAATAATCCTCGGTACACTCGACGGATTCAACGCCTGCGCAATGATCGCTCTGGGATTTTTACTAGCTGTGCTAATTGGAACAGGTGTCAGAAAAAAAATAATCCTAATCGGAGGAACATTCATCCTGGTTTCAGGAGCTGTCTACTTCCTGTTTATATCAGCTTGGTTGAACTTGTTCATGATCACTCAAAACATAGCATTCATAACTTCAATTGTTGCAATTATTGTAATTATTTTCGCAATCCTGATTTTACGAGACTACATTAGAAATATTGTTTGTAAAATCTGTCATATCAATCCAAAGGGAGCAACAATCTGGCAAAAGATGGAAAAATACTTGTTTACTAAAATGCAGTATTACGCAACAACTCCAATGTCAACATTCTTGATGCTACTAGGAGTTGCTGGAGTAGCTGTTGGAATCAATACAGTTGAACTTGTCTGTTCATTCGGCTTCCCTCTTGCATTCACAAAAGCTCTGACAGACATGGGAATGTCAACTGGTAGTTACTACTTTTATTTGATCCTGTACATCATGTTCTACATGCTTGATGATTTCATTATCTTCTTAATTGCAGTAATAACCCTGCGTGTAACAGGAATCTCTGACAAATACCTGAAGTTCGTCATGTTAATCTCTGGAATAATGTTACTAATACTTGGTATTGTTATGTTATTTAAACCAAGTTTGTTAGCTTTTAATTTATAAAAAATAAAGTTCATTATAATCTTTCAATAAAGAGTACTTATCATCTATTACGTGATACGTGATACATGATACATGATACGTGATACATGAAAAATATGAATGATACAAAAACAGGCTGCAACTGCTCATGTGACTGTAGCGGATGCGGTAAAAGTAAAAAACCATCTAAAGAAGAGATTGATGCTTTCATTCAAAAGTTCGCTGATTACACAGATCAGGAAAAGGCTGATGTGAAGAAAGCGTTGGATAAGCTTTAAGTCAGTTGTTTACCTTGCCAGACTCCGGATCCCGTCCGGAGTGACCTAATTGGGAGTTGGCCTCCTTGCGACTTTAATTGTTCCCATCTCCCCCCTCTACCTCCTCTCGCCCCTCTAATTATATGCCACGACCAAAACTACTAAGAAAAATTTGCTGTTGTCCATGTGCAACAATATTCAAACCTAATGATAAAAAATCAAAAGGCAAAGTTTTGTTGTCTCTTGAAGAGCTGGAGGCTCTTAGATTAAAAAACATAGAAAATCTAGAACAGATTAACTGTGCGAAAAAAATGGATACGTCTCAAAGTACTTTTCAACGAATACTTACCTCTTCATATAAAAAGATAAGTGACGCACTAATTAACGGAAAAGAGATTGAGATTGGGAAATAGACGTTAGGAAATAGGAATTGGGAATTTGTAATTAGCAATCAATGAAACAAAACATGTCCCCACTGGGGACTTTTTTGATTGGGCAAAATATGATAAAATTAGAATTAAGAGACTACTACATCTATTAGTAAAATACCTCGATAAAATATGCCAAAACAGAATCAAAACATTAAAGCTCATGTAGTTGCAGTAAACATGGGTTACGGTCATCAAAGAGCCGCTCACCCACTTCAAGAGATTGCTTACAGAAACTCAATCATTGACGCCAATACTTATGCTGGTATCCCAGCAAAAGATAAAGCGGTTTGGGAAGATAGTCGGAAAGCTTATGAGTTTATCTCTAGATTCAAAAAAGTGCCTTTAGTCGGGCAAGTTGCTTTTGATCTGTTTGATAAGTTCCAAGCAATTCCAGCCTTCTATCCAAAACGAGATCTGTCTGCTCCATCAATTCAAGTTAGATCTTTCTACAAATTAATCAAAAGAAAGAAATGGGGTAAACATTTAATAGACAAACTAGCAAAAAAGCCATTACCAATAGTTACAACCTTTTTCATGACAGCTTTTATGGCAGAAATTTGGGATTATCCCGGAGAAATTTACTGTTTAGGAACAGATACTGATTTAAGTCGAGCCTGGGCACCACTTCGACCAAAAGAAAGTCGGATAAAATATTTTGCTCCTAACTACAGAGCTGAAGCTCGATTAAAAATGTATGGAATAAAAGCGCAAAATCTTTTCGTAACAGGTTTTCCATTACCTGATAAATTAGTTGGTGGAAAAAAAGAGAAAGCTGTGAAAAAGAATTTAGGAAAAAGACTGTTCCGACTTGATCCGAAAAAAGTTTACATTAAAAGATATCATGAATCTATCTGTAAACACATTGATAAATGCAATGCTCCTAAGGCAGCGAAGCAACCTCTAACTTTAACATTCGCAGTTGGTGGAGCTGGAGCACAGAGAGAGCTTGGTATTGAGATTGTAACTAGTTTGAAACAGAAAATTGAGCAACATGAAATAAGAGTAAATTTAATCGCTGGTACACATAATGATGTAAATAAATATTTCCGAAAAGAGATCGCAGCGTTAGGTCTTAATCGAGAATTAGGTAAATATATTTCAGTAATCTACGAGAAAAAGAAAAAAGACTATTTCCTCGCTTTTGATAAAGCATTAATGCAAACAGACATTCTCTGGACAAAACCATCTGAACTAAGTTTTTATACTGCTCTAGGTTTACCAATTATAATGTCTAGCCCAATTGGCTCACAAGAAAAATTTAATCAAAAATGGCTTAAGACAATTGGTTCTGGCATTGATCAAGAAAACCCAAAATACACAAGCCAATGGTTATTCGATTGGTTAGAATCGGGCTGGTTTGCTGAAGCTGCAATGCAGGGATTTGTTGAAGCTTCTACTAGCGGAGTTGAAAACATTAAAAAAGTTCTGGCTCATAAAGAACAAGAAGTACATAAAATAAAAAAGATCTTACAGTATTGATAGCCAAATAAAAAAGATCTTACAGTATTGATAGCCAAATAAAAAAGATAACCGAGAATGCGCATTCTCGGTTATCTTTTTTTATAGCACTATTAAATCAATGGTAATTTCGTCTCTTTATCCATGGCCGCTTTGATAAATGAGTTAAAAAGTGGATGCCCTTTCGTTGGCCGAGACTTAAACTCTGGATGAAACTGACAAGCAACAAAGAAAGGGTGATCAGGCACTTCAATAATCTCAACTAACTTTCCATCAGGAGATGTCCCCGCAAACTTCAAACCATTCTCTTCCAATCGTGGTCTATACTCATTGTTAACTTCGTACCGATGTCTATGTCGTTCAGTAATATCTTTCTGACCATAAGCAGCAAAACTCTTAGAATCTTCAGCTAGAGTACATGGCCAAGAACCGAGCCTCATAGTTGACCCGTATTTACCTTGCTCAATATTTTCAATCTGCTCAGGCATAATATGAATAACTTGATTTGGAGCATTTTTATCAATCTCAGTTGATGTAGCATCCATGATTCCACATTTATTTCTAGCAAACTCAATTGTTGCTAATTGTAATCCGTAACAGAGACCTAAAAATGGAATATTATTTTCTCTTAAATACTGAATTGCCTTAATCTTACCTTCAATCCCTCGTGATCCAAACCCACCAGGAATAATCACACCATCATATTTCTGTAATTCAATTAATTTTTGAGGATCTTCTTCGTATGTCTCTGAATTAATCCACTCAATAACAGGTTTCTTCTCAAAATGCCAACAAGCATGTTTTACTGCTTCAATAACTGAAATATATGAATCTGAAAGCACGAACTCACCAGTTCTGAAATACTTACCAACAATACCTATTTTAACTTCGTCTTCCGCCTTTAATATAACATTGTTAAGTTTTTCCCAATCACCAATACCTGGAGCGTCTGGTCTTGTTGCCCAGCCAAATACTTTCAATAACTTTTCAGCAACATGCTCTCTATTAAAATTAATTGGAATCTCATAAATAGAACCAACATCTGGTGCAGAAATTATATGATCAGGAAAAATATTGCCTTGAATACCAATCTTTTCTTTTCTAACATCATCAAGAGGTTTTTCACTTCTACACAACACAAAATCAGGTTGTATTCCGACAGAATTTAATGTTCTAATAGCATACTGAGTTGGCTTTGTTTTCATTTCACCTACCTTGGAAGGAACTGGTAAATAAGAAACCAAAATAAATTGAACATCATGAGAATTTTGCATCTTCATCATTCTAGCTGCTTCTAGGAAAAGTACGCTTTGATACTCACCAACTGTTCCACCAATCTCAACCATCATAATATCAGATTCAGTGTCTCTGGTAGCTTTTGTTATTCTACGAATAATTTCTTCAGGAATATGCGGGACAACCTCTACACATTTACCACCGTACTCAAGATTTCGTTCCTTTTCAATCACAGACTGATAAACTCTACCAGTTGTCATGTAATTTGTAGATAAAATATTTGTATCCAAAAACCGCTCATAGTTCCCAATGTCCTGATCAGTTTCATCACCATCTTCCGTAACAAAAACTTCTCCATGTTCTGTTGGATTCATTGTTCCTGCGTCAACGTTGATATAAGGATCCACTTTTATAGCACTTACTTTATATCCTTTTCCTTTTAATAAACGACCAATTGTTGCACAAGCAACACCCTTTCCAACACCACTCATAACACCACCGACAACGAAAATAAATTTAGACATAATTTTTCACGTATCATATATCACTTAGCACGTAGCAATCGTTACGTGCTATGAGTTACGTGTTACGTGCTTGTGTTTGTAATGATTTTTATTTCACTTTTAATACCAGAATCAACATTGATCTGGACAGTTGTTTTAGTTGCTTGCTTGATTGGACTGTCCAAAACGATCTTCTTTGGATGAACTGTGATTCCTTTAGCTGCTAGCGCTTTTGCAATCTTTTCTTTACTAATCCCTGCAAAGAACGTACCATTCTCATCTGCTTTCTCTTCAAATGTTAATGTAATCGCTTTAATTTTATTAGCTAAAACTTTTGGATCAACCTTTGATTTTTTTTGACGAATATCATCTTGCTGAAGCTTCTGCTCCATCTTCAAACTATAAGGAGCTGCTACTTTCTGAGGTATTAAAAAATTCCTAGCATGTCCATCAGAAACATCCTTCACATCACCCTTTCGTCCTAATTTTTTATCATGTTTTAGTAGAATAATTTTCATAGAATAAGGAGGCTATACGGGGCCAGCCCGCAATGTCTACGCATAGCGTTGCTGGCGGGCTAAACGAGGCCTTTAATAAATTATATTAATAAAAAAGAGAGCCTAAAATAGACCCCCTCCCTTAAAATTGTAAGTTACTTAGTTTATAGTGAATATGAAGTTTATACAGGATATACAGGGTATAAAGGTTATTAAGTTACATATTATAGTAATAACTTTGCTCACCCTGCCCGCAGTGCTACAGCGTTGCCCGCCTGCTACGATATAGCATTTCGGGCAGGCAGGCGGGCTTAATTTCAACTCAATATCCCTGCCCGCAGTGCTACAGCGTTGCAGGCGGGCTCAATTTTAACTTAATATCCTTTTCTTGCGATTCGCTTCGCTCGACTCCCCTATTTTAACAAATCTAAAGCTTTTTGTAACTGCGGATCGACTTCGTTATCCACATCTTCCTTAGTGTATTCAACTTCATGATCTGGATTGATTCCTTCACCGTCGATGACTCTGTCTTTTGGTGTTAACCATTTTGCAACAGTTACTTTTACAGATGAACCATCTGGCAACGTCTTCAAAACTTGAACTGAACCTTTACCGAAGGTCTTTTTTCCAATTAGTTCAGCAATTCCATGATCTTGTAATGCACCAGCAACAATCTCGGCTCCAGAAGCACTTCCTTGATTAATAAGAGCTACAGTTGGGATATCTCCAAACACAGTGCCTGTACTAGCAACGTGTAACTCTTCTGTACCATCACCAAACTTTTCTTTAACAACAACTGATCCGTCTAACCACAGCGAACTAACATTAATCGCGGAATCAAGAAGTCCACCAGGATTATTTCTCATATCTAAAACCATTCCTTTAATCGGTTTATTTTTCACTTCATTAACCATCTTTTGAATTAATGACATTGTATCTGTCCCAAAAGCATTTAACTCTACATATAGAATTTGATCGTCTTGATATTCCCATTTCACACTTTTCAATTCAATAACGTCCCGAGTTATAATAATTTCCATTGGTTCATTGTCGCCACGAACTATTAATAGCTTCACATCAGTACCTCTTGGTCCACGAATCTTTCTAGCAACTGAATCAATACTCTCACCAATCACTTCCTCGTCATCTACTGAAATAATTTTATCACCTGCTTCTAAACCAGCTCTTTCAGCTGGAGAACTGTCAATTGGAGAAACAACTGTTGTAAATCCATCTCTGATTGCAATTTCAGCACCAATCCCTTCAAACTCACCATTAATCTGAATCTCAAACTCCTCAGTGGTTGGTGGATCTAAAAATACAGTATATGGATCCCCTACGCCATCAACAAAACCACGCAATGCACCATAGTACAGCTCATCTTTTTCAATATTCTCTATATCAACGTAATCTTCATTAATAATACTCCAAACCTGTTTAATCAAATCACTTTCAAACAACTCTGGTAACTCAGTCTTATGGATGTAATCAGGATTAATGTTCAATCTCAATTTATTATCAGTCAATTTCCCAACAAAATATCCTGTCAAAAAGATTCCCCCAATCACAAAAATCACAAGTAAACTAATAATTACCTTTAATGTCTTATTATTCTTCATATTTTTTCACGTAACACATATCACGTAGCACGTAACATATAGCACGTAGCATAACAATTATATAATAATTAAATAATGATAGAACAAACAAGGGGTCTGGGGGGCGACTGTTTAAGCGTCGTTGATCAACACGCTAAAAGTAGCTAAATAGAACATAGTGAGTTTTAGCCCCCCAGCGGTTTTGGTTACTTTTGGCGGCAAAAGTAACTCGAACGAGAGTTCGAAGGTCATTACCCACAAACTATTCTCAATAAGTATCTTATTAATCAACGCGTTTTATATCCGCTCCTAAAGCAGTTAATCTTTCTTCAATCTTCTCATATCCTCTATCAATTTGATAAATATTATCAACTTCTGTTTCACCCTGGGCAACTAGACCGGCTAAGATAAGAGCAAAGCCAGCACGAAGATCAGGACTTTCTAGTTTACGTCCGTAAAGATTGGTTGGACCATTAACAATCACTCGATGAGGATCACACATAACAATGTTAGCTCCCATCTGTTTTAATTTATCAGTATAAAAAAGTCTTGCTTCAAAAATAGTTTCATGAACCATGCTCATGCCATTTGATTGAGTTAGAAGAACTGTGAATGGTTGTTGCAGATCTGTAGTAAAACCTGGGTATTCATGAGTTACAACATTAACAGCCTTCACCTTGTCAGACTTTCTAACCTCTATCCAATCGTCTCCTACCTTGTAATCAACTCCCATCTTATCAAACATCACAAATAAAGCTTCTAGATGTTTTGGTTCACAGTTAGTAACTTTTATAGGATCACCGACTAAAGCGCCTAAAATCGCAAAACTACCAGCCTCTACCCTATCTGGCATAACATCATAAGTGTCTGCAGTTAAAGACTCAACTCCTTCAATCTCAATAGTATGAGTACCAGCCCCTTTAATTTTAGCACCACATTTGTTTAGATAATCAGCTAAAGCAGGAATCTCTGGTTCACAAGCCGCATTTTTTAGAACTGTAGTACCTTCTGCTAATGTAGCACTTACCATCAATGCTTCAGTTGCTGTAACAGAAATTTTCGGAAAGATAAAAGTATTACCGATTAATTTATCTGCTTTGAAAGTATATCCAGTTGGATCTTCTGTAACTGTTGCGCCTAATTTTTCAAACCCCTCAACAAAAATATCAATCGGGCGTTGTCCAATAGCACATCCACCTGGATGAGGAAGTTTGACTTCACCGTTTCTAATCATGATTGGTCCAATCAGAAGAACAGCCGTTCTAATCTTTTTCACTAATTCAGGATCAAGTTCAGAAGACGCAACTTTTTCTGTTTTAATTTTTACAACGCCTTTTTCACGTTGCACAGTACTGCCAATTGATTCACAGATTTCAAGTAATCGATTAATCTCTTCAATATTTGGACAGTTTGTAATAGTGATCTCTTCTTTTGAAAGAATTGAAGCAGCCACAACTTTTAATGCTGCGTTCTTTGCTCCATTAACAGAAATCTCTCCTTTGAGAGTTTTTCCGCCATTGATTATGAATTTTGACATAAATCGCAAGGTGGCTAAACGGGGCTAAACGAGGCTAAGAAGAAGCCAGATAACCCGATTACTCATTATTAATTTTGGGTTCTATAATACTTCAATTCTAGCATATTATTTACATAATTACAAAACTTGAATTTTTTGCTATTTTATCATATAATTTACTCAGATTTATCATTATAATACATTCATTTACGAATAAGGGGATTGAGTTAAAATTAAGGATATAAAGTTGAAATTGAGCCCGCCTGCCTGCCCGAAATGCTATATCGTAGCAGGCGGGCAACGCTGTAGCACTGCGGGCAGGGTAAGAAAAGTTATAACTACTGCGATTTTCATGGTCTTGAGCGTAGTCGAAAGGCTTCGATTCACTTCCATTTACTTCGATTCACTAAAATATGCATATCAATATACGAAGAGCTATTGCTCTCTTTTTCCTAATCATTTTTGTCGTCGGTACACCAATTTTAATTTTTTATGCTTCAGGTTATCGATATAATGTAAAAAAAGGAAAGGTTGAAAAATCTGGAGGTCTTATCATTGATTCAGAACCGTCTCGTGCTGGGATCTTTTTGAATGAAAAATTCATAAATGACTCAACACCTGCTAGGTTAAAAAACCTTGTTCAAGATAGATACAGTGTCAGATTAGAAAAAGAAGGTTATTACAGTTGGAATAAAAATCTTGAGATCAGAAGTCAGGAAACAACTTTCGCTGAAGATGTAATTCTTTTCAAAAACACAGAACCTGAAAAAGTTATTGACTCAGAAATTCAGTTCATCTCGTTTTCACCAGATCATTCATATGCCGTTTTCACAACTTCCGACTTTGAACAAGACTATCTTTATTTAATGAATTTGAATAATCAAAAATACAATCTAATTTACAACAATAACAAAAAGTTTACTGAACCTTCTGTCTATTGGACTGATGATGCTTCAGAAATACTTTTCGTATCAAATGGTGACAGAATCATTATTCCAACTCAATTCCCAAAGAACTCTTTTTCATTAACAAAGTTCTTCAACTACCCAGATGCTGTAAACTATAAATGGGACGCAAACAGCAACAATGCTCTTTTTGCTCAAACTGAAAATGCAGTATTTAAGATAAACAGTTCTACAAAAAAAGCTGAAGATATTTTCTTGCTAAATCCGTCTGAAAAATTAATTGACTTTTATATCAATAAAAACGACATCTATTACATTTTCGGAATTGAGAATAAAACCTTTTTGGGAAAAGCTGATTTAGCTGACAATAAATTACAAAAGACTCTTGAATTAAAAAATGATAGTTACAAATTTGATAGATTCTACGGAGACAAAATAGCGATCTTTGATCATAAACTGCCAACTCTATACTTAATTAATCAAGAGATTGATAATATCTATTTTCAAAAAGCTGATGTCCAAAATCTAGATTTCCACAAACAAAAAAATCTGCTACTTATGCAGACTCACCAAGATTTATCTTCTTTAGATTTAAATGAAGCAGTTGCTAATGAAAGAAACATCACTCGATACAGTTCAAATCTGACAGATGCAAAGTGGCACAAGTCAACCAACTACGCGATTGATCTACAAAATCAGACTATTAACATAATCGAATTAGATGATAGGGACTCACACTTCATCCTCTCTCTTCCCTATCAAAACATTACAAACTTCTCAATCGACAAAGATTCTGAAACAATATACTTCATTCAGAATGAACTACTTTATAGTTTAGAGATTAAATAAAAATTTTTAAAAATAAGAGCCCCAGATCGATGTCGATCCGGGGCTGGTTTTGTGTGCACGCCTTTTTCATTTGAGTCGGAGGACCGGGCGCCGTCGGTCAGCTGTTGCCATGGCTATTCGCTGGTCTGCATACCAGCTAGGACATGAGTCCAACCATTCTCCTTAAAGTATTGTCCCAGAATTTTTCGAGAAGGTTTCTGGTACCCTGCGGTTTCCTCAAAAGTGCAGCTCTCGAGGTCCTTTGGCATACGCCGCCCCTTTCGATAAAGAGACGTCTCTGACATTTTACATCATTCGAGATCCCAGTAGATCTCCCAAGGCCGCTAGCCTTGATCAGCGTACCAATGCTGCTGAATAATGCTATCCCAATTAGCGGGATGTTACAGATCAGGGAATCTTTAAGAAGCTGTAAGCCGGCCTCTCCCCTCTCCGTACTGGAATATAGCATATAGCACACATTCAATGTTCTGTCAAGTCTTTTTCTTCCTCTATTGTTATTTAGTCTAAATTTAGATAATTATTGCGAATAAAAAATATCACTTGACTGAAACGTAAAGTGATATTTTTTATTATTTAAGTTATGTTTGCTTTACTTTTTGTCATTAAGAGCCCAATAGACTTGAGTCATGAAACCTTGGAAAAAGGTTGAAAGATAGGCCTTCACACATAGAAGAAGGAATAAAAGACCTATAAATGCAAAGAATCCAAGTATAACGATGAAAATGATGAAACCTCCATATAAGAACGATAAAGTAGCAATTGTCACAACAATTGCAGATCCGATGAAGAAAATTACAACAAGTATCGCCATGATAGCTAGAATTAAAACAATTTCAATCAATTTAGCCAAAATTACGTTTTTAGGATTCTTTCTCAATAACTGCCAAGCTGCTACGATTGCCTGCCAAGTAGATTTATTTTCAAAAACGATGTAACAGTACGCATAGTGCTTACATAGATATAGAATGACATTATAGATAAGCAATAGTAACATCGCAACAATAAATAGAACAGCCATTACCGCTGATTGAGTATACATGAAGTACAGACTAATTATTACTGCCAACACAATGTTAACTATGCCTAGATAAATTTCTAACAGTAATGTTCTAGGAATTTTTCTGAAACCAAACTTGATCAGTTCCCAAACTTTATAATCTTCATTCTGCTTAATCTTCTTCAACCCTGACAGAATACTTGCCTTAGCAATGAGTGAGATCAAATAAACAACAACGAAAAACAAAAGCCCTAAAACAATCATTTTATCAAATCGAAAAGATGAAAATCCATCTTTGAAAAAACTAACAATGTTCAAATCAGCTGAGTCGTCTTGCCAAAACTGAAAACTAATTGTTGTTGTAGTAATAAAAAACCCAATGATCCATATTCGTTTATAGATCCAAGCCCAACTCAACGACTGTTTAATAAAACTAGAAAATGGTAATGCTTTCATAAAATGTTTTATATTTATTTTTTTATTATAAAGTAATTGTAAATATTATTTAATACACCAAGGGGTCTGGGGGGCGACTGTTTAAGCGTCAACAATCAACACCACGAAAAACGCTAGATAGTACATAGTGAGTTTTAGCCCCCCAGCAGTTTTTGGTTACTTTTTGCTGCCAAAAAGTAACTCGACCGAGAGGGCGAAATCTATTCCCCACCAACAAAGTACTCAGAAAAACATTTTCATCACACAAAACTACTTATCTTGCTCCATTTTATATACATGATTAGACGCCCTTAACAAAGAATCAAATGTTCCTGCATCTGTCCAATTATTTTCTAGAATTTCATAACTCATTGTTCCTTGCTGAACATAAAAATTATTCACATCAGTAATCTCCAACTCTCCCCTACCAGACGGAACTAAATCATCAATCACGTTCCAAACTTGAGAGTCATACATATACAAACCAGTTACTGCGTAATCAGATTTTGGTACAGCGGGTTTTTCTTCAATCTGAACAATCTTATCTCCTGAAAGCTGTGGAACACCAAACCTTTTTGGATCTTCAACTGATTTAAGAAATATTTTCGCACCACCGGGTTGTTTTTTGAAATCTTCAACAGCTTTGGAAATATTATCATCAAAAATATTATCTCCTAAAATGACCATTAACTTTTCATCACCAGCCCACTGACGCGCCAAACCAAGAGCTTGAGCAATACCGCCAGCCTCTTCTTGAACTTCATAAGTAATTCGAGCTCCAAGAGCTTTCCCTGAACCAAGTAATTCGACAAAATGCCCTGCAAACCCCTTACCACTTACGAGCATAATGTCTTTTATCCCTGCATCAACAAGTGTTTGCAGAGGATAATAGATCATTGGCTTATTATAAACAGGTAACAAATGTTTATTTGTTATCTTGGTTAATGGCATCAATCTTGAACCAGTTCCGCCTGCTAATATTATTCCTTTCATATAAAACAAACTCTAAGCACTAAACTCTAAATACTAAACAATATCTAATTTTCAAAACTCTAAATACTAAACTGTTTTAGAATTTTGAACATTTGAATTTTGTGTTTGTTTAGGATTTAGGAATTAGGATTTAGAATTTAAATATGCACTAAGCGCCTCCCTCCAGTGTCTTAATTTAGGTAATTTCGTATTAATTAGAGATGAAAACTCAGGCCTTTTTGCTGGTCTAGGGAACTTATCTGAGCTAACTGGGTTAATTGTAACATTTTTACCTAATATTTCAAATATAGCTTTGGCAAATTCAAACCAAGTACAGGCTCCTTCGTTCACACCATGATAAAGACCAAAATCATAATTACCATCGACGAGGACCTTCGTTTGAGCTGCTAGATCATTCACAAAGGTTGGATTACTAAATTCTTCGTCAACTACATCCAAACTATCTCTTGTTTCTGATAAAAACAACATTACATCAACAAAACTTTTCTTAGCCCCTTCACTTTTCGCTGGTGAACCAAACAATCGAGAAGTTCTAATGACGTAAGCTTTATCACAGTAATTAAAAACCTTTTCTCCTCCAAGTTTTGACTCTCCGTATCTTGAAATCGGACCTGGTTGATCAATCTCGACATACCCATCTTTCTTTGTTCCGTCAAAAACATAATCTGAACTATAATGAACAAAAACAGCACCTACTTTTTGCGCTGCCTTTGCAATATTGATTGGCCCATCACTGTTAACAGCTTTCGCAATATCAAAATCAGTCTCACAACGATCAACATCGTTAAAAGCAGCTGAATTGACAATTAAGTCTGGTTTTATTTCCAGAACTTTTTGTTCAACCTGTTCTTCACTGGTAATATCAATCTCCTCTCTATCACAACAAACTAAATCGTGAGCAGCAAAAACCTTTTGCAGCTGAGCGCCGAGCATACCTTTTGAACCGATTATAAGTATTTTCATAAGTAGAAAGCGAGTCGAAGTAAACCTGTCCTACGAAGCTATTAGCGTAGTAGGATCGATGTAAATCGGAGTAAATCGAAGCCTTCATTAATTATCTATTGTAGTACAAGAATAGTCAATCTCAGCTAAAAAGTCAATTCAAAAAAGGAGTGTGTTAACTCCTTTGGTAACCATCGTGAAAGAGTGTTCTTGCTTGCTCGAAGCATTTGCGACAAAATGCTTCTTTCTCAAGAAACAGATCCATTAATGTGTCAAGGATTCTGTGCCTTGGCAACATAGCAAAAAGTCGATTTCTATCTTGCGAAAGTTCTGAAGTGAGTCGATTGAAAATCGTTTCAAAATATCTTCCCCGTAAAAAAGTTTCAGTGTTTATTTTCGCTGTAAATGTAATCGTTTCAGGTTCAACTTCACTTGCCTTCATATAAAGCATCCGAAACAACAAAGCAGAAGGAACCACTTTTATTGTTATAAAAACACATCCGTGAGCTTGTTCTTCATTGGTAATGACCTCACTGATACATCCTATCTTTACTGGTTCAAATACTTGAAAAGCATCTTGTTCCAAATCATCAACTACAATAAATTTTCCGATCAAGTCAGCTTGAGCAATATTTGAAATCTTTTCAGCTCGATGTTCTTCTAGTTCATGTACATTACATGGTCCGGATCCTATGAAAGTTTCACTACAAAAACTACACTGAATATTTCTTACCTCATGTCCCATACCAACCTCCTTGTTAAGACCTATATAAGAAAATCGCTTTTTTGATCAGGTTGTTGTTCTTCGGGTTTGTAATTGCGATACTCGCCTGATTGGATATTTTTCCACCAACCTTCATTCGCAATATACCACTGAACCGTACGCCGAATACCTTCTTCAAAACTGATCACAGGTTTCCAGCCAAGCTCAGCTTGTGCTTTATTTGAATTAATTGCGTATCGTCTATCATGACCAAGTCGATCTGCTACAAACTCAATCATCTCTTCGCCAAATCCCATCTGATTCAAGATAGTCATAGTTAAATCTTTATTAGATTTTTCACTATCAGCACCCAAACAGTATGTCTCACCTATTTTCCCTTTGTGAATAATAGCATCCACTCCAGCATTATGATCATCAACATGAATCCAATCACGCACATTCTTTCCATCACCGTAAAGAGGTACTTTTCTACCTTCTATTAAATTAGTTACAAACAACGGAATAACCTTTTCTGGAAACTGATACGGTCCATAGTTATTTGAACAGTTTGAGATTGTAATTGGTAATCCATAAGTACGATGATAAGCTCTTACCAAATGGTCAGATGATGCTTTAGCAGCAGAATAAGGACTACTTGGATCGTAAGCTGTTTTTTCATCAAACTGACCTGGATCTTCAAGTAATAAGTCGCCAAAAACCTCATCAGTTGAAATATGATGAAATCGAATATTATACTTTCTAGCAACTTCAAGCAAAGTAAAAGTCCCAAGAATATTTGTTTTAATAAAATCTTCCGGAGCATCAACACTTCGATCAACATGACTCTCTGCTGCGAAATGAACAATGATATCACAATCTTTCACAAGATGATCGACTAATTCTTGATTAGAAATATCACCTTTTATAAATTTATAATTATCATACCTTTCAAAATCCTTCAAATTTTCCAAATTTCCAGCGTACGTTAATTTATCATAGTTTATTACACTATAATGAGGATATTTAGTTAAAATGTATCGGATGAAGTTAGAGCCAATGAAACCGGCTCCACCGGTTATAAACATTTTCATATAAATAAGGAGGCTATATGGGGCTATAGAAGGCCAACAAAGAATATGTTTTAATAATTAGATCTTACCTCTTTTTATCTAATTTTGCAACTTAAAAAGGAGGTGGGCCTCCTTTTCGTATTTTTGATAATTTTATTGATTTAACTATACTGCGCTTTTGTTCTATTATAAACATCTTCATCAATAAGTTCTTGCTTTTTCAACTGATCCAAATGTCTTTTAGCGCTAATCATACCCTCTGCAGAACTTGTCTGAACAACGTTTTGAATTTGAGGGATCTTACCTTCACGAATTGAGTTAGCAATTGCGGGATTGTTTAGAAGAACTTCCCAGTTAGCTAATCTACCACCTCCAATCTTGGGCAACAACCGTTGTGAAATAATCCCTCGCAAAGTAATTGAAGTCTGAATCTTAACCTGCTCCTGTTGATATGGAGGGAAAACATCAATAATTCGATCGATTGTCTGACCGGCAGTATGAGTATGTAATGTTGATAAAACTAAATGTCCCGTTTCCGCGAGAGTAATAGCTGTCGCAATTGTTTCAAGATCACGCATCTCACCAACCATGATTACATCTGGATCTTGTCGGAAAACATGTTTCAATGCACTATTAAATGAGTTAGTATCTCGTCCAACTTGTCTTTGCGTGAAAAAACTTTTATTATTTTCAAAAAGATACTCAATTGGATCTTCAATTGTTGATATATGATAAGAATAGTTCTGATTCAAATAATTGATCATCGCAGCCAAAGTTGTTGATTTACCGCAACCTGTTGGACCAGTTACTAAGATTAATCCTTCTTGATAATTTAACAAATCTTTGAACGATTCAGGTGCACCAATATCTTCCAACGTTGGAATCTGTTTTGCAATGATTCGAGCTGCTAAACACAGCTTGTTTTTTTCATAATAAAGATTTATTCTAAGTCTTGCTCCATCCTTTAGCTGATACGAAGCATCTAACTCCTTCATCTCTTGGATAATCTCTTTCTGTTTCTCATTTAACAGTCCAAAAATCACGTTATCAGTAACAGCTTGTGTACCTTGTTTAATTTGAACTAACTGCCCATCAATACGAAAAATAGGCAGCTTGCCAGACACTAAGTGAATGTCAGAAGCACCTTTTTTTATCGCTAGAGTGAAGATTTCGTTTATAGGCATAAAGTCGCGGAGTGAAGACAGGTAAATATAAGCGAGTACATGTAAATATAGGCGAGTAGAAATAAATTACAAAACAAAACATGCAAATAATTAGGCTGATTTGATTTTATCAGCAATAACAGATAATTCATCAGGACTCATCTCTTTACCGTGAAAAAGTTCGTGGCCATCGTCTGTAAATCTAGGAATAATATGAAAATGTAGATGAGGGATGACTTGGCCAGCTATCTCTCCATTATTCACAATTAGATTAAAATCTTTAGCATCAACTGCGTCAAGTACAGACTTAGCAATCTTGGGAATAGCTTTTGTAACTGCTGTTAAATAGTTTTCTTCTACTTCGAAAAGATCCTTAAAATGTTTTTTAGGAATAACTAAAACATGACCTGCATTAACCGGACTTATATCCAGAAACCCCAAAACCATATCATCTTCATAAACAATATTAGCAGGAATTTCTTTATTAACCATCTTACAAAACAAGCAATCCTCCATAATTTTTTATTTATTACCGCAAAATCCATTTGTAAATTTGTAATTTCGTATTCCCTATATCCCTTTTCTAAAAATACTCATCAAAGCAAAAAATAAGCTTATATAAAACAGTAATTCTCCAAAAAACATTAAATGACTTACGCCAATGATTAATCCAAGTAAGATAAATCCTATCCCAAAACATTGCAAGTTCATCTTGATCTTCCCCCAAATATTAGCTTGAATATCAGTATGACTAGACATTCTATGAAAAGCTCCGCCGATTATAAAGGATAACTCCATGGCTAAAACTAGAATTGTTAAAACTAAATTAACCTTCAATAATAAAACCACAACTGCTCCACCAACCAACAACTTATCAGCAATCGGATCCCAAATCTTTCCCCAAGTAGTGATCTCTTTTCTAATTCTTGCCATTGATCCATCAAACATGTCAGTTAACGCAAGAATCACAAATAAAATAAGACCGATAAAATACTGTTCAAAAGCTAACCAAGTGATTACAACTGGAGAAAAAACCAACCGAAAAAATGTTAAATGGTTTGGTTTAATCTTCTTTGGAATAAACGGGATAACATATTTAAGAACATGGTCATAAACAGCTACCTCTTTTTCTGGTACATCTTTTAATTTCATAAGACAAAGAAGGCTATAGGAGGCGAATGAGGCCAACTCTATATCCTCAATTTTAACTTAATATCCCTGCCCGCAGTGCTACAGCGTTGCAGGCGGGCTTAATTTCAACTCAATATTCTGACTCCCTATCTATTCTTCGTTTCCCAATCAAATCCAATCGTTGGATCATCAAAATCAATACGTTCTTCATCAGGATTCTCTGGATCGTACGCTTCACTTGTATGGTAAAACAGTGCTACCTTTTCATTTCCAAGAACTCTATAACCATGAGCAACTCCCGGTGGGATTGATATCACAACAGGATTATCAGCACCTGCGTAAATAACTTGAGTCTCCCCTTTTGTACTTGAATCATCTCGCAAATCATGAAGTACAACTTGAGCCATACCTCGTACAACAAACCAGACATCCCATTGTTTTTTGTGCCAATGAAAAGCCTTTATTACGCCAGGTTGCGTTTCTGTATAACTAGTCTGTTTAACTTCGTGAAAAATTTCTTCCCCATCCTTAATAATTTCTGCGAAAAACCCCCTATCATCGCAATACTTTTTAAGTTGTTTGACTTTTACATCATTGATCATATTATAGCATTTTAGTTAGTGCGAGTAAATATAAGTGAATACATGTAAATATGTGTAAATACATGTAAAGACAAGTGAAGATAAATAAATGGTAATAAAGCTCAATCAAGAATAATTCGCATTGCGATTATTAGTATTATATTAGTATAATTCGCATGATTCGCATATTAGAATATATCCGCAATCGTTCCGTAAATGTAACTATCACGATCAGCTCGGAACTCGGCTTGGAAGTCGCCATTGTTATCAAATATCTTAACATGAGGACCACCTCCTTGGCCAGGGCCTGTAATTATTTCTAAATCAGAGTCGCCTCCCCAATCGCCTGTTCTGACATAAACTCCGCCAGTAAAAGCCTTGTCATATGCGTAAAAGTTGACTAATTGGTCTCCATTATAAGAAAAAGCTTGAATGTGAGGTCCGCCTCCAGGTCCAGCTCCTGTTATGATATCTTGTTTTCCATCTTTATTCAAATCACCCAGCGCGATGTTTACTCCGCCTACAAATTGAGCGTCGTAAGCTAAAAGACTTTTTTTCAAATTTCCGTTATAATCAAATATTTTAACTTTTGGCATAATCCCATGTTTAGGAGCAACTACTAAATCATCTTTCCCATCACCGTCAACATCACCTATTTCAATGTGAACACCATTTTTGTACGAAGGGTTAAAGACAGTCAACTGTTTTTTGAACTTGCCATCTAAATTATAAATCTTAACAATAGGTGCGTAATTACTATCAGGAGCAACAGCTAAATCAATCTCGCCATCGTTGTCTAAATCACCTGCGGCAACATTAATACCACCTTGATAATCATTACCAAATGGTAAAAAGCTTGATTCGAGAACACCGTTATCTTTGATAACTCTTACCAAACATCGATCCCCTTCAACAGCACCTGCCACAATATCTTTTTTTCCATTATTATTAATGTCTATTAATTTAAAGTTTACACCTCGTGAAGTTTTTGAAAATACTTTAATTTCTCTTTCAAATTCAAAATCTTCATCATAAACTCGAATTTTTCCATTCTTTCTCTGCAATCCACTCACATAGACATCTGTTTTTCCTGAAATCTTTTGAACGACTTTTGTCGGTGCTGGAGTGTCGTCAACTTCTTCTTCGTCATCATCATTATTATTATCAGAAGAATCATTATTATCTGAACTTGGTGTATCAGATCTATCAGAAGACGAAGATGAGTCTGAATCTGAATCAGAGCTGTCATTTGAAGATGAACTTGAATCAGAAGATGAATCAGAAGATGAATCAGAACTATCGTTCATTCTTCGTTCAACTTCTTGCAAAGCTTTCTTTATATTCAAAACTCCGTCACCAGACTTCCCACTGTGAACTGAATCTAAGACGATTAATCCGCTTTCTTCTTTGATAATCTCAATCATTTCAGATGGACGCAAAGTTGGGTCTAATGATTTCATTAAAGCTGCTGCACCGGAAACTAAACCTGTAGCAAACGAACTTCCATTCCAATGTTGTTTAACATAATCACGGAAGTTACGATCATCATCTGAATAGTAACCTAAACTAACAATATCACTGCCAGGTGCACCAATATCTATACAACCTTCTCCGTAATTAGAAAAAGGTGAAACTCGATTATTTTCATCTGTTGCTAGTACTCCTAAAACTCTATTCACACTTGATCCTTTATCATAACAAACCGGGTAGACAGGTGTTTTACCAAGATCAGAACCAACTGTTCCGTTAAGTGCATTACCTGAAGCTGCCACAACTAGAACACCGTTACTATATGCTCGTCGAATACTTGATTTTAGATCTGAACTGTATTCAGTTCCTCCAAAACTTAAATTTATGATGTCCGCCCCATTCGCAACTGCGTAATCAATTGCGTCGGAAACGTCAGAGGAGATGCCTGAACCTGATGCGTTCATAGCAACCAAAGGCATAATCTTCACGCGTTTTGTAACTCCCTTAATTCCAACATTATTATTATGAACAGCTGATATCAAACCTGCAATAAAAGTCCCATGATTAGCAGCTTCTACATTATAATCAAGTCCTAAGACAGGTTCTCCTCCAGGTTCATTATTAATAAAATGCCAACCATAACGATCATCAACATAACCGTTGTGATCATTATCAATATTATCATTAGCTACTTCACCACTGTTTTTCCAAATGTTATTCTGCAAATCAGGATGATCTAGATCAACACCTGTATCAACTACAGCCACAACGATATCACTGTCACCACTTGTAATTTCCCAAGCGTAAGTTGCCTTAATTTTATCCAAATACCACTGTTTCGTATAATAAGGATCACTAGCAGCAAAAACTGTTCCAGCGGAAAAAAAGAGTATTAAAAAAAAGATTAAAACTTTGTTAGAAAGTTGCATAAATACTTTTATTTGATTATTTTTGTTAACTACTTAATTATACAACAAATATTCATTATACCCAAGTAAAACTTGACAATATTAAAAAAATATGCGAAGATATGATGATTGATCTTTTCTAACTAGAAGGAGAAGCAACGTGGGAAACAATGCACATAGCAACGTAATCCAAGTTAAATTCGGGGGACAAAGTACCGTAACCCCTACCGTGGGGGACAACAACATGAGAATTGAAAGAATCAAGGCAGATGCATTCGACATTGAATTAAGTCGTCTTGTAGAAGAAGGATTCATTACTTCAGCTGACGCAGTTCAACTTTTACACATGCTACAACCAGTGCGAAAGCTTGTACCTTGGGTAGACGCAAGACACGTCAAAGAAGCTGAGGATTCCCATCAATTCGCTACGGTTCTTAGAAAAGAAAGAGGTAGATATTTCATAGCAATAGATAATAAGCGAGTTTTCTTCCGTGGATTGGACTTCCGTCCAGTATATGCTCAATTCTTCCTCGATCCAATTGAACACCCAATAGCGATCACGTCTATCATCAGCGGAAAAGAAGAAAACATTACTGAACCATACCTGAATCCTGAGTTAGCTCACCTTGAAACATACTTCTTCTACCTCGTGAAAATTCTTCGTAGGCAAAATGTCCAAAACTACAACGAGACAGCTAACGAAGAAGCAAAAAAAGAGGTCCAACAGATGCAACCTTGGCTAAAAAGATGGCTAGACAAAATTGTCAACTCCCTCTTCAAATAAAAAGCGCGACCAAAACCGATCGCGCTTTTAGAATTCTCGAAATAAAATAACCGAGAATGCGCGTTCTCGGTTATTTTTATTAAAATTGTTCTTCTAATTAATTCTCTCTTTATTCTCCTTTTCCAACTGTTTGATAAACTTGTCCAACTGTTGAGCACCTAGATCACCTTCTTTTCTCTTTCTAACTGCTACAGTTTTGTCAGCCTGTTCTTTCTCTCCTATAACTAATATATATGGTAACTTTGATTTTTCTGCGTTTCTAATTCGTTTATTGAGTGATTCACTTTCATTATCAAGTTTACTTCGCAACCCAGCTGCAACCAACTTATCATTCACTTCCTTTGCATACTCGTCAAATTTTTCTGAAACAGGGAGCACTCTCACCTGTTCAGGAGACAACCATAGTGGAAAAGCTCCCGCGAAATGTTCAACTAAGATACCGAAGAATCTTTCAACTGAACCGAAGATAACTCGATGAATCATAACTGGTCTTACATCTTCTCCTTTTTCATTAACGTAGTTAAGATCAAATCGTTCTGGTAAATTCATATCTAGCTGAATTGTTGCACATTGCCAAGTTCGGCCAAGAGCATCTTTTACATGAATATCAATTTTAGGACCATAGAAAGCTCCATCACCTTCATTTAGTTCATAACCTTGCCCATATTCATCAAGAGCGTCTTGCAAACCTTTAGTTGCTTTTTCCCAAGCTTCATCAGTCCCAATAGATTTTTCAGGACGAGTTGATAGTTCAAGATGATAAGATAGACCAAATGCTGAATAAATTTCATCTGCTAACTTTAACACTCCGAAAATTTCTTCTTTAATCTGATCTGTTCTCATGAAGATGTGAGCGTCATCTTGCCAAAAAGCTCTGGCTCGAAATAAGCCATTCAGAGTTCCTGAAAGTTCATGTCGATGATCAAGTCCAATCTCAGCCCATCTCAGTGGTAAATCTCGATAAGAGTACTGTCCTTCTTTGTACAAAAGCATTCCACCGGGACAGTTCATTGGTTTAATCGCGTAATCATGATCATCTATTTTTGTTGTATACATGTTTTCTCGATAGTTATCCCAATGCCCTGATTTTTCCCACAACTCACGTGACAAGATAACTGGAGTTTTCACTTCACTGTATCCTGCTTTATCATGAGCTTCTCTCCAATATTTCATCAATTGATTCCAAACAACAACGCCTTTTGGTTTGAAAAATGGAAATCCAGCACCAACATCATGAAAGCTAAATAGCTCTAGCTCTTTTCCGAGTTTCTTATGATCTCTTTTTTCTGCTTCTTCAATTAGCTTCAGATAATCGTCCAACTCTTCTTTTTTCTCAAATGCTAAACCATAAATTCTTTGCAACATCTTATTTTTCTCATCTCCTCTCCAATACGCTCCAGCCACTTTATCAAGTTTGAAAGCACCAACTTCTTTTGTTGATTCCAAATGAGGACCTCGACACATATCAACAAAAACATCTTCTCCTTTTGCGTTTATGTTTTTGTAAAAACTGATCTCTTTCTCCCCTTCCTTTTCTAAATCCTCAATCATCTCAATTTTATAAAGATTGTCTTTAAGTTTTTCTTTAGCTTCCTTAATAGGTAAACTAAACTGTTCAAATTTCTGACCTCCCCCAATAATTTTCTTCATTTCCTTTTGGATCTTTTTCAGATCTTCCGGAGCAAAAGAATCTTCACCCAAATCAAAGTCATAATAAAATCCATTATCAATCGCTGGCCCAATCGCCATCTTAGCATTTGGATAAAGTTTAAGTACTGCTTGCGCCATAATGTGAGATAGTGAGTGACGCATGTTTTCTAATTTCATATTAAGAAGTTAAGAGGGTAAAGAAGAAAGAAGAAGGTTAAAGGAAATTTTAATACTTTTATTCCCTCAATTTTAACTCAATTTCAACTTAATCCCCTTTCATTTAATTAATTATTGTTATTTGATTACCGATAATAAGTTATTGATTATTGGAATTTGAAACTTGGTTATTCCTTTCGATTAGAAAGGTTGCCGGCCCATCATTCTCAAGTTTAACTTGCATATAAGCTCCAAATTCTCCAGTAGAAACTTTCAGTCCCGTGGCTTCTAATTTCGTGATAAATTCATCATAAATCTTTTTCGCTCGGAACGGTTCTGCTGCTGCGAAAAAATCAGGTCGTCTCCCCTTTTCACATGCAGAGCAGAGAGTAAACTGAGAAACAATTAATGCTTCACCTTCAACCTCTAACAATGATTTATCAAAAGCTTTGTCTTCATTTTCAAAAATTCTTAGATTAGTTAGTTTATTTACAAGATAATCAACCTCCTCGCCAGTGTCATCTTTTATAATTGCAAGAAAAACTAAAACTCCATTGCCAATTTCACCGACAACTTTATCTTTAATTAGAACTTGTGCGTTTTTCACGCGTTGTATTAATAATTTCATATAAACAAAAACCAAGGCGCATAACCTTGGGTCCCATTTTCATCTAACGGGAGTTTCCACCCAAGTTCCTAAGCAGACAAACGCTTAAGCACTTCATTTATTCAATTGTTCTCAAAAGTTTAGCCTAATTTAGGATACAAAGATGATTAGTTGGTAGCTAATCCAATCGCTTTTGATTAGATTTATTATAAGTATTCCTAATATAATTGTCAAATTAAAAACCGCCTCTATGGAAACGGTACTTTTAATGTGGTGTTCTATTATACAGTTGCACTAAGTTCGCCCTGATCTGATCAGGTCCAGAAAAGAGCTGGCAACACAGAGAATCAAACGCGCCAATGCCTTCAAAATATCCATGCAACAAGCCTACTAATTCACCAGTCTCGCGATCTACAACAGGAGAACCTGACGCACCCTGATTAAGACTGTTGTATTTTGGATCTGTCACACTTTTTACTCGAAAACAAAATTTGTTTTGATAATTCTTCCAATCTGTTGAAAAATGAAACGACAAGCCAGCATTTGCAACGTAGTGATGAGATTTCGCTAGACCAACATTTTCTAGCTGTCTATTCGTCAACTCCTGATTTGTCAATTCTGAAAGTTCTAACGCAACGTCTTGAGCGTCTGCACCGAGCAACGTTACGTATCGCATGCTAATGATGGCAATATCGTACTCACGATCCATAACAGCAAGTGCTTCAAGTTCTTTTCGAGAATTGAGCAAAACATGCTCATTTGTTGCTAAGAAAAACTCACCTTGATATTTCAAAACTAAACCCGAAGCTCTGCCTGGGGTAACATCATATTCTTCATCCCGACTTTCAATTTCGAATCGATAAAGATGTCTATTCGGTCCTAACTCTCGAGGATAGGATACCAGCTGGTAAAAATACGGGATTGTCATAGCGACAATATCACCATTCTGCTCAATCTGAAGAACAAGCGTCATCGAATTCATAGGATGGTTTTCGAATTCGATTGTTTCCACATGAGCATACTCCATTCTAGCCAAAGCGTAAAAACGACTTGGTATTAGAGAGAGACCAATTGCCATACAAACAGCGCAAAACAATAAAACAAATTTCCAACCAATGATCAAGTTTACAATGTTCTTTTTACGATTAAAAGAGTTACTCACCCAGATCAAGACTAGAATCAGACTTGCTCCAAGAAAAAGTAAATACCCGTAATCAAAATAAAAAACGAAATGAACCAGTGCTGTAAAGGTTGACCAGATAAAAACAAATCTACCTATCAGCCAAGACATGTCGACACGATTTCTTTTGGCCAAAGCCTTGTCCTTGAAAGACAATGTCCACGGAACAAAGATTAAATAAATTACGCTATAAAAAACAATTAATAAACAGAAACTTGTCACTGACAACTTATACAACATTGGAAACCTCCTCGAGTGCAATTGTCAAAAAACAGTTCATAGTATATTACCATCTAAAGTCAATTCCGTCAACACAAAAACAAGCTATTACAAGCTTGCTTTTAAAATCTCTTTTAAGCATTTCCTTCCCTACTTGTATTGGCCAGCACTTTGTTTTCTGCTACATTCGTTAAGTCATCAACCCAAATATGTGTATCTGAATATACTATTGCACCTCTTTTTCCGTTTACAATGGGATACACTTCTAAACAAACTCCATTAATGGCTTTTTTATCAGACACCAACAGATGTAAGAACTTTTTTTTATCAAGCAAATCCTTGTCCATTGGAGCTAAAACTCGATACTCTACTCCATCTTGTTTTAAAAATAGTTCAACTGCATTTTCCATAAATGCGTCTTGTTTTTCATCTGAATCTTTCTCGATTTCTGTATCAAAATCAGACATTGCCTTTTCTTGTCTACTGGAGACAAGGTCACCTACTGCTTCACTTGTACTTCTCTGTGATTCAATAGGCTTGCTATCAACCTTAAAATTAGTATCACCTTCTTCACTAATTGCTTTCTCAAGTTTTAGAAAAACTTCATCTTCTTTACCCATATAATTGTATTTACAAACTATATAATAAAAGTTTTGATTTTTTTCGGATTTCGAGTTTCGGATTTCGAGTTTCGGATTTCGAAATTCCCCCTATTCAATCACAATTTCTATATGATCTCTAAATTTTGGAACTTTTTTTACCCAGAACGGACTAAGCTCGACTGTAACTTCTTCAACTTCTTCAAAGTTCGCTAAGTACAGCTCAACACCTTTGGGACTTAATCCACCAATTTTATCTTTATCAAATATCTCACTATTATTTTGGATTTTCACTTCACCTTCAAGATGCGCTTTTATTACACCTGACTTTGAAGCATCATCAAAGCTTTGCACACTGTATGTGAAGTTATCAAGATTAACTGTAACAAGTTCTTTACCTGAAGGCACAACGTTACCAAGCCTCTCTCCTGCTAATTGTAACACATCTTCTCGATTAATTGCTAATAAAACTACTTTCTTTTTCTGACTAATACTAAACTGATCAGTCGCATCGCCTATTTCATCAGACAGTTCTTCATCAAGTAACTGACTTTTAATTTCAATAATTTGGTATGAATCATTTGGTAACTGAACCTTAAACTCTGTCATTGCTTTATCAACAAGTTTTCTATCTAAAATTTCTTTTGCTGTAATGATATCAACTTCTTGAACAGCTTTGACAGACTGCCCAGTTGATTTTAGAACTGTTGAACTTTCGCCGTAAACTAATTTTTGCAAATTCTCGAACAGTCCAGGAATAATGAAGCTAGTTGGTTCAAGTTCCTTAAAAGAATCTGGATCATCAGCATACACAAATGCTTCCAACTCACCATTAGCAGGAATATCAACACGCTCTACTAATCTAAGTAATATTCCATCTGAAGTTTGTAGCCGAGTTGTCTTAACTAATGTTTGGTTCTCTGATCTTTTATTAATTAATTTCACTTTTCCAATTGAGTCACCTTGTACGACAGCTTGTCCGGTTGATTCTCCAACTTCCTCTGCCATGACTTCTGTTTCAAATAAAACACCTTGCAGAGCAGACGCTGAACTCATTCCCCCATCAGTTGCAACATCACTTACAAAATCTGTTTCAATTGTTGTACTTTGCGCAGCAACTCGAATTATTGCTCGGCTTGCAGAAAAATAAAGAACTACGATAACTAGAATAACAGTTACAACAACAAATCCGAAAATAATTTTTTTATACCCCTCCGATACTTTTGCGTTTTTTTTCATGAACATATAGAGCAAGGGGGCTAAACAAGGCTAAACGAGGCTATACTTAATTAATTGCCTAGAATAGCGCCTGATGGCCTCATTGGTTTTCTTATTTCAATTATACATAAAGCCATTCAAAGATCAACGCTGTTAAATCGTAATCATGCAGTTTTTGCCTAAAATTGACTCAATTTTGTCTTGATTGTCACCGTTTGGATTGACCTTAAAGTTGGTTTTTATTAATTTTTCGCCTATTTTTAAATAAACTTGATACTGACCAGGAATTGTCATAAATAACATCTTAATCTGACCAGCTAACTCAGCAGAAGCACCAACCGGATATTTCAAAACGACTTTTCGACTAGATTCAGTATTTACTGGAATAGCAGCATTCTTATTCTGAAAAAAACTTTTGCGATTATCTTGTTTATACGGAGTGTTCCGCAACTCTTCGGTTAACTCTTTTATATTATCACCGTTAACATCCCAAACATTATTACACAGTATTTTCTTCTCATCATCTTTATCAGACAACGTACCTTCAACAACAATAACCTTACCTTCAATCCATTCAATCTTATCTTCTTTGTACAACCGAGGAAAGATCAAAAGCTCTGTCGAAGAAACACCATCGTCAAAACCAACAAACAACATTGGATCACCTTTTTTTGTCATGATCTTTTTTACTGTGGAAATAACTCCCCCAGCTCTAACGATCTTATCACTTTCTTGAATTTCATTTATCAAAGTAATCGAAGTAATGAATGGTTTCAAATACTCTGCGTAACTTGCGAAAGGATGATCAGACACATACAAACCAAGATACTCTCTTTCCCAACCAAGAATCTTCGTTTTTGAAGCTGGTTCTGTCTCCTTTAAAATCAATCTAGTCGTTGTTACGTCTTCACTATTACCAAAACTGAACAGATTAGTCTGATTTGAGTTTTTTTCTATCTCAATTTCTTTAATGAACAACAAAATCTTCTCCATGTTTTCTAATAAACTGGTTCTTTCTCCAAATAAATCCATGGCTCCACTTTTGACTAATCCTTCTAAAGACTTTTTATTTAAATCTCGACAGTTAATTCTGGTTAAGAAATCTTCTAGGTCTTGATACTTACCATTCTCTTTTCGTTCATGAATAATCTTTTTTGCAATCGCTTCACCAACGTTACGAACCGCGTTTAATCCAAATCGGATAGTTGGTTTATCAGAGTCGAGCGTTTCAGCAACAACTGTGAAGTTTGAATAACTTTCATTTATATCAGGTGGTAAAATAATAATTCCCATCTGTTTACATTCATCAATTTCAATCGCAATCCTTTCCATATTCCGTTGATCTGCTGTCATCAGAGCTGCCATAAACTCAGCTGGATAGTTTCCTTTCAGATACGCAGTCTGATATGAGATCATTGCATAACAAGCAGCATGACTTCTGTTAAAACCATATCCAGCAAACGGTTCGATAAAGGCAAATACGTTTTTAGCTTTCTCTCTATCAATACCATTATCAACACAACCATTGATAAACTTCTCTTTTTGCTCAGCTAGAAGTGCTGCAATCTTTTTACCAACCGCTTTACGCAAAACATCAGCTTCTCCTAGTGAGAAACCGGCTAAATCTCGAGTAATTTGCATGATCTGCTCCTGATAGATTGCGATTCCAAATGTCTTCGCCAAGGAAAGTTCTAGTTTAGGATGAATATACTCAACTTTTTTCAAACCATATTTACGATTAATAAAATCTGGAATCAAATCCATCGGACCGGGACGATACAGTGACACCATCGCAATTAGATCTTCAAAAATATTGGGTTTTAACTGTCGCAGATATTTTTTCATTCCACTAGATTCAAACTGAAACACGCCAGTTGTTTGTCCATCTTGAAAAAGTTTATAAGCTTTTTCATCTGTTAATGAAATACTATCAATATCAATCTCTACATTATGAATTTTTTTAATGTATTCACACGCATTTTCCATGATTGTCAGATTCTTCAAACCCAAGAAGTCCATTTTCAACAGACCTAAATCTTCAACAGGGTGCAGTGAGTACTGACTAACTACAACGTTCTCATTATCACGAGAGTACTGACATGGTGCATACTCATCAAGTGACAACTTTGTAATAACCACACCACAAGCATGAACTGAACAGTGACGCGCTACACCTTCAATCCTCCTAGCATAATCAATTATCCTTTTTGCATCTTTATTTGTATCGTAGAGTTCTTTCACTTCTTGAATTTGAGAGATTGCTTCATCCAGTTTCAAGTTCATCGGAATCAACTTCGAGATCTGATCACAAAAAGCATATGGCATTTCCATTACTCGACCAACATCTTTTACCGCCGCTCGAGCTGCCATTGTTCCAAATGTTACAATCTGAGCGACATGATCTTTACCATACTTTTCTTCCGTATATCGAAGCACCTCGTCTCGACGAGTATCAGCAAAATCAATATCAATATCAGGCATGCTAACTCTTTCTGGATTCAAAAATCGCTCAAACAGAAGATCGTATTCAATTGGATCAAGATTTGTAATGTTTGTTAGATAAGCCACAATACTTCCAGCAGCACTTCCACGACCAGGACCAACCACAATACCTTGTTCCTTTGACCAGTTAATAAAATCTTGCACAATTAAAAAATAAGACGGATAGCCTGTCTTTTTTATAATCTCCAACTCATAATCAAGTCTTTCAATAATACTAGTCTGTTTCTCATTAGTTGGATTATGATAATCAAACCCATATCTAGTTTGGAAATTGTCGATACACATTTCACGAAGCACGCCATCATCAGTTTTTCCCTCAGGAATTTCATAATAAGGCAGTTGAGTTTCACCTAAACTGATCTCTACTTCACACTGCTCTGCGATTTTATTTGTATTTTCTAATACTTCTAAATTACCTCGAAAAAAATCGCTCATCTGGTCACTAGAATACAGTGAATAATCTTCACCTAAATAACTCATTCTATTCTCAGCGTTAATCGTCTTCTTTGTTTGTAAACAGATCAAAATATCATGAGCTTCCGCATCTTCTGTATTTACATAATGAGTATCATTAGTTGCAACAATTGGCACATCGAATTTTTTTCCAAGATCAAACACTTTTTCATTAACTTTTTTCTGTTTTGGTAAGTTTGGATGATGTTGAACTTCTAAGTAATAGTTTTCTTTACCAAAAATATCTTGATATTTATCGATTATCTTTTTTAATTTATCATCTGAAGCATCATTTAAAATACCTCTAGCAAGTTCACCGTTCTGACAAGCGCTACAACAGATAAGTCCTTCACTATATTTTTTCAAAACCTCAAAATCAATTCTTGGTTTATAATAAAATCCTTCCAGATGAGCAATCGTTGTCAGTTTAATTAGGTTTTTATACCCTTTATTGTTTTTCGCTAATAAAATAAGATGGAATCGTTGTTCAGTTGCAACGTCTTTTACATTTCGGTTAGTTACGATGTAAGCTTCCACTCCGATAATAGGTTTAATCCCAGCTTTCTTACATTTCTGATAAAACTCAATCGCTCCATACATCACACCATGGTCAGTCAATGCCAAAGCTGTCATGCCATCACTTTTCGCCTTATTAATAAGGTCATCAAGCTTAGCCAATCCGTCAAGAAGGCTGTAGTGGCTGTGGACGTGTAGTGGGGTGTATTTCATAAATTAGAAAGTAGGAAGTAGTAAGTAGAAAGTAGGAATAAACAATCACTTCTATGTTCCTCATTTTAACATATAAAATCAAAATCAGGTAGTTGACAAAAGATTGGTTTACTGCTAATTTATGTGTATATATTGTACTTTTCAGCCATTCAAAAAACCTTACGAAGGAGAAGTATCATGTCGATGATAAACTGGAACAATCGAACAGAAGAACAAAAAGATCTTTTCATTCATGGGATAGAAGGTTTGATCTTGTTCTTTGCCTTTTGCATATCTCTTCTCTTCTGGCCAGAAAGCAAACGCACAAATCAATACCCAAACGATTGGACTTCCATGTTTGGAGCAGTCGTCATGATATATTTAATGCTATCAGTATTGGATAAAATCATGCACCTGTTTTTCCTATCTTTCGAAAGACTCCATGCCTGGTTAAAATGGTTGCCTCTACTTGTGATACTTTACGGAGCTGCAATCTCTATAAACAACGCTGTTAATATTGATTCGGTCACAATGGAGCAAATGGTCCAAGGCTGGTTCTCTGTCCAAGGACTCACCGTTATCCTTTTTGCTTTCATCGGTTTTTGCGACATTGAACTACTGGCATCTGACAACGGAAAAGCACTCACGCGATTCCTTCGCAAACACCAATAAACCGCCCCCAAATAGGAGCGGTTTTTCAATCCAAAAACAATCAGTTATCTGATTGTTTTATTTATACGATATTTAATTTTACAATTATTCAACTAAATTATCTAACTTCTCCAATATAGCACTAATTTTTTTTGATTTTTCAACACCAATTGAGCCATCATAAAAATTTTCTTTTCGTTTATATTCTGTACTCAAAGTACTAGCTCTATAAAATCCATTTCGATAGTCCTCACTAGTTGGCTGAATGACACTCTCAGGTTGACCAGCGTATTCACGAAGAGGAACATGACTACCAAAAACGTAAATGTCTCGATCTTCTTCTTCTCGAAAAACTTTTATATCAACAACTCGATTACCTGAAGATAAGCAGACAATTCTATAAGTTTCATGATTTGCTCTGTAACTTGTTTCAAACTTCTCTTGAACAATATCTTCTTCCTTTTGATTAGTTACCTCATGAATATAAAAAGCTAACTCATGCAGGGCTCTTCGAAAATATTCGTTTTCAACAAACCGTTTTGGATCAAAGAACTCACGATATGCTGGTAAAATTGATTTATGATAAAAATCCTCATTAAATCTCATCCTAGCAGGTTCTCGACCAAATTCCAGTTCTCTTTCTTCATCCAAATATTTATAATATTCTGGATGGACAGAAATTCCGAACAAAACAGAGATTTTATTAAAACCCTGCTCAATCTTTTTCTCATCTTTGCTCAAGTTCCTATCTTCTATTTTATTTTTAGATAAAATAGCTTTTATTCCAGCCCAAAAAGAAGGTTTCTTCCTTTTTGCATATCCTAATGGACGTTCTGGTTCTGGCGGTGGAACTAGATGAACAGGAGCAGTTTCAACTTTTGCTCTTGCAGATTCAAGACTAGCCGCTTCTCTTTCTCTTGCTTCCCTTGCAGCTCTTGCTACAGCTAGGTCTACTAGATTTTCATTATTTACCGGAGTTTCTACTTGTTTAGAAGCTGGTAATAAATTTTGTTCAACTTTTTTTTCATTTGTTAATGCCATATTATTAATACTTTACTTCATCTAAATATATATTATAAATTTCATCATGAGTCAGCTGTTCTGCATAATCAAACTCGTAATGATTGAAACTTTTACTGTCAAAATTAAAATCTAACTGTAAATTGATTTTCGGGATACCACTTTGTTTTTGGAATAAAAGTTTATACTCACCATCACCGTACAACTTCTCATTCATTCGTTCAGGTAATTTATAATTCCAACAAACTTGCTTACTGCTCTGAGGTTCTACTTCGAGAAATAGTCCAAAAGCTGTTTTTCCGAATTCATTATAAGTATCAACTTTGCTTTCTTGATTGTGACCAACTGTAACAGCAATCAATTCACTTCCAGCTGAAACATACAGTCGTGAATAAGTTCTGTATCGAGTTGTTGCCCATCCGAAATTACCAGTGTTTTGATAATTAACACAACTTTGAGCTATTAGTTCATCAGAAGTTTGATCTAATTTATACGTTAAAGTTCGTTCCATAACAGAATCAGTTTTCAAGGCTGCTAAATTAGCATCAACTAACTGAATGTAATCATTCTCAAAATCAGAGACATGGCCTGACCAATCATTCTCAACAGCTATCTGCTGGAAATCGTTATCATTAAAATAGAACAGCAACTGTCTTTCATCCAACTGATTATCAATAACACCCAGAAGATCTGGCCACTGATCTAGTGGATATTTATATAGTTTTTCAATTAAAACTTTTGCTAACTCGCCAATCACATCTTTCCTATCAGACTCTTCAATCCCGCGATTCTTATATCCATACTCAACTTCATACTCAAGCTTTTCCCAAAGATCTTTGTAGTCAAATATTAAATTCTGAACAGAGATTGCACCTGTTTTCTTAACTAACGCTTCAATTAACGTTGGTGTTAAACCAATCACACCATCAATTTTTTCGGTTCCACCTTCTAAGTTATAAAACTCAATCGCCTTTTGCGCAGAGGTTGGAAAATCAGGTGACCAGTTACTGTCTCGCAAAAACCAGTGTTCTTGCTTCATATACTCCTGAATCGGAGCTGGTGCTTCAATTTTTAATGTATCTTTTACTAATTTGTCCAAATTGTAACTATTATCAATAAATAACTCTTTAACTTCAGCGTCTTTTACTTTCAAAATACCATATGCACCAATAAATCCTCCACTAGGACGCATCTCTCGGTTGTTTTGCAGTAGTATTAAATAAGTTTGCTCTTCTGGAAATCCACTTAGAGCTGGCAGCAGTCTAATTCCGAGCATTGAGTTATCAATTGTTCTTTTCAACTCAGGTAACTGCTGTTGCAAAGGTGTGAGAATCTCATCATAAACAAAGAAAGGATTTCTTCTATTGATCGCTACTAACTTTTCATCAACTTCTGCTAATGAAACCTGCAAGTCCTCGAACTTATTCAGAGAATCATTCACAAGTGCGAGCAAGCCTTGTTTTGTTTCCAAATCTAGATTAGAAAAAGTCACATCTGACGATCCTAGGATCTTGTACGCTTCTACTCCCACAGTTGATAGGTCCTGCAAAGCGGTTGCTGCGTCCTCACCTATCTCCGTAAGATCCATTGCTATTAAAAGTTGATTGTTCAAATAATCATTCTTAAATAAGA
>JABHMO010000037.1 GCA_018693855.1 Candidatus Falkowiibacteriota bacterium
ACGGGAAACACGCAAACGTGTTTCCCTTTGAAATTATTTTTAAAATGAAGAGACGCAACCGGTGTTGGTTGCGTCCTTCTGTGTTCTGTGCGGCGAAAGGTCTACGCCGCGATGTCGCGATCGCCGTAGGAGGCGACGAGTTGAGGGATCGTTCCCTCGATGCGATTCTTCGGTGAGATCCGCTTGACGCGCGGATCCGTCCGGAGGTAGAAGTACTTTGCCGTCGGGCTCGTCACGTAGACGTTCTCGTCGGCCCAAGCCTCCTGTTCGCGCTCGAGCTCGAACCTGGACTGCTCTTCCGCCTGGGCCTGCCTCTGGCGCTCTTCAGCCTTGCGTTCCTCGGCCATCGCCTTTTTTTTGACGTTGGCGGCGTGCTTGGCGGTGCGCAGACCCTTGACCCACTCCTTGCGGCTTTTGGCCTGCTGCTTGAGGTCGTTCAGGCGATTGCGGCGGGCGGCTTTTTGGCGAAGCTTACGTGTGCGGTTTTTGGCCATGGTTATATTCCTTTCATGGCAAAAAGATTATTCAAAATGAACTGGAAATCAATAAAACAGTATATCATAAAAAATAAATTTTGTCAAGCGCGCAGTGTCGATACTGTGGGGGGATTTGATAAAAACGCCTGAAATATGTCTAAAATTAAACAAAAAAGCAACCCTGCTCGAGGATTGCTTTTATAATATTGATTAGTTTGATTAACTCGGTTAACTGGTTAACTGATTAACTGCGATTCTTTCTTAAACCTCCAAAACCACCGGCAATATCATCGGCCTTCTCTGCGTTTTTTTATACAGTAGATTACCAATCTCTTTCCGTAGTTTATTCTTCACTTCCATTGCATCACCATCGTATTTCTTTCCTTTATGATCGCAAATTTTTCTAGTAAGTTGACGAGACTCTTCTATTAATTTCCTGCTCTCTTTCATATAGATAAATCCACGTGAAATTATATCAGGACTGCCAATTAGTTCACCCGTCTTCCTTTTGATCTGCGCAATCACAACAAACATCCCATCTTCTGCCATCATCTGTCTGTCTCTGATCACGATTCCTTGCACATCACCAACTCCAAGTCCGTCAACGAAAACATATTCTGTTGGAATCTTCTCATTGGTTAGTCGTCCAGTAATCTCTCGCTGATTTTGACCTCGTGAAAACTCCATGACTTGTCCATTGTCAGCAACGAAAATATTTTCTTTTGGAATACCAACACTTTCTCCAACTTCACCATGAATACGAAGCATGAAATGGTTAGCTTCAATTGGGATAAGGTATTTAGGCTTTATTAAACTGATTAATAGCTTTAAGTCTTCTTGTTTTGCATGTCCACCACTATGGATATCCATTATTTGGTAATGATAAACTTTTGCACCTTGTCGATAGAAAACATCTTTTAGTGCTTGAATAGTTCGTTCATTACCTGGGATAACTGATGAAGAGAAAACAAGTGAATCACCTCTTTTGATCTGTAAAAATTTATGATCTTTATTAGCAATTCTTTGCAGTACAGCGTTCTGTTCACCTTGAGCACCTGTACCAACTACCATAACTTTATTGTCTGGTAATCTTCTGAACTCTTTTTCTTCAATAATTGTTTTTGGATTGAACTTTAAGTAACCAAGCTGTTTAGCTATTTCTACATTTGAGTTCATGCTTCTACCTTCTAGTAATACTTTTCTGTCGTATTTTTCTGCTAGGGTTAGTAGTTGCTGTACTCTGTTAATTAGCGATGCAAATGTTCCAACAATAATTCTTCCTTTTGATTCTTGGAAAATCGTTTCAATATTGTCGGTGATTTCACTTTCAGAAAGCTGATTTCCTTTATTTGGTGCATCAGTACTATCACTTAGCAGTGCTAACACTCCACGTGAGCCAAATAAAGCAATTTTAGCCAGGTCAGCTGGTTTGTCATTAATCGGACTTAAATCAATCTTGAAATCTCCAGTGTGAATAACTGTTCCAACTGGTGTTCCAAGAACAACTCCAAAACTGTCAGGAATACTATGATTAACTCGGAAAAATTCAATATTGAAAACACCAAGTTTAATCATGTCAGAGTCCGGGTCAATTGTTTGAATTTTCAGTGCTTGTGCATTTTTGTACTCCTCGTGTCTTTTCTTTACTAGTGCTGCTGTTAATTTTGCAGTATAGATTGTTGGATAACCTAACTTTGGAATTAAGTGAGAGATTGCACCAATATGATCGAAATGACCATGAGTAATAATTACTCCTCTGATTCGATCTTTCTTATCTTCTAAATAAGATACATCTGGAATGATGTAATCAATCCCAGGCATATTTTCTTCTGGAAATTGAAGTCCCATATCAATAATGACAATGTCTTTGTTGTATTCTAGAAGCATCATGTTTCTACCGACTTCTTCGAGTCCACCTAATGCCATAATTCGAAGAGTATTCTCCTTTGCTTTTGGCGGACGAGCTGTTCGTTTTGGTCTTGTACCTGCTGCCGTTTTTGGACGTGGGCCTGTTGTTCGTTTCTTTTGATAGTTCGGACGTGCGTTCGTTGTTTGTTTCTTTTGATAGTTCTGATGAGGTTTTCTCTTATAATTAGAGTTCCTCGTCGTAGTTTTTTGTTGTACCATAGTTTTAAAAGACAAAAATAATGCCTTTGAGTTAGTTAAGAGAAGTGAAGTGAAGTAAATATGAGTAAATACAGGTAAAGATAAGCAAGATTAGCCTCGTTTAGCCTCGTATAGCCCCCTTTTCCTATTTCCAATTTCTCTTTGTGTTAATGTACCAAGAAGTAATTTTATTAAATCTATTCGAAGGTGTAATTATTTTACTTGTTGAGAATCCTTTGATTTTTTTATTTTGAGGATAAGTGTACGTTGGGTTAAATAAGAATATTGCTGGAGTTTCTTCTGCAATTAGTTTTTGAAATTCTGTGTAGTTCTTTGCACGTGCTGCGTCGTCGCTAATTTTCCTTGCTCCTTCAAGTATTGTATCAATTTTGTCAGATTTTAGCGATGTTAAATTAAGTCCTGGGTAGGTTGTCTGTTTTGAATGCCAAAAAGGGAATGGATCAGGATCAAATCCTAAAATTTGCCCGTATAACAGAAGCTCGTAATCACGATTATTGATAACTTCTTTGATTGCTTCTGGGCTTAGTGAGCTAATGTTTAGCTTGACTCCAATTTGTTGCCATTCTTTTTGCAGTTCTTTTGCGATTGAAATTGATTCAGCTTGATTGACCGTTGTTAATGTAAGTTCAAGGTATCGATTGTTCTTTTTTCGAACTTGAAAAGGATACTCTTCTTTGACTTGTTTTGGCTCTTCAACTTCCTTATCAGTTGATTCTTCGGTTGTTTCTTCCTCTTCTGTTTCTTCACTCTCAATAACATAGTTGTCTAGTTCCCAACCTAATGTTTTTAATGTTGTTTTTGCGTGGTCAACATTGTATGGATAGAAAGTTATTTCTTCTGTATAGCCTAAACTGTTAGGCAAAATTGGAGAATGAATTATTTGTGCTTCAGCGTTTAATATATTATTAACAATTTTTTCTTTGTTTGTTGCGTGAGCCAAAATTCTTCTTATCTTCACATCTTTTAGAATAGGGCTGTTGTCATAATTAAAGAAAATAGCTGTGTACTGAGGTAGATGTAACAGATTAAAGTTTAAATTTCTATTGTTAATTACTCGTTCTCTAAACTCTTTTGGTAAATAACTGATTCCTTCGATGTTTTTATTATTTAATGCTTCAACTGCTGCACTAAAACTTTCGAAAAATTTAAATGAAATTTCATTCACAAAAGCAGGCGTATTGTAGTAGTTTTTATTCTTTTCTAAATTAAAACTTTTTATTTCTCCGTTTTTGTTTTTTAATAAAGATTCAAATTTGTACGGACCAGTTCCAATCGGTTTTAGATTGAATTCCGCTAATGTCATATTAGCTGCTGGGATGTTTGTCCAGATGTGTTGTGGCAGAATTCCAACTGTCAAACTTTCTAGAAACGGAGCAAATGGGTTTTCTAATGTGAACTTAACAGTTCTTTCGTCAAGAGCTTTGATTGTTGCTCCTTTGAAATTGAAATACAATGGACTTTGACTCTCTTTATCGTTAATTCGAGCAAAGGTAAAAGCAATGTCTTCACTGTCTAGCTTTTCGCCATCATGCCAGTAAACATTGTCTTTGATTTTATACGTGTATTCAAGCTGGTCTTCACTGATTTCATAGCTTTCAGCTAGGTCTGTAATTAATCCATTGTCTGAGTACTTCATTAATCCTGAAAATACTAAAGAACTGATATCTAGGTCAGTATCGTTGGCGCTAGCGAATAGGGGGTTGATGTATCGAGGTGAACCAATTAAACCTTCAGTGTATGATCCTCCATCTTTTGGAACGTGTTGTGAGTTATTCCAGTAAAGGTTAATTAAAAGAGAGGCTAGGGTAATAAGTAAAACACCACTAGCAATACGAATTACTATTTTTTCGGTTTTAGATAAGTATTTAGAAATAAATTTGATCTGTTTAGCTTTTGGAAACTTGTTTTTCACCGTGTTCTGTAAAACTAGCTTTTCGTCATGATTAAAAAATTTGCGTTGCTTGTTTTGCTCGTTTTTTTGATTAATTTTGAATTGCAAGTTTTTGAGCTTGATCCAAATCTTTTTTAGATTGCTCATTTTTTTGAAGTTTAATGAAGTTGTTATCGATTAACAAATAGATTTGCTAATGATAAAACCAAGAAAAGTATAGAGAAGATTATAGTTAAAATATGAAGTTTCTTTTCTAGTCCTCTTTTTGTTCGAAAGTTACCACTTGTTTCTGAACCTCCGAAAACACCAGATAGTCCACCACCTTTATTTTGTAGTAAAACTAGGATAACTAGCAAGATTGCTATAACGATTTGAATAATTGTAATTGTTTGTGACATAAGTTGTATTGAATAATCAATTGGTAGTATAGCAAGTCGATTCTAAATTGTCAATGTTGTCTATTAAATAGTTGAATTTTGGATAATTTGATCATTTTAGTGGATTGTAAAGGGGGATTAGTGTTTAATGATTCATTAAGGTATGGTATAATTAAACAGACAAATATGAATGAAATAAAAACAAAAAAACATTGGTATAAACGCTGGTGGGGAATTTTAATTATTGTTTTGATCCCGATTTTTGCCACTTTTTTACCTCTTTATATCTATCAATTAGTTGTTGTGTACGATG
>JABHMO010000038.1 GCA_018693855.1 Candidatus Falkowiibacteriota bacterium
ACAGGACACTTAGTAAATAAAAACATTAACCTTCCAATCTTAAATAATGTTTTAATGGAAGTTAAGAATGAGAAGTTAAAATTATCAAGCACTAATCTCGAAATTGGTATAACTTGTAGTGTTCGATGTAAAAGCGAAACCGAAGGGTCGTTTACCGTTGAAGGAAAACTTCTTTCTGAGTATGTAAACCTATTATCAAATGATCAAGTTGACTTGGAATTAGAAAAAAATGATTTTTTAAGCATTGCCTGTAAAAGCAGTCAGACTAAAATTAAAGGAATTGATGCAACAGACTTTCCCGTTATTCCTCAATTAGAAAAAAATGAGCCATATAAAATAAACATTGCCGAATTTAAGAAAGCAATCTCTCAAGTTGTCTTTTCTGTTGCGGTTAGTGAGAGTCGACCAGAGATTAGTGGTGTGTTTTTGAGTTTTAATAAGGTTCAAAAAGGAAAGGTTGTTTTGGTTGGAACTGATAGTTATCGATTAGCCGAGAAAAAGGCGGCAATTTCTGATAATGAAAAAGAAAATGAAGTAATCGTTCCATTAAAAACACTACAGGAAGTTTTAAGAATCCTTAACAATATAAAAGATCAAGCTAACGCCGTTGAAACAATGGAAGTCCATTTATCTGATAATCAAATTCTCTTTTGTATGGACAGTGTTGAATTGATTTCACGGTTAGTTGACGGGAACTATCCAGATTATACACAAATTATCCCCAGCGCCAGTAAGACAACTGTTATCGCCTCTACTTCAGAGTTGCAAAAGCAGATTAAACGAGTCGCCCTTTTTTCAAAAGCAGGTATTTTCGATATTAATTTAGTTTTTGATCCGGCAAAAGGGTTAATCTTAAAAGCAACGAACACTCAAGTTGGTGAAAGTACGTCAGAGCTCGACGTTGAGTTTACCGGTGACAGCAATGACACTGTTTTGAACTATAGATACCTACTGGAAGGTTTAAATAATATTGATAGTGACGAAGTCAAGATAAGTTTAGTCGACGGCAATGTCCCCTGCCTGATTCAACCGAAAGAGAATGATGATTATTTGTATATTGTTATGCCGATAAAGCAGTAGAACGAAATTAGAAGTTGGAAATTCGGGTTGGTTAAGGGGGGAGTCGCAAGTAATATAAATGATTGAAAAAGACGGCCGATGATGGTCGTCTTTGTGTTTGTCACTTGTCCTTAGGTTGCACTCTCATTAGTTCGTTAAAGACAGTCGTTAATTCAGTGCTACTGAGTTTTTGTTTTATGTATGGAAAAAAGTCATCCATGCCCCCGAAGTGAAGTCTTTTGTATAGGTCGGCCATGAGCACTGTTTCTAGCTTATCAATTTGTTTGACAAATTGTGCTTCCGGAGATTCCATGTAATCGTATTCTCTCCATATGGCAATGTATCTTTCCGGGTTTGGTAGTTTTTCAAAAACTTTTTCCACTGCCTCCTGTTCTCTTCTTTGTTTTTCCTCGAGAGACACGCCATCACTTGGAGTAATGTCTCCGGCATAGATTTCGCCGAGCTCATGAAATAGCCCCAGTTGCATAACCTTCAAAGAGTCAAGGTCTGGTCGATACTCCAGTGATATTATATATCCGAGCAGGGCGACCATGAAGATGTGATCAGCGTCAGATTCGCATTTTTCTTCAGGAACCCCTCGTTTTAGCCAACCTTGTCGAAAAATGCTTTTTAGTTGAGCAAACTCAAAGAAAAGTTGAATTATCACATTTTCTGTTTGCGGACATAGCGCGCTTGTATGTTGATGTTTCGTTTTCATCTAGGGAGCCCCTTGTTTATCGTCTGTTTTGTCAAAGAATAAAAAGCGCTTTCCATAACGAAAAGTTATCTTATTTTTCTCCGAATGTCAAGTGTTTTTGTAAATAGAAAACCGCCCCTTGTGAGGGGCGGGATGTGTGGTGACTTCTTATCTGCGGGAAACGACAACCTTCATTGTTCCGAGATAATTGGCTTGCGGGGATGGTTCGACGCTCGAGACTGTTTCTGAGAATTGAACCGAGAATCGAACATTGAGTGCAAATTTTTGACTAAGTCCTTCGGCGATGATTTTCATCCAGCTTTCTAGTTCTTCTCCCTGGACAGGTATTTGTTTGAAAGTAAGTTTTTCGCCTCCCTCGAAGAGAAGTCCAACCTGGACCGGCTGAATCTCCTGGAGGATGGAAACGTATTTATCAATGTGGGTGATTGCCGTATTTTCTGGCTGCTCCTCTTTTTTTCTCTTTTCAAGAGCTGTTTGCGTTGAGAAGGTTATTAACGCTTGAAAGTTGTTTTTTTGCTCTAGTTGTCTCGCGGCGAGTAGAAGATTGCCTTCAATGGTCTCAACGATGTTTCTCTGGCTGTTCATTTGTTTTGCAAATCCCCAGCGAAGATATCGATCAACAACCGTGATTTCGATTATGTCGGTTGTTGTTCTTTTGCATTCCCAACTAACTTTTTCTTGATAAACCTTTGCCGTAAATGCAAATCGTCCAGCAAGTTCGAGCGATCTTAGTAGCTGTCCGTAGATTCTTTGGAAGCCGTTTTTGTGGGAAAGCCTGGGGGGCAATGTGAATGTCTCAAGCTCCGCCATTTTTGTGTCGAGGACGTTAATATGTGTCTTGTATCCGTTAACCTTGTTCCCCTGTTCGTCTTCTCTGAATTGTGCTAGACGGACAAATAGCTTG
>JABHMO010000039.1 GCA_018693855.1 Candidatus Falkowiibacteriota bacterium
ATGCAAAACGAATCAACAATGGAACAATCTCTTGAATCGGTCGATGATGAAGATTTGGGACAAGAAATAGAACGATTGTCTAAAGAACTTGAGCAGATACAGTCTGGTCGAGAGCTTTCAGATCTTACAAAAGATGAAGCGGGTAAGGTTTTGAAATTATTGAAAAAGATCAAAAATGCACAAGAAAAAATTAACGTTGAAAAAGCGGAGAAAGAAAAGTATTGGAGTTATGATATGTTTGTGGATTGGGCGAAAAATGAGTTAGAGAATGAGGAACCGGAAAAATGGTTGAAGGAGAAGTTTGATTTGAGTGATTTATCAAATCCTAAACTAAAAATAAAAAACATTCTATTGTCTAGTAATAGTCTTAAAAAATTGCCACCTAATATGATTTGTGAGGGGGTGGCAATTTTTGGTGCTCCCATTGAAAAAATACCAAATAATGTAAGGTTTAAGAGTTTATTAATGAGAGGATGCATGATTACCCAAATACCAAATGGTACTAATTTTACAATATTAAACTTTAGAAGTAATGAAAAAATTATACAAAATGTTGGCGACGATATATATATTGAAAAACTAATTATTCCTCGTGAAATTATAACAGATGATGTGTTTAAAAAGTTAATAAAATTAGAAGAAGCAGGGAAAATAGGTGAAATAATTTGGAAATAATATGCAAAACGAATCAACAATGGAACAATCTCTTGAATCGGTCGATGATGAAGATTTGGGACAAGAAATAGAACGATTGTCTAAAGAACTTGAGCAGATACAGTCTGGTCGAGAGCTTTCGAAACTGACGAAAGAAGAGGCAGGAACGGTGTTGGAATTAATGAAACAAATCGAAGAGCGGCAGGAGAAACAAAGATTAGATCAACAAGAAAAAGAACAAATCTGGACGTATGAAATGTTTGTGAATTGGGCGAGGGATGAAGTTGGCAGGATGGATTCGGAAGAGTGGCTCAAGAAGAAATTTGATCTTAGCAATTTGCAGTACCCGAAATTTAGGCGAGGCAGGCTAGTTCTAAGTGAAGATTCTCGAATAAAAAGAATCCCGCCTGGTTTACAGGTTGAAACAGCTGACTTTTGTAATGCGAAAGTTCAGTTTATCCCCGAAAATGTAAATATTGAATATTTATATCTTAATTCTTGTCCAATTAAGACTTTCCCTTCAAATTTACATGTTGGAACACTTTCTCTTGTAAATACACAAGTCGAAGAGGTCCAGGGTGGATTCAAATGTGAAGTTTTGGATATACGTCAATGTAACATTACCAAAGTTTCTAGAGAGATAAACATAAGTGAGTTGTTTATTACTAAAGCTCGTTTAAGTTCCGAGTTGATTCAACAACTCGAGGAAATGGAGGGAAATCAAATAAAGAAAATTGATTGGGAATAATTTTATATGTCAGAACAAAGTTTAGAACTAAATACTCAAACAGAATCATCTCACGAACAGCAAATAGCAATTTATGAAAATGAATTAGCCGGGCTGGGGGAGTCTGATGGTGACCTGAAAAAGAAACATGGTCTTTTGACGAAAATTTTAGAATTGCAGGAAAAAGAAAAGGTTGCCAAACAGGAATCAGAAAGAGTTTGGACTTATGAAGCTTTTGTCAGTTGGGCAAGGGATGAAGTTTGCGTTTCGGATCCTGAAAAATGGCTCGAAGAAAAACTTGATTTAAGTGATCTGAGTCGACCAAGATCAAAGGTTGAAGTGTTGAATCTTGCGGGAAAAAGAACTGTTAAACGTATTCCTCCGAATTTGATTGGTGAATATTTGGATTTTGATGATACTGGTGTTGAAGAAATATCTGACGGCATTGTTTGTGAGAGATTGTCATTAACCGATACAGACGTAAAGACAATTCCTTCGGATTCAAAATGTAAATGTTTAACACTTGCAAAGACAAAGGTAAAAGAGATTCCTTCAGGATTAATATGTACGAAATTGTGGTTAGTTGATTGTGATTTACAAAAAGTTTCAGGTAATATTCAGATTCAATGGTTGTCAGTTAGAAAGAATAAATTGAGTAAAGATCTTATTGAGCAGTTGGAACGATTGAAAACTGAAGGGAAAATACGAGATTTAGATTTATTGTAATAATTAAAAAATTTATGTCAGAACAAATATCAAATCTACAACCTGCAGATCCTGAATCTGATTACGCGCAAGAATTATCTGCCAGAGAAAAGGAACTGGCTAGTCTTGGTAATGATGATAGCAATTTAGCAAGACGAAAAGAACTTTTAGAACAGATATTAGAATTACAGAATAGACAAAAGGCTGAAAATCAAGAGAAAGAAAAATACTGGACGTATGAGATGTTTGTTGATTGGGCGAGGGATGAGGTGGCAACTGAACGTCATGAAAAATATGCCAACTCTTCCTTTGGTTTATCAAAAGAACATCCAGAGCAATGGATTGATTTTACATTCGATTTATCAAATATAAATTCACCTAAAGTTAAAATTCCAATTCTGAATTTAACACAAACACCCGCAAAAAGAATACCTCCACATTTGTACGCTCAAAAAGTTCTTTTAAAGGATTCAAGCATAGAAGAAATTCCACAGGGAAGTAAATTTGTAAAACTGTTTATGCCGGGTTGCAGGCTTGAGTTTGTTTCGAGTGATGTTATAATCAGTCATCTTACCTTAACAAGGGAATTGCAAGAAAAGAAGATAATTAAAAAAATAGAAAATTTGAAAAAAGAAGGAAAAATAAGTGAAATAGTTTGGAAATAATATGAAAAACGAACCAACAATAGAACAATCTCTTGAATCTGTAGATGATGGAGATTTGGGACAAGAAATAGAGAGATTGTCAAGAAAACTTGAGCAGATACAGTCTGGTCGAGATATTTCGGAATTGACGAAAGATGAGGCGGGTGAAATTTTGGCATTAATGAAGAAGGTTGAGGAACTTCAAAAGAAACTGAGGTTTGAGAAACAAGAAACAGAAGCGTACTGGAGCTATGAGATGTTTGTTGATTGGGCGAGGGATGAAGTGGGGGAGGACGATCCTGAAGCGTGGTTGGAAAAGACTTTTGATCTATCTGATATAAGTAGACCTCTATTGATTGGCCGAGTACTTCGTCTTACGGACATCAAAACAGTAACGAGGTTGCCACTGAAATTAAAAGGGAAATATATGATAAAGTGCAGCGGCACAAGTATTTATGAGATTCCTAGCGATATTGATGTTGATATTCTAGAACTTGTTGATACCCCAATAAAAGAGATTCCTGCGGGAGTAAAAGCTAAGAAATTGTTTATTAATCAGTCACCAGTCGAGTTTATTAGTCCCGATATAGAGGTTGAACGTTTGAATGCTATCCATACTGCAATGGACTATATTCCTGAGGTGAATAATGTTAGCATCTTGAATATGAGAAGGACAAATGTTAACGCTATTCCACCACAAACAAAATTTAAAGAGCTAATACTTGCTTATACGGATGTTGAAGAAATTCCTGATGATATCGAAGTGGAGAAGCTTTCTCTTCGAAATACAAAAGTACAACGTGTTGAAGGAGACATTAATTGTACAATGTTGTCTCTGAGTTATTCTCAAGTGAAAGAGATTCCTGATAAATTTGAACATGTTCGAACTTTGTTGTTGGATGGATGTGATGTTAGAGTTATTCCACGGGGGGTATCGTTGGAAGAATTAAATTTAGACAATAGTGGAGTAGAAGAGATTGAGCCTGACGTTGAGATTGATAAACTTTATTTACGTAACACCCCTGTTAAAAAGATCCCTGTAGGTTTTCACTGTGAAATTCTTGATTTGACAGGCTGCATGATTGAGGCGGTTTCACAAGACATCGAGATAACTGGTCGCTTGTTGATTTCTTATGATTTAATAACTCCTAGTGCGCTATCAGTTTTAGTGAAACTTGTGGAGCAGGGCAAAATCGCTGACATGGATGAGGGGGACGTCGATGATTCAGATCCAGACTGGGAAGAAGACTATTAAAAAGATAAATGGAAATAGTATTGTAAAATTGTTATAAATGTCAAAAATTCAACCCAAATATCAAAAAGATTATAAAAACCTCGAGTATCGCAATCCAAGACTTGAAAAAGATCGGCAGAAGAGAAGTCAGCGATTTCGTAAGTTAATTTATATAGGATCAGGAATTATCGTTCTTGTGATTTTGTATCTGTTGTTTTTTAATCCTCTTTTTCAAATTAAACAAGTTAAAATCGAAGGCTTACAAAGAGTGAAATATGAAAACCTAATTAAAATAGTTGATGACTACAGACATGACAACGCTTTGTTCTTCTTCTCTCGAAACAATTACTGGATCATGAATAAATCAAAGATAAAAGAAAGTATTTTGAGTGCGTATAGGTTTGAAACATTAGAAATAAAAAAGAAGTTTCCTAATAAATTAATTGTTCAAATAGGGGAGAAACGCCCAGAAGTGGTTTGGCAAACTAACAATTTATGCTTTGCTCTAGATGATTCTGCTCTGGCAATTCAATACTGCGAAGACAAACAGGATCTGATGATTATAAAAGATACTCAAAATGAATTGTTGGAAATAGGGGGGAGGCCTATTACTGAAGATGAGCTAAATTATTATCGTGAACTAAATGAGAAGGTTTGGCAGTTTTTTATTGAAAAGTTTGTACCAGTTAACTATGAAAAGGAATTCAACTCGCTAAAACTCAATACAAATAAAAATTTCTTTATATACTTCAACTCAAACCTGCCGATAGATGATCAATTAATTCGACTTCAGTACTTGCTTAAAGATGAAAATGTGAAGAGTGGACTGGAAACTGTTGAGTATTTTGATTTACGGTTTGATGACAAGGTTTTTTATCGATAAGGTGTTTGATTATTAATCTGCTTTTTGCTCTAGTGCAAAAAGTAGGGGAGTGCTCTGCCTAAATAATCAATAATCAAATTTCAATCATCAATTTATACGATGACTCATGATGCGTGAATCATGCCTCATGACCTGTGGATAACTTTTTATTCCTTTATTTCCTCTTCTGAAATTTTGCGACACAAAGCGTAATTGGAAGATAGAAAGTGGGAAGATTGAAGATTGATTGAGTTGCAAGTAACAAATCCCACCTTAAAGCACGGTAGAGCATGAAATTGAATTTCTTACTTCTTTGTATATGTATATACATTAATTTACATAATTCATTATACATATTACTGAGATTAATGACTCATGATACATGCCTAATGCCTCAACCACATGTATTTTGCGAACTTTTATCCACAACTGTATTTTTGTCTTTGTGAATTATGATTAATATCAATTATTGGCTAAACTTAGAATAAAGGTGGATGTAGTCGAGTACTAGCATACCCTTAAAATGAGACATGTAATTACTATTAATTAGTATTGTGCGAAGTTGTATAGTATACTATTTAAGTAAGGCTTATTAGCCTCGTTTAGCCCCATCTAGCCCCATTGCGATTATGATGAAACATTCAAAAAAATCAATTATAAAACTAGTTCCCGACTTTTTGGATTATTTGGAAATTGAAAAAGGTCTTTCAAATAAGACACAAGAAAACTATTCAAGATATTTGAAACGGTTTTCAGATTGGTTATTTGAGATAGAGAAGCACACTCTCCTACCCCACCAACTGACGCCGGAAATTATTTGGAAATATCGAGTATTTTTATCGAGAAAAACTGAATCGCAAAAAACTGGGGAAGCTCTTCAAAAGAACACTCAAAACTATTACTTAATTGCTATAAGAGCTTTATTGAACTTTTTCACGGAAAGGGACATCACTTCCCTACCAGCTGAAAAAATTAAGCTTGCGAAGCAACCTAAAAATAGAAAAATTCATTTTCTTCAACTTGAACAGATAAAAAATCTAGTTGAAGCTCCAATTGTTGAAGATGAAGCTGGATTGCGAGACAGAGCCATCCTAGAAGGCTTATTTTCGACCGGTATGCGTGTTTCAGAGCTAGTTCAGTTAAATGTAGAGCAGATGAAAACTACTAAGGACTTTCTAGAGTTAGGCGTTAAAGGAAAAGGATCAAAAGTTAGAACAGTTTATTTTTCAAATAGAGCTTTATCTTGGGTGAAAAAGTATTTAAGTAAAAGATCTGACACAGATCCAGCTTTGTTTATAAACTATCGTCCAGGTGCAGAAAGGGCCGAGACTAGAAGACTTTCAGTTCGTTCAGTTGAGAATATTGTAAAGAAGTATTCAAAACAAGCTGGGCTACCTGTTATGACAACTCCTCACACGCTTCGTCATTCATACGCCACAGATCTATTAAACAACGGTGTCGATCTTCGATCAGTCCAAGAGTTTCTTGGTCATAGTGACATCTCTACAACGCAAATCTATACTCATGTTACTAATAAAAAATTAAAAGATATTTATCTGAAACATCACGGTGGTAAAGATATTTAAAAAGTGTTAAAATAAAATCGAAATAATTTTATACAATATGAGAAAATTTTGGAAAATCATCGGAAAAATATACCTTTTTATCAGTCCCCGAAAACATCTGTTAATTCCTGTAGTAGTTGTTGTTCTTATTTTGTTACATTTTACATTCTCAATCTGGGTTATAGTTAAAATTAACAAAATTGAAGACGAAGTAGCCATTACAAAAACAGACGTTGTTTCGTCTGTTGATAGAATGTACAGTCAACTTTATCTAATGAATAATCGAATCAATTCACTGAAATAACTTTTGAATAAAATAATTGAGATGTCTTGTCTCGGTTATTTTTTTATTTTCTAAAATGTAACCCCAATATATTATCTTTTTTTATCTTCTCTATATTCTTATCTACTTTTTTATAGAATTCAGGATAGTGTTGTCTGGCAATCCATTTACCACGATGAAACTGTCGATATGGTGGTTTTTGCAAGTGAGCAACTTCATGACAGATTGTTCTGATTAGTCCGTTTAAACTTTTGGGTTTCAATGTCTTCGGTGTGTATATATCCAGTACAATAATCCTTTTCTGAAGATTAATGTAACCTAAAATGTATCTTTTATTGCTCTTACTCCCCTGCCGTTTCATTATTTTTAAATTTAAATTCCGCACCTTGAGAATTTCTAAGATGCGGTCAAATAATATATGAACGAGTTCTTCGTGATGGTTCATAAAGGGAAGCCGAAATAACAAATAGCAAATAACAAAATTCAAACAAGAACCAAGTTCCAAATTATAAATAATCCCTTAAGGAAGATAATTTAGTGGATTTACAGGGATTCCGTTGAGTCTGACTTCGAAATGTAGATGAGGTCCTGTACAAAGTCGACCAGCACCTGGAGTGCCCGGCATTCCGCCTGTGAGGCCGATTACTTCGCCTTTGCTGACATATTCATCATTCTTTACATAGATCTTACTTACGTGTCCAAAAACAGTTGAAATTCCATCAGCGTGAATTAGTGAGATATAACTATACCCCATTCCATTATCTTTTGCTTTCAGAACGTATCCTTCTGCTGGGGCTGTTATTTTTGTACCTTGTGAACTAGCGACGTCGATTGCTGGATGTTCAAAAAGGTATCTGAATGGATAATCAGGATCATGAAAAGTGGAAGTTATTCTTCGTTGTGGCACTGGCCAACTAAGTGCGCTGTCAGTTAGAACTGGTTGGTTTTGAGCCTTTTTTTGTTTTAGCTTTTCTCGATACGCTTGTTCTAAACTATAAATTTCCGAACTAATACTTTGATGCTCTTGCTTTGCCTGTGTGTATAGTTGCTGATATTTTGCTTCTGATTCTTTTGTTTGAACAAGTAGTGTGTCTTTGTAAATAGTTTCACCTTGTTGCTCAACTATTTTTACTTCTAGTTCTTCTTTTAGAATTGCTAATTGTTCTTCTTGTTTTTCAATTTGTTCTTTTTTAGTAACAAGTTCTTTTTTCTCTTGTTTAATAGTGCCTAAACTATCCTGCAATCCGTTTTGAAGATCCTTAATATATTCTGTCTGATTAAAGAAATCTGACATTGAATTATTTGATAGAAAAATCTTTAATGGATTTTCTTTATCAGCCTGATGTATCTCTTGAATAATAGTCGCAAGATTATTCTTTTGACCACTTATTTTGTCTTCAATTGTTATAATTTTTAGTTCTACCTCCCTGTTCTCTAATTTTATCTGTTCAATCTCTTTCTGGGTTGCTGAAATATCAAGTTTTGTTTTTGCAATCTGATTTTCTAAAATATCAATTTGATTATAAAGACTCATTGCCTCAGCTTGTTTATTCGCAATATTCTTCTCATAAACAGCCATCTGCTTTTTAATGTCGTTAACCTCGTCCTTCTTCGATTCAATCTGATTAGTTAAATCTGCAACACCCTGAGCACTAATCTTCACACCCGGAAAAACCAAAACAAAAACCATCAATCCAATGATTCCTACCTGAAAAACTCTGTTTTTATTCACCTCAAGCATGGCAATTTTTCCTCCCCTTCTATTTTGAAGTTATTTGTAGTGATATTATTCGCGTAGATTCGCATCATTCGTAGAATATTCGTATCATTCGCATGTCATTCGCAGATTTGCATCGCTATATATTATAGCATCTTCGCCACCGCATTACCAATTCTCTTCAAGCATTTTTCTTTCCCCAAAGCCGCTGCTAACTCAAACGGACCTGGAGATCGTTCTCTACCTGAAAGAGCAAATCTCATTGGCCAAAGCAGACTTCCAGTATCAATACTGCTTTGTTCCATAAGTTCTTTTATTGAACTTTCAAGTTTTTCCTCTGTGAATAGCTCGTCTTTTGTTTTTTTAAGTAACTCTTCAAGTTTTTTAAGATTTTCAATTGTTTCTTCTTTTGTTGATTTTTTCCAGACTAATTTTTCAATATCGTAATCTAGATCATCAGCAAAGAAAAACTCGATTGCTTCCCCTATCTCTGAGAATTTCTTGATTCTAGTTTGTTCTAGTTTAAGTATGTTTTTAACGTAAGTAGGTTTTAGAGTTTCTTTAGTTTTAATTAAGTACAGATCTTCTCCCGTTTGTTTCATTATCCCGTCTTTTTCTAGATAAGGTAGACAGTAATCAAAGAACTCGTCAATTGAAAGCTCTCTAATGTATTGACCATTGATCCAGTCTAATTTATCAGTATCAAAAACCGCACCTGCTTTATGTATGTTGTCTAGGCTAAACTGTTTCTCAAGTTCCCGAAGTGTATAGATCTCTTGATCAGTTCCAGCGTTCCAACCTAGTAGTGAGATAAAGTTAAGTAGAGCATCTTTCAGATATCCTTTATTTACAAAATCAGAAACAGATGAGTCTCCGTCTCGTTTACTCATCTTCTTTTTGTTTTTATTCAATATTGCTGGCAAATGAGCAAACTCTGGAGCTTGCCAACTAAAAGCTTCGTACAGTAAAACATGTTTTGGTGTGCTTGCAATCCATTCATCCCCTCGCATGACATGAGTTATTTTCATCAAGTGGTCATCTACAACGCTTGCGAAGTGATAAGTTGGGAATCCGTCAGATTTTATTAGCACGTAATCATCTAGATCTTTTGTGTTTACAACTATTTCTCCTCTAATTAGGTCGTTAACAATTACATCTTTATTGTCAGGCATTTTGAATCTGATTACATATTGCGCACCACTGTCGATTAAGGCTTTTATCTCTTCCTTTGTTAGATCTTTACATTTTCCATCATACTTTGGTGGAAGTTTGTCTTTCACTTGCTGTTCTCGCAACTCATTGATTCTACTTTTATCACAAAAGCAGTAGTAAGCTTTTCCTTTGTCTAGAAGATCATCGATATGTTGTTTGTAAATGTCTAGTCTTTCAGATTGAATATATGGTCCTGTCTCTCCTTTTTGTTTAATCTTTTTATCAGAAGTTAAGTATGGACCTTCATCAGTTTTGATATCAGCCCATTCTAGAGCCTCTAACAAATTTTCAATTGCACCAGGAACAAGTCTTGTTCTATCTGTATCTTCAACTCTGATAATGAATTTACCGTTATGATGTTTCGCAAAAAGATAGTTATACAGAATTGTTCTTAGCGTACCTAAATGTACCATCCCTGTTGGACTAGGCGCAATTCTTACTCTCGGATTTGAGATGTTTTTCATATTAATGATTATGGTTAGCTTAAGACTTTCAGACCGATAAACTCACAGTTGAGTCATCCCGCCTCTGGCGGGGCTTGGCAACGATGAAGGTCTTAACTTACTGATTACCCCCATTATATCTAATAATTAACATTAAGTAAACATAATTACTAATTGAACTCTTTTACCTAATTTTACTACAAACTTCATGTAACAATAAAATAACGCATTTTGACCTAGTTGGCTAATTTTAGTACAATAAACCTGTCCTCCATTGACAGACTTTTTTATTTGTGCTAATATTAAGTGTTACTTTGTGTTCGAATTAGGATTCTTTTCATGATCTAAACAAGGCAAGGAGGAACCATGCCGAAAGCGAAAAAGACCAAGCAGTTGCGTTTTGACAATGTCCATGATGTACTGTCTACTTACGGTGGCGTGAAGGAAAAAATCATCGAAGCTGCAAACACCGGAGAGATCGTATTCATCGACATCAACACCGAAGAAGAGCTCGTTTTCGACGAGTTGCCGATTCTGGGTAGAAATGCGAAGGCGCAAAAAGGTGTTACGTACAAACCCGAGAACGGTTTCGTCGTCATCTGTCAGAATTTCAACTACGGGTTCACGACTTTGGAGCGAGCTAGGCAAATCATGAAGAACAATTATTCCGCCGAAGGCGGTCATGAACGTGTCGAATTCACTCAACTTGCACATTCACTCGGAACCTACACGTCCTTTGTGTATGGCTGGAATGCGATTAAGGACGCCACTGCGGGATGGGGTGGTGCAGACGGAATCGTGAACCCGAATCGGTCTCCGTGGCTGACTCATCAACAGTTCCTGGAGATTTGTGGCAAGGACGATAAGAATTTGGATATCAAGGCCTTGATGGAGGCTCGCTGGCGTGTGCCGATGGTCGAAGCTGAAGTCGCTGCCGCCGTGGAACTCGAGGCCGACATGAAGGAGGTCTTCGAGGCTGCCAACATTGATCAGTCCACGTTTGATCGTCGAGATTACCTCTCCAAGATGAAATCGTTGATGGGCAGTGTTCACACCGGGCGGAAAAAAGATGGGAAGCCCCATCTCAATGCGAACACCTGTGTTCTGGAGGTGAACATTCTTACGAAGAAGGGCGACAAGACGGTAGAGAATCGGCGCTTGATCATTCTGGAACAGTTCGATCTTGGTACAATCTTGAAGTATCTGTTCGCCGTTAAGGAGCAGAACAACAAGTTCAAGTTCGGGCTCAAGTACGGCGATGTGAGCGTGATGTGTCGTGAGATTGCCTTCCAAGGTAATCTCCAGGACCGACTGAACGCCACTACTGAAATGCGATCCGGCTTCAAAAATCGGATCAGGCGGGTTCAGAAAGTTGACGTTTAAGCCTTTTTGATTGAAACCCAAACCCCGCAGCTGCTACAGTTGCGGGGTTTAGAATTTTAAAAGATTTTGTATTTGTATATTGTTATAAATTCTTATTCGGCCTCGTTTAGCCTCGTATAGCCCGCCAGCCTGCCCGAAATGCTATATCGTAGCAGGCGGGCAACGCTATGCGTAGACATTGCGGGCTGGCCCCATTACGATTAAAGATGCTCCATAATCTTCTTCGCAAAAATAATCCTCGTCGGATGAATCCATTTCAACAGCTCATCCTTCTTTACCCATTTTATATCTTCAACTTCATGACTGTCAGTATAATCTATATTATTTCCATTTCCTTTAAACTCTAAAACAAACGCTGTCTGTTCCTGACCTTTAAATCCTTTTAACAGCTGAGCATAAGGTTTCCAATCGTAATGATGAGTTTCTGGTATCTGTTTGATAATCTTTAGATATTTTTGATCAGTTCCGACCTCTTCACTCACTTCTCTTGCAACTGCTTGTCCTTTTGTTTCACCTATATCAACTCCACCTTGTGGGAACTGCCAGTGATTTGGCATTCTCATGTTTTTTTGTACTAAATAGAGACCCCTGTCATTTCTAACAACGCCTAAAACGTTTTCTCGATACTGTTCTTGAATTCGTTTTTTCCATTCATGACATTTTAATAGAAAATCAGCTACTGCGTTTTTGATCCTAGCTAATCTTTGTGGTTCTTGATACAGTCGGAAAGCCCATTCTAATCCACTTTTTCTTAACAGTTCTGGTGCTCGTTTTATTTTCCCAGTTAAAAAATCAAAGCTACCCCCTACCCCTATTGCCGCATTCACGTCAGGAAGAAATGGTAGGAATTTTGCAATCCAAGTCTCTTGATTTGGAGCGCCTAGGCAGACGAAAGCAATCTGTGGTTTGAAATCATTAATTTCATTTAAAACTTTATCACAGTTGAATGGATTATCTTTTTTTACTGTTCCAATTTTATAGTTGATATTTGGATAGCTGTTTTTGAATAGTTTATCTAAATCAGCCTTTGTTGATAATGAATCATCTCTGAGCACGATGTAAATGGAGATATTTTTGAAAGTTGATAGAACTTCTTTTGCCAAGTCAGATCCACAAGCTCTATTCTCAAGTGTTTCACCCAGAATCTTTGCTCCAAGTTTGAGTCCGTATCCATCAGGCATGTTGAAATCAGCCGTTTCTAAAACATGTCTAAAATCTTCATCCTTTTCAGCTCTTAAACAGATCTCAGGATTCGGAGTATAGATTTTGAACTGTTTGTTATTAGAAATAGCTTGCTTAATTTTCTCAACAAAATAAGACAGCGGCTGATCATCGATCGGCACGCCAAGTATAATTGCTTTATTTTTGAATTTTTCAGGTCGTCTAGCCATAAATTAAATATATTTTCTTAATTATATCATGAATTTGATAAATGAGATAGGGATTGACTGAATTATTTTTGTATGGTAAGTTGAATTATCATCTATTTATTCAATTGGCCAATGGCTTCATAGCAAGGAGGGCGCTATGTCCAGTAGAATTTGTCTGTATATTACCCCTGGTTATAAAGGAGAGGTGGAAAAGAGTTTGAAATTGTGGGGTCGGTATTGGGATAAGGTTTGCAATGCAACTGTTACAATTTGTAGGACACAAAAAGAATTTGAGATTAATTATTGTCCTTCGGGTCATTTCCTTGTTGTTTGGGCGTAAAATAAATTGAGCCAGTAATCAAAATTGTACTAGACAAACCGATCACAAGGTATCGCATGATTCAAACAGCTTGATCGCTAATTAACGGTCAAGTTTTTTATTATTCAGTATTGACAATATCTACTACTTTAGTATAATTCATTTAGCACTCGCAGCGAAGGACTGCTAATTTAATAGTAGTTAGAAGATTGAAGATTGTTAAGAAAATAGTGAGGAGAAGTTTGATTAATAATTAAGTTGTTAATCAATTTTCAATCTTCTAACTTCCTAACCAACTTCCATTTTCTCTATACTTGCATATGGACATATCAAAATTCACAACAAATTCACAACAAGTTTTACAAGAAGCTCAAGCTAAAGCGTTTGAGCATAAGCATATTCAAGTTGATACAATTCACTTGCTATATGCCCTACTTTATCAGAAAGATAGTATTGTTTTGACTATTTTGAAAAAACTGGAAATTCCAGTAGATCAATTGATTGATGTTGTTTCAAAAACGCTTGCTCGATTACCAAAAGGACAGCTTGATACTCCTGCTGGGCAAGTTTTTATTACTCCAGCTATGAACTATCTGTTAATGGCTGCGGAAAAAGAATCAAAAGGTCTTGGTGATGAATTTATCAGCACTGAGCATCTGTTTTTATCAATTCTTCAGGTCGACTCAATGGCTGCTGAAATTTTGCAATCATATAAGATAGATTATAGAGATGTAGTTGCAATGCTAAAGGATTTGCGAGGAGCTCAGAAGATTGATAATCCTCACGCTGAAGGTAAACATCAAATTCTTGAAAAATATACAATTAATCTTACTGAAGAAGCTCGCAAGGAACAGCTTGATCCCATTATAGGTCGAGATGAAGAAGTTAGACGAATATTGCAAGTTCTATGTAGAAGAACTAAAAATAATCCTGTGTTAATCGGAGAGCCTGGCGTTGGAAAAACGGCAGTAGCTGAAGGATTAGCCCAACGAATTATTTCAGGTGATGTACCTGAGAATTTGAAGAACAAGGAAGTTCTAAGTCTTGATTTAGGTTCACTAATTGCCGGATCTAAGTTTCGAGGTGAGTTTGAAGATAGATTGAAAGCAATTCTTCGTGAAATTAAACAGAATAAAGATAAGTACATCATTTTTATTGACGAACTTCATACAATCGTTGGAGCTGGAGCTATTGAAGGTTCACTTGATGCTTCAAATATGTTGAAGCCAGCTCTTGCTAGAGGTGATCTTAGATGTGTTGGTGCGACTACTTTGAAAGAGTATCAAAAGTATGTTGAAAAAGACGCAGCTCTTGAAAGAAGGTTCCAACCTGTGTTAATTAAAGAGCCAGACCTTGATGATACAATTGCTATTCTACGTGGTATTAAAGAAAAATATGAGGTTCATCATGGTGTAAGAATTACGGATGAAGCAATTGTTGAAGCTGCTAAATTGTCTCAAAGATATATTACAGATAGATTTTTGCCTGATAAAGCGATTGATTTGGTAGATGAGGCAACTTCGGCTCTGCGAATCGAGCTAGATAGTATGCCGATTGAGCTTGATCAGTATAAACGAAAGATCATGAAGTTTGAGATTGAGAAAAAAGCTCTTTCAAAGGAAAAAACAACTGATGCAAATAAAAAATTAAAGGTAATAAATATTGAGTTGGCTGATTTGAAAGAAAAGGCTAATCAGATTGAGCTTCATTGGAATAAAGAGAAAGAATTAATTACACAAATCCAAGAAAGTAAAAAGAAAATTGATAAATTAAAACAAGATGCTGAGATTTTTGAAAGACGAGCTGAGTATGACACTGTAGCTGAGATTCGATATGGGGAAATTCCAGCATTTGAAAAAAAGATAAAAACATTTCAAACTAAACTTCGAAAAGTTCAGACAGGTCCAGGTGGGAAACAAATTTTGAAAGAGGAAGTTGGAGCAGAGGATATTGCGGACGTAGTTGCTCGATGGACAGGTATTCCTGTTTTGAAAATGTTGCAAAGTGAGATTGAGAAATTGGCCCACAGTGAAGAAGAGTTAGCAAAACGAGTCGTTGGTCAACAAAAGGCTATTAATTCGATTTCAAACGCTCTGAGACGATCTAGAGCTGGAGTTTCACCTGAGAATCAACCAATCGGTTCATTTATGTTTCTTGGTCCGACTGGTGTTGGTAAAACAGAGTTAGCTAAGTCTTTAGCTGAGTTCATGTTTAACAGTGAAGACGCAGTTATTCGAGTAGACATGAGTGAGTATATGGAGAAACATGCGGTTTCTAAGTTGATAGGTTCACCTCCCGGTTACGTTGGTTTTGAAGAAGGTGGGCAGTTAACTGAAAGAGTTCGACGAAGACCGTACAGTGTGATTCTCTTTGACGAGATTGAAAAAGCTCATCCAGAAGTGTTCAATACCCTACTTCAAATTTTAGATGATGGTCGGATAACTGATGCGAAGGGGCGTGTTGTTAATTTCAAAAACACAATCATAATCATGACTTCAAATATTGGTTCAGATGCGATTTTGACTTCATTAACAACTGAAGAACTTGGTTTCGGTAAAGAAGAGTTATCGAAAAAGGAAAGTACTGATAAAAAGATTTTAGGTAAACTTAAAGACCATTTCCGACCAGAGTTTTTGAATCGCGTTGATGAGATTATCATCTTCGACGCTTTATCAGAAAAAGATCTAGAAGAGATCGTTGAGATTCAATTAGAAAAAGTTTCAAAACGGTTAGTTGAAAAAGAGATAACACTAAAATTTACAGATTCCGTGAAAAAGATGCTTGCCAAGGAAGGTTACGATCCTCAATTTGGCGCTCGCCCACTTCAGCGACTAATCCAAAATAGAATTCTTGATCAGTTAGCTTTGAAGATTATTGAGGGAAAGATTAAGAAGAAGTTATTGGTTGATTTTGATGGGAAGGAAGTTGTGTTTAAATAAACTGCTAATGATACTTCTCGACTTCGCTCGAAGCCTACGGCGAATGGCCATACTAATATAAAAACCGGCAACGATTTAGTTGTCGGTTTTAACTATTTCACAATTAATCAATTATCATGTATAATTCTCCATATAAGCTCGCATAATTTGCTTGTATTTACAGGTATTTACTTATACTCGCCTGTATTTACCGGCTCTAAAAGACATGAAAAAACTCATCATATTCTGCCTCATTCTAATCTTCCCAATATCAACAAACGCCTTAACGTTTAATCCTGGCTACATCATTTCAGATACCGATTTAACTGATCATCAATCAATGGATCAAGGTGAAATTCAATCATTCTTAGAAAAAAAGTCAGGACAGTTAGATAATTATAGTTGTAAAGATACAAACGGTATCACAAAATCAGCAAGTGAGATAATCTATCGTGCTGCACTTTTGAATAAAGTGAATCCAAAGTTTTTACTTGTGATGTTGCAAAAAGAGCAAAGTCTGATTGAAGATTCCACTCCTAAACAGACACAATATGATTGGGCAATGGGATACGCTGTTTGTGATTCATGTAGTATGGATGATCCGAAAATTCAGAAGTTCAAGGGGTTTGGTAATCAAGTCGATGAAGCAGCCGGAGCGCAGCGATGGTATATTGAGAATGCTGGGAATGGAATTGCCAAGGCTGCAGGTGAAAGTTACACGATTGATGATAAACTAATCACTATGGCAAATCAGGCAACTGCAAACCTTTATACTTTTACTCCTCATATTCACGGTAACTATAATTTCTGGAAAATTTGGCATCAGTGGTTTACTCAAAGTTATCCTGATGGTTCATTACTTAGTCCTGAGAATGAATCAGGTGTCTATTTAATTGAAAGAGGAACCAAAAGACCTTTCATGACTTACGGCGCTCTACTGTCTAGGTTTAATCCTGATCTGATAATTGAAGTTAGTAAAACTGATTTAGATAAATACGAAAGTGGCTCTCCGATAAAATATGCCAACTATTCTTTACTTGAATCAAGAATGGGAAACAAGTTTTTGTTAGTAGACGATACATTAAGAAAATTTGAATCTGAAGAAGTTGTTCGTGCAATCGGGTATCATCCAGAAGAATTTGAGTTGATTGAGATGCGAGATTATAAACTGTTTGAAAAAGGTGAACCAATCACTATAAGTAGTATCTATCCAGCTGGAGCTTTACTGCAAAACGATGAAACTGGAGCTGTTTTCTTCGTTCAAGAGGCAGTTAAGTATCCTGTCCCGTCCAAAGACATATTATTGATTAATTTTAGCAATTATACTATAATACCTGTTCATCCTGAAGAGTTAGAAAAATACGAACTAGGAGCAATCGTAAAACCCCGAGAAGGTTCATTATTAATGACAACCGACGATCCAGCAGTCTACGTAATTTCCCAAGGAAAACGATGGCCAATAATCTCCGGCGACGTCTTCGAAAAACTCGGCTACGACTGGAACGACATAAAACACGTAATCCCCGAAACCCTCTCCCACGTCCCCCTAGGTAATTACATCGAACTTAGCTATTAACTTATTAACTTTCTTAACTATTTCAACTCTTTTAACTTTTTTAACTATTTCAACTTTCCTCCCCTCTATCTCCTCAATTTTAACTTAATATCCTTTCTCCCTCTATGTTAGTCTTCAGCGCAATAGTCCCCCATCCTCCACTACTTATTCCAAGTATTGGAAAGGACAAGATTGATAAATTGCAAAAAACAATTAAAGCTTTTGATATTCTTGAGGAAGATCTAAATAAAGCTGATCCAGATACTATCATTATAATTTCACCTCATGGTGAGATGAATTTTGATGCATTTACAATTAATACAAATGAAACATATAAAGCAAACTTCAATGAGTTTGGTGAGTTCTCAACAAAGTTAGAGTTCAAGTCTGATTTGAACTTCATTATGCAATTGAAACGAAAGTATGAAAGTTCAATGCCAATCCAACTGATTTCTGAAGACAATCTAGATCATGGAGCATCAGTTCCTTTGTATTATTTAACAAGGCAAAATAAAGATAGAAGAATTGTCCCGATTAACTATAGCTTTTTAAGTTTTGAAAAACATATCGAGTTTGGGAAGTTAATCAAAGACGCAATTTTTTCACTTGATAAAAAGTACGCAATTATTGCTTCAGGTGATCTGTCTCACAAATTAACAAAAAATGCTCCTGCTGGATTCTCACCAAGAGCAAAAGAGTTTGATAAAAAGTTGATTCAACTATTGAAAAAAAGAAATATTGAAAACGTCTTAAACATTGATCCAAAATTGATTGAAGATTCAGCTGAATGCGGACTTCGCTCAATTCTAATCCTACTTGGCGCAATGTCAAACATGGATTACGATTTTGAGGTTCTAAATTATGAGTCACCTTTTGGAGTTGGATATTTGGTTGGAGAGATGAATTTAGATTAGCTTTTAGTTGTTAGCCTTTAGCTTTTAGTAATATAAAATCGCCTTGAGTGGCGATTTTTAGGTTGACACATGCATTTATATCTGGTAATCTATTGTGAAGTTGTACATTTACATAGAAAGAGAGCTTACCATGATCAATATCGGCATTATTCACAATCCTAAAGCAAAAAAACTCGTACTTGATCCATATTTTGCTTTTGTTCTTGAATACACTCTCGGACAGTTCGGAATATCGGCATCTCCAACAGGTGAAGACCAACTTAAATCAATTCTGAGAAGATTCAAACAGTACAATGTACCGATCATTGCTTTTAACGGCGGTGATGGAACGATCAATTTTATTTTGTCTGCGTTAGTTTGTATTTACAATGAATATCCGAAAAAACCTTTGCCGAAACTGCTTTTTCTGAGGTCAGGCACGGTCAATACCATTCCTCGCGGATGTGGAGTTAAGGGACGGCCTGAGTACATTTTGTACAATGCCGTTAGGAAGTTGGAAGAAGGTAAGCCACTAAGCACTGTCACTAGAAATACGATTCAAATAAATGGTCGAACAGGTTTCCTATGGGGCGGCGGCAAGGTTGCAAATTTCATGAGACGATATTACAGTAAAGATGTTGTATCGCCACTACATGCAGCCAAGACTGTGATTGTCAGTATTTTCCTAGCTCTGTTTCGGCCGAGTAAGTTCAGTGAGGAGTTTAAGTCGTTGTTTGCAAAGGTGTATATTAATGACGACAAAGACCCTGTTTACGATGGTGAGCTTTCGATACCATTCGCCGCCACGATTAGAGATGTTGGTTTGGGATTCAAGCCTTTCTTCTTGGCAGATCCAGAGAAAAAACAGTTTCACTTCCTTTCGTTTAAGGGATTCTCAATCTGGCATTTGATTCGTGAAATTCCCTTTGCACTATTCGGACGTCCATTGGATACTGAACGGACTCTGAATTTCCCGGCACAAAAAATCAGGCTCGTATCGCCTGATCCAATTCACGCCACCTTTGATGGCGATATGTTCCCTAAAAATGAAGCGGACATAAAGCATGATCAAGATGAATATGAAGTAGAAATTCAGCTTGGTCCTCAGGTGAAAATCATTGTTATCTAGATCCTAACCTAATCGTTAGGACTTTTTATTTCCTTTTAGAATGATAGATATCTGCTTCTTGAATTTTACCATCAATTACATAATGATGTACGAAGTATAGATTTCCTTGATTATCGAGTGTAGGCTCGCCTGCGAACTGAGAAATAATTAATTCTGGATTTGACCAGCTGTTGTCAGTTAATTTTGATCTGAATAAGGCTGGTGATCCCTGATAAAAACGAGTTAGCCATAGCTCTTGTCCATCGTTAGTTATATATGGTAATGAGTCATCTAGGTCAGAGTTCACTGTTTTTAGGTTTGCTAAGTTTTGCCATTCATTGTGAATTAACTCCAAACTCCAAATATCGTTTTGACCAGCCGTCCCGTTCATGTCTGAATGGAAATAAAGTGTATCGTTATGAATATGTAGTTCCCCTATTTTGTAATCAGAAGGAAAGTCTGCTAGTTTCCATTTTTTGTAATGATCATTCTTTTTCTCGGCTGTAAACCAATGCAAGCCAGTGTATCCTTCTCTCGCTGAACAGAACCATATTTTATTATCTAATACAAACTCACAACCATCAAGTGACAGTTTGTTACTGTTTTGCAAAACAACTCTCGTTGGCTTAGTCCATTCATTATCAACTTTTTTAGAAACATAAATTCCAGTTACTTTGTCACCAACTTGTCCTTCTGCTGGAATAGATGCGTCAGGCGTAAAAAAGAAATAGAAATAATCTGAATTTATTGGAATAAATGGAGAATCTTCAGCTCCGGCTGTATTAATTAATCCTTTCAGTGGTTTTGGCACCGTGAACTCATTAGAATGAAGTTTTGGCGGGTATAAGTCGTCTTGAAGATCAAACTTTTCAATATTAATTAATGACTCTTCTCTACTTATTAGATCTGACTGAGTTGAGCAGCCTGTTAGAATAAGAACTAGAGTAATTGTAAAAATTATAGTTTTCATATTAATAATTGTAGCACGTTATTAGGATTTTGTATTTTTAAGAAAGGGCGTGTATACTGTAACTATGCAAAAAATAGCTAAAATTATACCATATAAAAAGATGCCAAGAGGTATGGATGTTTTTGATTATTTGATTCCAGATGAATTGATTAGCAAATTAGAGGTCGGACAGATTGTGAATATTCCGTTTAAGAAATCGGTAATTAAGGGAGTTGTTTATGATTTTGCTGAGAAAAGTGAGTTTAAGTACATAAAAGCGATTGATTCTCTGTCGGATGAGAAGATTAGTTCTAAATTGATCGAATTTATAGAATGGTTTTCGAAGTACTACTATCAGTCATTTGGATCAGTTCTAAAACTTGTCTTGCCTGAAAAACCAAAAAGAAAGATAGAAATAAAAGAGACTGATAAACGCATTCTACCTGAACTTAATTATAAAAAGCTTGATTTGAATGAAAGGAAGTACTTAATGTTTAGTAATGACTTGGAAAAAGAGTCTCAGTTTATACAGTCAATGATTTATGAAGCTTTGAAAAATGATAGACAAATTTTAGTTTTGTTTCCTCAGGTTTACAAGTTAAATGAATTTGTACAAAAGTATTGTTCAGGAATTGATGTTACAGTTGTTACAAGTGAATTAAGAACTAAGAAAAATTTATCTTGGCAAATTCATAAGAATATTAAAGATAAAAGAATTAATGTTGTTGTGGGAACAAGATCAGCCGTTTTTTTACCTTTTGAAAATTTTGATCAGATAGTTGTTTCTGATTCTGAAAATGAGGATTATAAATCATGGGATCAAAATCCTCGTTTCAGTTCAATCAAAGTAGTTCAAAAAATGCAATCAATAGTTAATAATCAACTGTTTTTATTGGCAGCTTCGCCTAGTGTTGAGCTGACTCATTTGGCAAAGGATGATGATTATAAAGTCGTCTCAATTGAACAAGAACAGGCACTAGCGTCTGTTTATGACCTAAAAACAGAGCGTCAAACAGGTTTTACATATTTTAGTGAAAGATTGATTGATAGATTGAAAAAATTGAACGAAAAAGCTTTACTAGTTGTGAATAAAAAGGGTTTATATAGTTTTCTAATTTGTGGTGACTGCAATCATCAGTCAAACTGTCCAGATTGTGGGTTATCTCACACTGTTACATCTGACAACAAGCTTATCTGTCAAAAATGTAATAAATCACAAAATTTACCTTTGCGATGTCCTAAATGTAATGGCTCAAATTTGAAAACGCTTGGTATTGGTATTGATCAGGTGAAGAATTTGCTTGAGAAAGAGTTAAAAGAGAAAGTGATAGTTTGTGATGACGAATTTAATCTTGATGCAAAGATAGTTTTAGTAACAGGTCAGAAAATTCCTGCAAGTTTTTACAAAAAGTTTGAACTGTTAGCATTTGTTTATATTGATAGTTTAATGCATTTGGCAGATCTTTATTCAAATCAAAAGCTGTATTCATATATAAAAGCTGTTAAGAAGAGAGTTTCAGCTGACGATGTTGTTATTCAAACAGCTTTTCCTGATAATGTTGTTTTTCAGACGATAAATAGTTATTCTGATTTCTATAAACAAGAGATTGCTCTGCGAAAAAGTTTTAGCTATCCCCCATTTACTCGACTAATCAAGATCTTTTATCAACATCATGATGAAAATATCTGTAAACAAGAAGCTCAAAATTTGTATAAAGAGTTATCAAACCTTAACAGAGATGATATAATAGTTTCAGAACCGTATTTGCATTATACGAAGATGGTTAGACAACGATTTCGATCGCAAATCACGATAAAATTACCTAAGCTTGCGATTGATGAGGAAAATCAGCTTTTGAAAATAGTTCCAGATTATTGGGTAATCGATAAAGATCCGATAGACCTACTTTAGAAATTCTAAATCCTAATATCTAAATCCTCTTCGAGAGCCTGAGGGCTCCTCAGAGCCTCGAAGGCTAAACAAATTCAAAATTATAAATACAAAACATAAAATAACAATATAACTTTATGGAAATTATACTTCATCCAAATGATATCCTTCGGCAGAAGGCAAAGAAAATAGCAGAGTCTGAATTGAAATCACCAGAATTTGCGAAATTCGTTGATCAGATGGCCAAGACAATGCTTGAAAAAGATGGACTTGGTTTGGCTGCGCCGCAAGTTGGTGTTTCGAAACGTCTATTTATTGCCAATACAAAACAAGGTCCAATTGCGTTAATTAATCCTAAAATTATTAAAAAATCATGGAGAAAAGAGACTGATGAGGAAGGTTGTTTAAGTATCCCTGCTATTTACGGTGATGTTTCACGTCATCGATCGATAAAGGTGAAAGCCCTGAATCATGAGGGACGAGAGGTGGTTTTGGAAGCCAAGGGGCTCTTTGCTAGAGTTATTCAGCACGAGATGGACCATCTTGACGGAGTACTTTTTATTGATAAGGCGAAGAAGACGAGGGATATGAGGAAGGAGCAGCTTTAATTCGGTATTTAACTGTTATTTCGGCATTATCTTAATTAAGTCACTCCGGACACTGATCCGGAGTCTGGCCAGTCAAAAGGCTGGAATATGCTACACAATAATGTTTATTTTATAGTTTGTGGGGAATGCGTTTCGCCCTCTCGGACGACTTACTTTTTGGATTCAAAAAGTAAGCAAAAAAATTTGGGGGTGAATGATTCGCGGAGCGTTGTTTTGTTTCGTGGTTCTATTTGGGGCGAAATTCAGCCCCCAAACCCCCGAGTCTATTAATGTTTCGTTATTTCGCCAATTCAAATACATTTGTAAATTTGCTTGCCTTGCCGTAGCTGTTAGCGTAGGCAGGTAATAGATTCGTAATTTTGTGTTCACATTCCCCATTTGCCATTTCGAATCCATATTCTGATTAGAATAGTGAATCTGGATAGGATGAGAAATCTTGCGATTTATTATATGAATAATAAAAAAATTAAAATAATTTTTTACGGATCAAAGGACTTTTCAGTGCCGATTCTTTTGGATTTAATCGAAGAATATGATGTTGTTGGGATTGTGACTGAGCAGGATAAGGTTGCGGGTAGAGGGAAGCAGATTCAGGAACCACCGGTTAAGAAAATTGCTATGAAATTTGATATTCCGTTTTGGCAACCTAAGTCAGTGAAGAATAATTCTGTTTTAGCGAAGGAACTGGATGAGTTGGATTCCGATTTAGCAGTGGTTGCATCATATGGAAAGCTTATTCCACCGAACCTACTAAATATTCCCAAAAAAGGTTCAATTAATGTTCATCCGTCATCATTACCAAAATATAGAGGCAGCTCCCCTATTCAATTTGCTTTGTTAAATGGAGACAGTCAAACTGGGACAACTATTATTGTTATGGATGAAGGAATGGATAGCGGTGAGATTCTTGCGCAAGAAAAACTTGTTATTGAAGAAACTGATAATTACCAATTATTAAGTGAGAAGTTGACTGATTTAAGCTCAGAACTACTTAAGAACGTAATCTCTGATTATGTTAATGAAAAAGCCATTCTGCAATCTCAAGTTGATTCTGATGCTACCTTTACCAGAAAAATTGAGAAGCAAGACGGAAAGATTGATTGGCAACTTGATTGTCAGGATATTTTGAATATGATTAAGGCATACTCATCATGGCCGGGAACATATACTTATTTCAATGATAAAAAGCTAGATATAAAAAAAGCCGCAGTTGCGGATATTCAAATAGAAGAAGATGCTTCAGTCGGACAAGTTGTTAAATCTGAAAAACGATACTTTGTAAAATGTGCTGATTGTTATTTGGAACTTTTAGAAGTACAACTTGAAGGTAAACAAGTTGTCAAAATCTCAGATTTTGTGAATGGACATCAGAACTTTGTAGGAAGTGTATTAAGTTAAAATTAAGCCCGCCTGCAACGCTGTAGCACTGCGGGCAGGGATATTAAGTTGAAATTGAGGGAAGAACGGTTTAATAGCCCCGTTTAGCCTCGTTTAGCCCGCCAGCAACGCTATGCGTAGACATTGCGGGCTGGCCCCATTGCGACTACATACATTATTAAAAGATATCCAATACCCAATGGATGATTTAAATACGGTGTAAACACGTGAACAATCATTAAACTAAATAGACCTAAAACAAATCCGATTATCAGGGCACGATTGAAGTGGTCTGTTTTTTGTTTCCAGAGATGGTAATATTTTTTCAAAATTGAAAAGAGTAGATATAGATATGCAAATATACCAAGTAAACCTAATTCAAAGATTAGATCAAGATAGCCCCATTCTAAAATAAAGGTTGTATATTTACCTTCTGGATTTTCCTCTGTAAGTATACGAGGATCCTGACTGTTGTAAGTAATAGTTGCTCCAAATCCGGATCCAAATATAGGGTTTTCTTTGATCTTTGAAGTTAACTCAGGCAGTTGACTCCATCGACTTGAAACAGCTGACTCGTTAAGGTTGAATCTGTTTTTAATCATTGATCCAGCATCAATTTCACCTTGACTTGGGAATGGAATGTAGATAATTCCAATTATAAGACTATAAGCAAGTCCTGTTAGGACAATTAGCTTGAGAATAATGAATCCAATGTTTTTAAATCTAAATCTGTACGGTTTTATTAAAATTAACAAAAACATCAATCCTGTCAAAGCTAGTGACAACCAAAAACTTCTAGATAAACTTAGGATTATTACAGATAAAAATAGGAATAATAAAATTAGGATTTTTTGATTAAGTTTCTTTTTGTAGTTCAAGTCTTCTCTTAAAATTAAAACACTCAAAAAGATAAAGAATCCAATTAAAATAAATATCTGTCCTTGTGAGAATATTCTAAATACACTGTCTGACACTGCAGTAAATTCTCCAAATCCAGTATCTCTCCCCCATTTATAAAGATTTCTGATGAAACTGACTTGATGAGATAGGAGGTAAAGAAAAAGTAGTGATTTTACTGCAACGAAAGTAATTCCTGCTGTAAAGATTTGAATGATTTTATTTAAATCGGATTTTTTATTTAACTTGTACAAAAATGGGAGAATGTATAAGAAATACAGCCAAGCGTTAAAATCGAAAAAGATATTTGTCAGTTGATTTTGATTAACGTATCCAATGATTAACCCAAGCAAACAAACTGCGGCTAGAATATAAAGTTCCTTGTGTTGGTTAAGTTTATTGATTAACTGTTTCAATTTCTGTTTCTGTAGGATTGAAAAGCCAAAAACAACCATGATAATTACGAAAATAGCTAATCTTATAGAAATTTGAAACTCATTTACCTCATAAAAGAATAAATATCCTTTTGAACCGATTATTAGC
>JABHMO010000040.1 GCA_018693855.1 Candidatus Falkowiibacteriota bacterium
AAGGCGCATGAATATAATACTCTGTTAAATTGTACTCTTTTGCCAATTTTTTAAATTCAATAATATCTTCATCACTATAAGTCGGTTTTCCACCTCTCGGAGATCTATCAAAAAACTGAAAAATTTCACAACCTTTGTTGTGAGCATTTTTTACTGCGTTTATTATTCCTCCAGCAGCACTGACATGCATTCCTATTCTCATACAAATTAATATTGTTTTATTTCTAAATTTGACTAAAGTCCTATTTTCTCTTTCTATTTTTTACTTTCAACCTTCTATCTTCCACTTACTACCTTCTATTTCCTACTCTCTACTTACTATTTTACCAAAAATTAGTTGACAAAACAATCAATATCATTAAACTAATAGTTATTGTCGTCGTTGATTAATAAGAAGGGGAGGCAATGATTATGACTGATGAAGGTCGGAATTCAGAAAAAGCTTATCAGAAACGTCAGTTGAAGGTCGAGGTTGGGAGAGAATTTACAAGATTGACGTTAACTGAACCAGAATTTATTCGTCATTTTAAGGCAATTCGTAAGATAGATTTAGAAGAAGAAAGAATTTTGTGTTGGTTTGTGTTGGCTTATGAGGAAGTTTCTCCTGCGGATATTTACGAGGCAGGTGAACTGCTAATGGCTCAATCTTCACCAACCATTTTTGATCTTCAGGTCGTTCTTGCGTTTTCATTGTCCGACAACCAGAAAAGAGCAGCTGACAAAGCCATGTTGAATCATCCAGATTTTCGTGGAGTTGTCCTTGAAGCTTTTTACAAACTGTTTACTTGCATTTAACCCCAAAGCACCGAACTCTTTCGGCGCTTTTTCAATTGTATTGACAAAACGTGATTTTTACTTTACAATACACAGTTATTCAATGAACGCTTTTTCACCTGAAAGGGGTTTACAATGAACCACCCGTTGTTCTATTGCGTAGTCGCTGGATTCTTTTTCGCGGTTTGGCCAATGATAATGCGAGTTGCTCAGATGAATTTGCTGTACGGTGCGACCGTGATGGGGTTTAGCACGTTTGTTGCTACCTTGATCGCGCTGCTCATCAGTCCTCAGGGTGACCTGACTTTCCCTGGAATGAAACCTGTCATGCTTGGACTTGCGGCTGGAGTGATTAACGCCTTTGGGTTTCTTGCTTACGTCAAGCTCATTACTAATCCTGAATGGGAAGTCTCCAAAATGATTCCAGCAATGACGGCCCTCCTGGTTCTTTTTGGAGCACTAGGAGGCTGGCTGTTTTTCAAAGAGCCACTCACCGCAAACAAGGGTATTGGCGTTGTCCTAGCCATACTGGCAGTTTGGTTCCTTCGATAATTATTCTCGCAAACCCAAAAGCACCGAGCTCACTCGGTGCTTTTTCAATCTATCTAAAGTTTGTGATTCTATTTGTTCTATCTTCAATTTACTCCGATTTACCTCGATTTACTTCGATTCACTCCAATTTACTTCGCGATTACTTCGTTCTTAATATACTCAATCGTCTTCCTATTAGCAATCAAATTCTCAAAATATCGCGTTGCATTCTCAGTCTCCATCTGTTTCTCAAGTTCAGGAACTTGTTCAGCTGTTTGAGGATTAAGTTTGTATTGAGCAATTGTTTTTTCTTTTTCTGCTTTGATCTCTTCTTCTGTTGCTTCCATCTTTTTATCAATCGCAATCTGTCGAATGACTAATCCTGTTTTAATTCTCTTCAATGCATCAGGCACAAAGTCCAATCGAAGTTCAGCTTCAGTCTTTTTTAAATGAGTTAAGTAATCTTTCATGTTCATTCCTTGTTTTGTTAGATTATCTTCCATCTCATGAACCATTTTATGTGTTTCATTTGTAATCATGACCTCTGGAATGTCTTCGAACTTACTTTTTTCTAGAATTAGCTCGATAATTTCTAATTCTTTCTTTTGTTTAGCTTTGTTTTCTTTTTCAGTCTTGATGTTGTTTGTAATGTTACCTTTTAATCCTGCAAGATCTTTGAATCCGAACCCTTTTGCAAGTTCATCGTTTAATTCAGGTAGTTCCATTTTGTAAACAGCTAAGACTTTTACTTTGAATGTAATCTTTTTATCTTGAAGTTTTTTATCATGATAATCTTTAGGGAAAGTTAGTTCAAACTCTTTGTCTTCATCTTTCTTTAACCCAATCAAGTTATCTTCAAATCCAGGGATCATCTGTCCTTTACCTATAATTAAAGAATGTTTTTCAGCTTTTGCTCCTTCAACAGGAACATTGTCCATGAAACCTTCGAAACTTAAATCGATCTTATCTTCTTTCTCGGCAGCTTTATCTTGAAGCGTTTCTTTGGCTCTCATGTTTTTGATCTGTTCTAAAGTTTTTTCGATCTCTTTCTCTTCTACTTTAACTTCTTCTACTGGTTTAACTGATAATTTCTAAAGATCAGCGATCTCTATTTTTGGTAATAGAGCAATAGTTGCTTTGAAGATGAAAGGATTATTTGGAGCTAATTTGATTGTTTCAACTTTTGGTTGGTCGACTGGGTCTAGCCCTTCCTTTGTAATTGCTTCATAGTAATATTTTGCAATTGCATCATTAGCTGCTGATTGGTAGATTGGCATTTCTCCAACCTCTTTTACAACAACGTCATACGGCGCTTTCCCAGGTCGAAAACCTGCAATAGCCTTAGATTTTGAGATTTCTTCAACAGAGCTTTCCAAGAAGGGTTTCAACTCATCATGAGAAATTTCAATAGTTAGTTCTAACTCGTTTTTCCCAAGTTCTTTTTTAGTTATGTTCATAAAAAGTTAATTATATTTTAGGCTTGTTAATGGTTGATATGGTATCATGGAATTTAAACTTTGGCAAGGGCTATTCATGAATAATACCCAGTCATTTTGAGAATCAAAATCCATTTGTAAATTTGTAACTTATTTGTAATTTTGTGTTCCCCAAAGCTAGTTTAAAAGGAAGAAGGCCCGTCAATGACGGGCCAGGATTGCTGTGGACTTTGGTCTTACTCTTTCGAGGAAGAACATTGTCCTGAATTGACGACCGTAGGCTATTGCGTCTTCGAGATAACGCATCCATAGGTCTACATGCCGTCGAAGCGGATTACTATCCTCATCGAAACGAGGATTCATCCGATCGACAACTGTCTTTAATTCGAGATAGCCGTCGCCGTCAGTGTCGATTAGGACCTTTGTCCAGAAATCGAGTCCATTGATGGCGATGACGTCTTCCCGGTTGTGCTTACACAGGTCGAAAGCAGGGGCGCCGGGATAAGGGCTCCCGACGGCAGGGATACACGGCGAGCTATCGGTTTGGCCCCGATGGCTTGTGTATGCCGTCACCTCGACTGGTAGATATCCGGAAATCCGATAATGTCTGACCTGATCATGCACCTTGATCGTGATGATCTTGCCGATGAGATTATCGACCCGGATCATTAGCCCTCCAATTTCGATTCCCTTGATCTGCTCATCCTGAGCGAACAATGGAAAGGAAGCCAGAAAGGCTATCGAAAAGATCAAATACCTCATATTTTCCCTCCGTGGAATGAGGTTAACAATTTAGCATTATAGCAGAAAAGGCGCTTTATGTCAACCGTAATATTTGTTTCTGTACTTAAATTAGCTTAAAAACAAAGAACCGAGAATGAGCATTCTCGGTTCTTTTCGTATCTATTGTAATGAAGTTTACATCCAAAGTTTCGCAATCACACCGACAATCAATAAAGCAACGATATTTAGGATCTTAATCATTGGGTTAATTGCAGGACCAGCTGTGTCTTTGTAGGGATCACCAACTGTATCACCAGTTACTGCAGCTTTGTGAGCATCAGAACCTTTACCACCGTGGTGTCCATCTTCGATATATTTTTTTGCATTGTCCCAAGCTCCACCACCAGTTGTCATTGAAATAGCTACGAATAAACCAGTTACGATACTTCCAACTAGTAATCCTCCTAATGCTACTGGACCAAGAAATACTCCAACTAGGATTGGAACGATAACTGGGATTAGTGCTGGAATAATCATCTGTTTAATAGCTGATTTTGTTACGATATCAACACATCTTGCGTAGTCAGGTTTTGAGTCACCGCTCATGATTCCTTTAATTTCTCTGAACTGTCTTCTTACTTCGTCTACAACTTTTCCAGCAGTTTTTCCAACCGCTTTCATTGACATAGCTCCAAAGTAATAAGGAAGAAGTCCACCTAGAAATAGACCAACTAATACTTTTGGATCACTTAACAAAAACTGTATTGAATTTCCAAAAGCTTCTTGCAAAGCATGTGTATAGTCAGCGAATAGAACGATTGTTGCGAGTCCAGCAGAACCAATCGCATATCCTTTCGTGACGGCCTTGGTTGTGTTTCCAACTGCGTCTAATGGATCAGTAATATTCCTAACTTCTTCTGGAAGTCCTGCCATCTCTGCAATCCCACCAGCGTTATCTGTAATTGGTCCATAAGCATCAATTGCAACGATAATACCACTCATTGAAAGCATTGCCATAGCAGCAATCGCCACTCCGTAAATACCTGCGAAGTAATAAGCTCCTAAAATACCAGCACAGATTACAATGATTGGTAATGCAGTTGATCTCATTGAAACAGCTAAACCAGAGATGATGTTTGTTCCGTGACCAGTCTTTGAACTCTCAGCGATCTCTTTTACTGGACCGTAAGCTGTTGAAGTATAATATTCTGTAATAACTACAAGTAGGGCAGTTACAACTAATCCGATAATTGCAGTATAGAAAATATTGATAAAAGCGTATTCTCCATTGCTTGACATTAACCATTTTGTAACAGGATAGAAGGCGACTGCTGCTAATATTCCAGAAGCTGCTAACCCTTTATAAAGTGCACCCATGATATTTTTCTTTTTTCCAAGTCTGATAAAGAAGCTTCCGATAATTGAAGCGATAATTGAAACTGCTCCAAGTGCTAATGGGAAAATAATTGCGTTTTCTGAACTTGGGAAGATAAGTGAACCTAGCAACATTGTTGCTACAGCTGTTACTGCGTAAGTCTCGAATAGATCAGCTGCCATACCTGCACAGTCACCAACGTTATCACCTACATTATCAGCAATAACTGCTGGGTTTCTAGGATCGTCTTCAGGGATTCCTGCTTCTACCTTTCCAACTAGATCAGCACCAACGTCAGCTGCTTTTGTGAAGATACCTCCACCAAGTCTAGCAAAGATTGAGATTAAACTTCCACCAAAACCTAGACCGATTAGAGCATGAACGTCTTTTGTTAATGCGTAGTATCCAGCAACTCCGAAAAGTCCAAGTCCAACGACAAGTAGTCCAGTAACGTTCCCGCCACTAACAGCAACTTGCAGAGCTTCTTTCATTCCTTTCTGTGCTGCAGCAGCAGTCCGTACATTGGCTCGAACTGAGACATTCATTCCAATATATCCAGCTAGTCCTGAGAAAATCGCTCCAACTAGGAATCCGACAGCTGTTTTCCAGTCAAGGAATAAGTAAAGTAAAATAAAAACAACTACACCAATTATGGCAATTGTTTTATACTGTCTGTTCAAGTAAGCTTTTGCTCCTTGTTGAATCGCTTTCGCAATTTCTTTCATTTTATCATTACCAGCGCTTTTGTTCAAAATAAATTTAATCAATATAACCCCATAAATAATCGCGACAAGTGGAGTTAATAGTGCAAATAGAAGTGTTGTGCTCATATTAATTGAAATTGGAAATTAGAAATTCGAAATTAGGGTAGTCTCTTAATAGAACCTCAATTTCGGTTTTTCAAATTTCTTATTAAAGTGATTCAAATCAAATTTGTGGATTGGTAACCAATTTGTAATTAGTGGCCTATTTGTTTTTCAATTTTGACATTTTCTCTCTTTGCTTTGTTTCAGCTGCTTTTCTTTTAGCATCTCTTTTTGCTAGAACATCAGCTTTTGTCTTGATAACTTGTTTTCCTTTGTATGTACCACATTCCTTACAAACAATATGCGGTTTCTTTGGCGCACCACATTTTGGACAAGCGTTTGGCTTGACTGTTTTTAGTGCTTCGTGAGATCGTCCCATTCTTGTTTTTGAATGAGTTTTTCTATGTTTTGGAACTGACATAAGAAATATTATTGAGATAAAAGAGATAAAAGGAGCCAGAAGGAGATAGTACTCATTCTGTCTTATATATCTTTCTCTACGTTATTACGTATTATGTGAAATATAATAGCTTATTTTATTAATAAATGCAAGGCGCGTTCTTATGGTTGTTTTGACAGATTTATTTATATTTGTTATTATTCTGTCACTTAGTCACATCTAGGTCCCATCGTCTAGTGGTTAGGACACCTGGTTTTCATCCAGGAAACCGGGGTTCGATTCCCCGTGGGATCACCAAAAGAACGCGAATTAGTCGTGTTTTTTTGTTTTTAAATTTAATTGTTGACATATTAATCATTACGTCATTATTGACAAATTAGTTCAATTCTAGTAAAAAGTAGTTATATCGTTCGTTCATAATTTTATGTTTCTACGCTGATCAAGGAGGTCAACGATGAAAAAAGTAGCTAATCTCTCATTTTTAATTGTTGCTGAGAACAAAGAAAGAGCGGCCGAGGTACGTGAGTATCTGTGTCATGTCAGAGGTGTTCCGACCGATCAAGTTTTAGTTGTTTCAACGGCCACGGAAGTGTCTTTTGCTTTGGGGGAAAATGAATTTGATGTGGTTCTAATTTTTGACAACGTTGATTCCCGAGGCATGGAACATATACAATCCGAAGGATTAAACCAAGCTCATCATGCTGGACTTCGTTTGGCGCTGTACTTGCAAAAAATGATTAAGAGGGTATCTTATCGAACTCGCCTTGCTTATCTTTGGGTTCAGGATTATAATTTTGATTACATTGGAAGTCTGCAAGCTGCAGTCGAACCAGATGGTTTTGTTCATCAGGCTGTACCAGGGGAGCTGGCTGCTGCGATGGAAGAGTTTGTCTATTGGGCGGTTGACGGCGGGTATCATCTGGTTGTTTCAAATAACGAAATGCAGTGTGAGCTCATTGCGAGACTTCTTGCCGGTTTAGCAGCTATTCCTGAGCGTTTCTTTTTAACGGTTTCAACTGTTGAGCAAGCATTGGACGTGGTCGAAAAATATCCTAGCCAACTTTCGTCAGTCATATTTTATGAACACGTCGAAGCAAATGGCGGAGAGCGGATAGGTATTGATCCGGCAGATAATGTAGATAAATATTGGGCTGGAGTGAACTTGGCTAAGTATCTCGTAGAGTTCTTTTTGAAGAAGAAATGGGATACAAAAATTTGTTTTGCTTTTGGGGTTTATTGGAACTATGATGACCAGACAATGTTACCGAAAGCTGTGGGTGAAGATGGTTTGGTTCTTGAATTTTCCATGAACGCAAGGGAATTTGGAGAATCAATTATTAATTGGCTTTACAACGAATAGGACTCTCATCGAAATGAGAGTTTTTATAATTTAAAAAGAAAAGGGGCAAGTCGTTGTCGACTCACCCACGTGAACTTCACTGTCTTTTACCCGAACCGATCGGGCAAAGAACGGCCTTGTGCATCAAATCGTGACGGGAGGCTGTACCCCGTTTACGACCGTCCGAAGCATATCCGTGTTTCGCGAGAAACGCGTTTGCTTCAGCCTCCAATTGATCCTGGAGACGCGTAGTCCGTGGCTCTCTGTCCTTACGTTTAGTCATGGCATCCTCCTTTGCCGCTTTTGATCTCTATCATTGAGCCACTCCTTTCAAAGAGTAGAACAATTTGGAGGAAATTTGACTGGACAGACTAGCTCTTGGACTTTGTAGTATAGAGGATTTGATCGATTTTGTCAATAGTACGGCTTTTCTGCCATAGACAAATTTATCTAAATTTGTTATATTTAAGTTGAAAATTGGACTTATTGTTAACAATTATTAACAAAAAAGACTCAGTTTTATTCACTAAAATCACAGAATTATTTGTAATTTAGAATTTGAACTTTAAATATTGAAATTTGTTTGCTATTTGTCATTTGCTATTTGTTATTTATTCCTTTTATATGCAAATCCTCGGTATAGAATCTTCCTGCGACGAAACATCAGCTTCTGTAGTTGAAATCAACAGAGGCAGTTTTAATATACTTTCAAACGTAATCTCTTCACAAGTAAAAACTCATGCCAAGACTGGCGGTATTGTTCCAGAAGTCGCAGCTCGATTGCATGTGAAAAACGTTTTGCCCGTTATTGAGAACTCATTAAAAAATGCAAATGTAAAGATTGATCAAATAGACGCAATTGCTGTTTGTAGTGGACCAGGTTTAATCAGTTCATTGATGGTCGGGGTTGAAACTGCAAAAAGTTTTGCGTTAGTTTACAAAAAACCTTTAATCAAAGTAAATCATATTGAAGGTCATGTCCTAGCAGTGCTTGAAAAAAATAAAATTGACTATCCTGCAGTCGCTTTAGTTGTTTCTGGCGGACACACTCAGATTATTCACGTTAAAGAACCAGGTAAATACAAACTGATAGGACAAACTCGCGACGATGCAGCAGGGGAGTGTTTCGATAAGGCTGCCAAGATTATGGGATTAGGCTATCCTGGCGGTCCAGCGATTTCGATTGAAGCTGCAAAAACTCGAAACTCTAAATTCGAAATTCGAAAAACACAATTACCTCGCCCAATGATGAATTCCAAAGATTTTGATATGAGTTTTTCAGGATTGAAGACAGCTGTGCTCTATGACTGGAGAGAGTTAGAAGAAAAAGGTTTAGCCACTCCGAAGCAGCGAGCTACTTTTGCAAGAGAGTTTCAAGATGCCGTTTGTGATGTTCTAGTTAGTAAAACCTTGAAGGCTGTTGAAAAATATAAAGTTAAAACACTAATTTTAGGTGGAGGCGTCAGCGCAAACCAAGAGCTGCAAAGACGTTTTCAAGTTGAAGTCTCTGATAACTTTCCTCAATTAAAATTTTTGTATCCAGAGTTGTCTATGACGGGAGATAATGCCGCAATGATCGCCATAGCTGGTTATTATCACGCAAAGGACAAAGACTATATCGACCCAACCAAGCTAACAGCTGATCCTAATTGGGAGTTGGTGTAATGCTATCTGCGAATGCATGCCTCTCAACTTCCTACGTCCGTTCGAGGCCTCGAGTGAGAGTAGCGAATCGAGAGGCGAATTATACCTGCCTTCGCTCTTAATTGCTTAGAGCTTCCGACTTCGCTAACAGCTACGACGGACAGGTCGGCAAGGCAGGCGAATGGCCATACTAATATAAAGTTGTTTGGTTAACTCGATTAACTGATTAACAGCCCCCAGCAACGCTGTAGCTTTGCGGGCTGGCGCAGCTAGGTTAACCGGTTAACTGGTAGCTTGCTTCGCAAAATAAATTTACTCTGCTATAATACAATCGATTCAACATATTATATTTAATTCGTATGGAAGTCCTAACTTCAAGTAAAGATGAAACAACAATTTTTGGTCAAGAAGTTGGCAAAAGTTTGAAAGGGAGTGAGGTCATCTTATTAAATGGTGATCTTGGTTCTGGTAAAACAGCTTTTGTTCAAGGTGTTGCTAAAGGTTTAGGTATTAGTAAACATGTTACTAGTCCAACTTTTGTGATAATGAAAAAGTACAAAGTCAGAGGGAATGAAAATGATATTAAAAAATTTGTTCATATTGATACTTATCGTGGCCTTGATATTGGAGAGTTGGCTGATTCGGGAGCTCTAGAAGATTTTGGAGATAAAAAAACGGTTGTTTTAGTTGAGTGGGGAGTTGGTCTTGGTCACTATTTAAAAACTCATAATATAAAATTTTATACGTTTAAGATTGATGCTCTAAGTCGTCACAAAAGACGGATTATGATTGACGAAAACTTTGAGTTGAAATCAAAATTCTTCTAATTAAACTTTTGTTAATTTTAAAATGCCGGGTCAATGAGTTGATCCGGCATTTGTGTTTTGTGTTAGCCTCCGAGATATGGTCGGCGGTATATATTTGGGGTGCATTTCTCCTATTTTAATGCACGCAAGACAATAGGGGTATGTAAAAACGATTCCATGAGGTTCAACGTTTCGGGCGTTTGCTGCCTCCAACATTCCTGTCACATACTCTGTATCGTCAATTTTTACTTCGCCATAGCATCTTTTGCATCGTAGCGTGTTTGATCGTTCTGTAATCTGTCCTGTTTCTTGTTTTACATTCTGAGTAGTAGCCACTTTTGTACTCCCCTTGGTTGATGAATGAACATGTTATATTACTACGTTTTGGCTTTTTTGTCAATAGTTCGTGAATTTCAATAAAAAATACGAAATTTCCCAAAATCGTATTTTTATATATCTAAATTATTACATGAAGTTTGGATCCATGAAGGTAGAAGCATTGTTTGGCAGTTTCTTTTCTTTTTTTTCTGTTAGTTGTCTGTTAATTGCTTGAACTATGAATTCAGCGTACTTATCAATTGCTAGATCGTACGCTTCTTGATCTTTTTCTGGTTCTGGTAATTCATCCATGATCATTTTACCTGCAAAAACATCTGAGTCTTCAAAGGTCTTTTTCACAGGGTCTAGCGTGATGTCCATTAAGACTCTAGTTCCAAGATATTCAATTAAAGCATCAGTCCCGTGAAATGTATCTAAGGGCGTTCCAACGGCAGTATAAAATTTTAATAATTCATCATCTGGTGTGTCAGCTATATTGAGCTTTGTTGCAATAGCATCAAGTAGGTCTCCAGGAACAGGTTTGTCAGGTAAGTTTGGGTTTTTCCATGGCTGTTGCTGTTTTGCTAATCGAAGAGCGTCATAAAAAGGTATCCAACCAGGTTTCTTGGATGGACTATTTATTTTACCTGCTTTTTCTAGTAATTTCATGTGTAATCGACCAGCTCTCTCTTGTAAGTCCTGACTTAGTGCCTTTGCTTTTCCGAAAATTCGTTCTTCGTACATTCCTCCTGTTTCAACGTGAGGTGTAAAGTGTTCTGGCCCTCCGAAACGTTTGTTCATATATTTTCATGTTAATTTATTATTCACTAACTCTAAACACTTCATCAACCGTTGTAATTCCTTGAAGTGATTTTATTAAACCATCTTGAACCATTGTGATCATACCGTTTTTGATGGCGATTTCTTTCATATCGTATTCGGAAACTTTTTCTTGTTGTATTAGTTCTTCAATCTGTTTATCCATGATCATAATTTCATAGATTCCAACTCTGCCCTTGAGACCTAACCCATTGCATGAATCGCAACCTTTACCGTGAAAAAACTTAAGACTGTTTAAGTCTGGTCGATCTGGATGGTCTTCAGGTATTGCTTCTAGTATTTTTTTAACTTTGCTTGTTTGTGTTTCATCAAGTGCGACTTCTTCTTTACAGTCTTCACAAACTCGTCTAACAAGTCTTTGACCAATTACGGCATTTAATGAAGGTGCAAGTAAAAACGGTTTTACATCCATTGCTAAAAATCTTGGAATAGCACCTGACGCATCGTTTGTATGTAGAGTTGAAATTACCAAATGTCCTGTTAGCGCTGCATTAATAGCAACTTGAGACGTTTCTGTATCTCGGAGCTCACCAACCATCACAACATCAGGATCTTGACGAAGAATTGATCGTAATCCATCAACAAAAGTATATCCTTTGCTATGATCAATCTGACTTTGATTTAGTCCTTCAACTTTGTATTCGATTGGATCTTCAAGTGTGATGATCTTTGTTCCTTCTGCGTTTAATTTACTTAGGATTGCGTATAAGGTTGTTGTTTTACCTGAACCAGTTGGCCCAGTTGTAATAATCATTCCATTTGGTCTTTCTGTTTGCGCTTTTAGTTTTTCGAATGATTGTCCAACTAATCCTAAACTTTCAAAAGTTAAACTCGCAGCACTGTAACCTAGCAATCTCATTACAACACTTTCTCCCCAGTTAGTTGGCAGTGTTGAAACACGAACATCTATCTTTTCTTTTTTTGTTAAAATAGTAAATCGACCATCTTGTGGTTTATCGTTGATGTTTACTTTCAATTTTGCTAACAATTTTATTCTAGAAATTATCTTTTCCCATCGATCCTTGTTAATGGCTGCTGAATCATGAAGTACTCCATCAATTCTGAATCGTATTTTGACATCTTTTTCTTCTGCTTCAATGTGAATGTCAGAACTTCTTGCTTGCATTGCGCTAGCAACGATTAATGATACTAATTCTGTAATATCTACTTTTTGAATATTCTCTTCTAGCTTTTTCAAATCAGTTGCGATCTCTTTGAATTTTTCTAAATCAGCTTCAGTAATCTCTAATCCAGGTGCTGGTTTTCTATATTTTGGTAATTTATTGTAAATCTCAAGAGCTTTTTCTAAGCTTCTTTTTGACATAAAGTACAGTTCAACTTTGGCATGATGTGCTTCTGCTAATGCGTGAGTCATTTTTTCAATCTCTGGATTTTTGGGATCAGTCGTTGCTAATCGAATCTGTTCACCTGTGTTTACGAAACAGACTACGTTGTTTTTCTTGCAAATATTCTCTGGAATAGTTTGTAGTGCATCGCCAGAAACTGGAAAGATCGCTAGATCAATGTACGGCAATTGAAGAACAGCTGCTTTTGCGGCAACTTTTGCTTCATTGTCTTTAATATCTACATCTTTTAATTTCTGTGACAACTGTGAACCTGAACTAGTCTTTTTATCATCAGTTTTTTTCTGTTTTGGCTCTTTTGATATCTTTTGTTTTGAATCTTCATTTAGAAGATCTTCGATTGAAGCGCTATTAGTCATATAACAATAGTTTATTTTTGTAAGTTTTGCTTTGTCGTAAGCTGGACTTCCTTACAATTATAGACTTTTTAGGGCTATTTTACAAATATATAACTCTGGATAGATTGTTTGCAATTAATTCTTATCATGGTAAAATATGGTTAATAAACAGGGGGTGATAAATTAACAATATTCATATGGCAGAAGAATTAGAACAAAAAGAGGGAAAAAAATCAAAAAGTAAGGCAGGGGCGAAAAAAGAAAAAGCAACAAAAAGTCGAAAAAAGGATTCAGAACAGAGTAGCGTTTTCATGTTTATTGTTGGCATGGTTATTATTCTAGGAATAATAGGTATTTTATTTGGCTATACAAAGGACAAGTTCAAGGAACTATCAAATACTGGATTTGGACAGGATCAAGGTATTGAAGGACAGCTAGAACAGCTCGAAGATGAGTTAAAAGCGTTGAGCGAGAAATCAAAGCAGATGGAAGAAGAGAATGCTTATAACAAAGATATCGTGATTGATCTTTTTGATAAAACTCGTGAAATACCAAGAGCGCCTGAAGTTATGGATTGGGAAGTTTTGAAAAGTGATGATCTAAGTTTTGTAGCAAGTTATCCAAAAGATTGGGAAGCTGTAAATCCAATTATCAATATTAAAGAAACTGATGATGGTGATCAACGAGAAGAGATTGTTACACTTCAACCAAAGAAACAGACAGATTATATTAATGCAGTAACAATTAAAACTGATTACGCAGATTTTATCTCACTTACTCTCGATGAAAAATATGAGATCTTTAAGGAACTTGATGAACTAGATAGCTATGAAACAGACAGTTTCACAATGATTTACTTCATTAATATTGATAGCAATGATGAAAAGATCCCAACAATCCTAATTTTAAGCGAAGATAACATTTATAGAGCTACCTTTAACATTACAAATAAAAAAGCTCAGAACTACTTTAAGTATAGAGAAGATTTTGAAAAGATTTTAGCAACATTCATCCTAGCAGAGGACTATATGGCACTTGAAGAGTTAACAAAAGCGCTTGATGCCGAGTAGTTGAAATTATTTCTATTATATGATATAAAGACGGAGTGAAATCCGTCTTTTTAAAATCCGAAGCCCGAAAATTTAAAAATTCGAAAATATGCCTATTTATGATTTAGAACAAAGGACTCTTGCTTTTGCTAAACAATTAAGAGAGTTTACAAAAAGAATCAAATACAGTATTCATAACAAGGAATATCAAAAGCAGATAATTCGGTCGGCTAGTTCTGTTGGAGCAAATTATATCGAAGCGAATGAGTCACTAAGTGGTAAAGATTTTATTTATCGAATAAAAATTTGTAGAAAAGAGGCAAAAGAGACTATTTACTGGCTTAACTTGATTGATGTTGAAAACGACCATGATCTTGATGAGCTTAGGTTAGAATTAAGAAATGAAGCAGATGAGTTAATGAATATATTTGGTGCAATAATTAGAAAAAAAGAAAAGAAATAATTAATTTACTTATTTACGGTAATTATTAATATAATATTCGTATTTGAACTATTCGAATTTCGAATTTTGAAACTATGTCATTTAGTATCGGAATAGTCGGTTTACCAAACGTTGGTAAATCCACGCTTTTCAAAGCATTAACAAAAAATCCAATTGATATTGCAAACTATCC
>JABHMO010000041.1 GCA_018693855.1 Candidatus Falkowiibacteriota bacterium
AGAACTGTTCTGTTTTTAATTTGACTTGTCCTTTTATATAAGATAACATATTTTTAATAAGTTAATTGTTCGCTATCCCCCAACAAGGAGGTTCTCGTGACAAAAACAATACACCACGGAAATACTTGGCAAGACCTCAGAACCAAAATCAAGGAATCAGGACTATCCATTTTTCTAACTTACCTCATAGTTTTCTCAATAGCCTGCTTTTCATTATCAATTTTCTTTGGGAATTATTACTTGCGAACGTTTACTTTTCTTTTAGCAATTCAATTTGCACTAAGCAATATTTTCCACAAGAAGATACGACAAGCTACTAGACGCATGATGAAAATTGAAAAGTTCCTTTTGTTACTAATATTACTTGCTGTCTCAGTCCTCGTTTTTATTCTGAGTCTTCATTCATATCTTTACGCTCTTTACTTTTGGTCAAACTGACCGCCTCTAATCCCGTCACATTCGGGATTTTTGATTTGGATAGACTCTTATCGCGGACTAACAGTCTTCGCTTACGAAGCTACGACCGTCAAGAAGTCCGCGTGAATTTACTTTTTCACTTTAATCTTTCTTCTAACGAGCGTCATTTCTAACAATTCTCTTTCCATTTCTAAATAAACATCCACGCCCTGTCCACCATGCGCTTCCTTTAGTTCTTCCATGTCCTCATTATACATCTTTTTGACTTTATAAGGAAAACAATCTTCACCCTTCACAACAAACTCCAACTGATCACCGATAAACATCTGATTATGGATTTTTACTTTTACGGGTTTTTTAGTAGACGCGAATGCGGATTCGCGGCTACTTCTTTCTTTATCGATCAATACTTCCCCGCAAAATTCCCAATCAACCGTCTCGTGACTTTTATTATCTAACTGTTCACATTTTTCCTTACCAAATATAAACCCTGACGTAAACCCTCTATTCTGAGTCTTCTCTAATTCATTCTTTAATTGTAGTTTTGAGTTTCGCGTTTTGAGTTTTGAATACATCCCTTGCCGATAAGAATTTACGACCGTTCCTAAATAATAAATACTCTTCGCTCTCCCCTCAATCTTGAACGAACAAATCCCTACATTCTCAAGTTCATCTAAATATTCAACCAAGCAAAGATCCTTAGAGTTCATAATGTAACTTCCATGTTCATCTTCTTCTATTTGCAACAGTTCATCAGGTCTTTTCACTTCTTGCAGAAAAGTTTTATACTCCCAGCGACACGGCTGAGTACAATCTCCAAGATTCGCACTTCTATTTGTAAAAAATTTTGACAACAAACATCTACCAGAATAACTCATACACATTGCGCCGTGAACAAAACATTCCAACTCAACTTTTGGAGCCGCTCTGTGTATCTCTTTTATTTCTTTTAATGTAACCTCCCGACCAAGAATAATTCTTTTAACACCTTGCTTCGCCCAAAACTTAACAGCTTCTGAATTAGTACAGTTAGCTTGAGTTGAAAGATGAATCTCAGCTTTTGGCCAGACTTTTTTAATTACAACAATCACACCTGGATCTGAAACTATTAGTGCGTCAGGTTTCAACTGTTTTAATTTCAAAATATATGACTCTAGTTTCTTTAGATGTTTCTGATGAGCAAAGATATTAACTGTCACGTAAACCTTCTTTTTTAAGCTATGCGCGTACTCAATACCTTGCTTCAAAGATCGCATATCAAACTGATTTATACGTACTCGCAAAGAAAAATCAGGTACACCGCAATAAACAGCGTCCGCCCCATAATTTAGCGCAAATTTAAGCTTTTTTAAGTTACCAGCAGGTGCCAGTAATTCAGGTCTCTTCATATACTCTAATTTTAGCAAAAATATACTAAAATAGCAACAACTCATCATTTGGGTTGACTTTTTTGCGTATTATTGATATAATTTAATGTTTCTAATGTTTCTTTAACATCTAAACCCTAAGAAGGAAAGGATCCGTCATGCAGATCTTTCCAGTTTTTGTACCGCACTACTTTTCAGATATGGACGCTTTTCTCGGAATCGCGAAACTGATGAAGCGATTCGGCCTCTCGTGGCTCAGTGACGCTTTTGGGGTAGCGCCCGTGCAAGCGGGACAGCGACGAGAAGTGTTACCACGAAATTCGCCAGCAAATGCTAAATTGGCCCATGTTGATAATGGTCGTTATTGGGATCCCAAAAAGCACAACTATGATCATCACCAATTTGGAGGGTCAAGCTCAACTAGAATGATTTTCGAGCATGAAAAAGATAACTACGAAGGAACTGCGTTGAAGTTGCACAGACGAATGGCTGAATTTGCAGATCGTCTCGATGCACATGTAAATGTACAGAATGTAGAAGTGGCAGAAGCTTTTGGGATGCTACGCCAAGCAGTCCAAAAAGTTAATGACGCTTTTAGCACAAAATTTGTCATTACACAAGGCGATCATTTCCCTTCTCAGATAACATCGCCCCTGTATTCCTTGCAGACAATGGTTGATCTTGAAGAGATCAGTGAGTTCGACAAGATTCATCTTTGTCTCACTCTACTGCAAGCCTGGTGGGTCAAAAAATCAGGAGAAATGAGCGGGTATGAGACCGTTCCTGGGTACATTCCCCCACGTCAAATAGAGGCGGGCGGAGAACTACAAGAAATCATTGACTCGTTCCTACATGAAGCTAGTGCATTCTCTGGTCAAGTACCGAAGATTGCTCACAATATAGTGCTTCAAGATTTGAGAGCTTTCAACGAGGAAACCGGACGACTAAAAATAAATAATACGGCATTAGAACAAATTCAAAAGCTCAGCAAAATTGTCGAATTAACGAATAAAACACTTGGAACTGGTTTCCAAATAACCCATTGCCAAAATGGGCCTTGGGAATTGATCTATTGGTATAAAACGCTTTTAGAGCTTGTTCAAATAAAAGCGATCACACCAGAGAGACGTACAGAGATCATGCGGCAACTAGTTCGTGCATATTACCTTGATGAAGTCATCAGTCGTAACATTATCAAGAAATATAAGCAGATAGAAGAGGATCCAGATAAGGTCTTTTTCGTAGGCGAGCACAAAGTTGCAGTATTCGACGAAATGACGTACTGGCCAAAAAGAGTTCGTCACGCTGTAAGTCGTCGACTACGATGGGCAGAATTATCAATGTTTGTGACTCAACATCCTAATGTCCTCGCAGTCACAAGCACTCGAAAAGACGGAGAACAAATCAGTCTTAAGAGTCTCCATGAGCGATTACTTAATCATGCACCAGACCTTGACTCTGAGCAATTTTTCATTCATCCAGGAGAATTCGTGATCTACAACTACCATCGAGACAGAATCTCTCTCGAAACGACACTAAAAGAACTCGAGGAAACCTTCGGACAAAGAACAGCACTTGAAACGCAACCGTTCCCGGTTGCTGTCTGATACACAAAACCTCCACTCGCCTTGCGAGTGGAGGTTTTCAATTACTTTAATTTTCTGGTAAATATCTTTTTATCGTTTAATTCTAATCAATCCAGAATTGGCAACAACTTCAATACCTTTCTTTTCTAGCTGATCAAGAAATAAATTAATACCAATAGAATCTGAAGAGATATGTCCTGCAATGATTGCGTTAATGTGATGTTTCTCAGCTTCCTTCTTGTGCTCTTCACTCATATGCATCCCAATAATTGTACCGACGCCTGCAGCTGCTAACTTTTCATACATTTGAGCTGAACCTTCTGTGCCTCCAGTAATTTCTGTAATAGCAATTCGACCACAGTAGTTTTCAGGTGAACCGGCAAATAGTCTAGGTCCAATACCCTGTTTTTTTGCGATTTCATACTCTGGAATTTTGCCTAATGCTTCTAATACTTCGTGAACATATTCAAACTTTTTGTTTTCAATGTTTTTCTTTAGAAACGATGCCACTAAATTATCACAAGGTGTATGTACATTGATCAAACCTTGTTTTAATAACTCAGCTGCCATCGGTGTTTTATAATGATTAGCAGGATTAACTCCTCTAGCAACTTCATCGATTCTAATTTTCAATAAAGACTGAGCGACATTAATAGGCACACCATAATCAGCCATCACCTCTGCCTGCAAATGCATGACGTCGTGAAGATGTGATAACCCTTTACCAATCGGATGATGAGCAATCACTAAATCAATATCTCCAAGTTCTTTTGCAAGTAATAGTTCTGAAGTATCAATATCAACTCCAACTAAAACTTTTTTTACTTCTTTTTTGCTATCGAAAAGAATCTGACTATCCATGTATGGATTTTCAAGTCTTTGTTTATCAAAGTCCTTTTTCTTTTTTGCGTCAAGGTTGTCAAACTGATCTTGAACTCTTTTTAAATTCTTTTTCACCTTTGCTGAACCTCTAAGGTCGTTTTTTATACCTAGCTCAATACCAAGATCAAAGATTTCTTTTATTGTCATAGTTTTTAAATTATGTTTAAATGTTTTTGTAAGGTAAGGGGAACAGATTTCTCCCCTTCGTTTCTTTATTACATAAGAAACTTCGGTCGAAATGACAGGGGCGCGGATTACTTAAACAGTATGTTAAACTGAGCCCACTCATTCACACTGGCTAGAAGTTCTCTGACAGTATACTTAAGTTGGTTTCTATAGCCTCGATCTTCGGCGACGACACCTGTTGCGTCTATGCCAACTTCATTGCAGACATACAGTGCTCGACGTAGATGATATTTCTGGGTAATTAAGATTGCCTTTGTAATATTGAACTGTTCTTTGAGACGTAGACACGCAGTCTTGGTGCTAAGTCCAGCACCGTCTGTAATAATTACTTCTTCCGGTAACCCTTGCTCAATAGCATAGTTCTTCATTGCTTGGACTTCGTTGTGATCAGGATCTTTATTATCACCACTCATAATGAATCGCCCAACTCGCCCGTCCTGATACAGTTTAATCGCCGTTAAAATACGATCTTTCAAAACATCACTTGGCACACCCTTTGCTTCAAGTCCTGCTCCAAAAACAAGTGCGATATTTGGAGGAGTCAAACTCTGTTTATCTACAATTTTCGAGCTGTACTTTGTTTGAACACGATAGATGACCGAGATAAAGAATACAAAAACCAAAAGAAGTACGATTACAATCTTTTTTGATGATTTATAGAACTCACTTTTTTTAGCTTGACCAGATTCAATACCGATATCCATAGGAAGTGGAAAGTTAAAAGGGAAAAGATTAAAGTAAATAATAAATAGAACTAATCAACTAAAGTAATCTTTATCTCTTCGTCGTTGACTTTGACTTCGATTTCGGCGTCACCTGACTCAACTTCGGTTAACAGAGTAGCTGATTTTAGTTTTTCAACTAGTTCTTGATTTGCGAAAACTTTTTGAAGGTTCAATCCCTTTGTATTATAAACCAATTTCACTTTATCCTCAATTGTTAAACCTTGTTTTCGTCTAAGACTATTTATCTGTCTTGTTAATTCTCTAACTAACCCTTCCAAAAGAAGCTCGTCAGAAATTTCAGTTTTCAAAGTAACTTCAAGACCATTTTCTTCTTTTGTTATTCGATTAGCTTTTTCACTAATTGCTTCAACTGCTTTAATTTCTTTAACATTCAACTCTTCTGCAATAATTAAATTGTATTCATCTCCTAAATTTTCCGAACGATACCAAAGATACTCTAGAGGTTGTCTAACTTTAATTTTCGCTTCATCCCGAACAGCCAATCCTAACTCAACAAGCAAGCGAGATTTCTTCATCTTCTCTAATACATCTTTTTTAACTAGCAGCTC
>JABHMO010000042.1 GCA_018693855.1 Candidatus Falkowiibacteriota bacterium
TGGTGCGGTTTTTTTGATAGTTACAGTGGCAATACAGAGGAAACGTTAAGTGCTCTAGCTGAAGCTGAGAAAAAAGGATTGAAACAGATCGTTATCATTGCTCACGGAGGTGAGTTAGAAAAGATTGCGAAGGAAAAAGATTACATGTTCGTAAAAGTACCAGACACAAAACAACCTCGGATGGCCTATGGATATGTTGTTGGAGCAATGTTAAAAATACTCGCAAATTCTGGATTAGTAGACATAAATTTTGACGAACTGAAAGAAGGTGTGAATAACTGTCTTGCAAAAATTAATCAAATACAAGAAGATGGAATAAGACTTGCGAAATCATTAGAAAATAAAGTTCCAATCATATACAGTTCAAATCAATGGAAGTATGTTCCAATGGTTTGGAAAATCAATTTCAACGAGAACAGCAAGATTCAGAGTTTCTGGAACGCCATTCCTGAGATGAATCACAATGAGATGATTGGCTTTACAAAACAGTTAGCAGAGTACAAGATAATTGTATTAAAAGATGAGGGCGATCATCCTCGTATACAAAAACGAATGGATACATTAGACAAAGTTTTAGATATAGAGACTGAAATAATAACAATGCAAGGAAAAACGGTTTTTGAAAAATTATTGAACTCACTCGTACTAGGATTATGGAGCTCTTACTACCTGGCTCTTCAGTACGAAATAGATCCTACCCCAGTTGCGTTAGTTGAAAAATTCAAAAAACTTATGCAAGCATAATAGGAACCTCTCTACGGTTCTGTCAGTATGTTCTTTAAACCAATCGGGTGAGAGTCCCGAGATAAAAAGTTCCCTTTCCCATGCTTGGAGGGAATTTTTTATTTTTAAAACCGTGTATTGGAACACAAAATTACAAATCCGTTACGAATTTACAAATGTAGTTAGATAAAATTAATTACGAAAAACGGTACAGCCTCTTGACTGGTCAAACTCCGAATCCCTCCTTCGTTTAGAAAACTACGGAGGGCAGACGGGTCCGGAGTGACATAATGGGGATGATGCCTAAAATATGGTGAGATGAATTAAGCTAATAAGACAAAAATAGAATCGGGGGTTTGGGGGCTGAATTTCGCCGTAAATAGAACCACTTAACAAAACAACGCTTCGCGAATTATTCACCCCCAAATTTTTTTGCTTACTTTTTGAATCCAAAAAGTAAGTCGGACGGAGTTCGAAAGACGAACGCATCAAATAAAATCTAATAATTAAGGATTACTAATACACACATGCGCCCTCCAATCTGGCCAAACTCCGGATCAGTGTCCGGAGTGACTTAGTTGGGATAATGCCTAAAACATAGCTACAGATAATAACTGGATAAAAAGAACAAACAAAACAAAAATCCTTCACTGCGAAGGATTTTTGGTAAGTATAATTCTTTTTATGTTGTAGGGGCTCCGGCTGATCGGATCAACTGTTCAATCACGAAATCAGTTATAGCGTAAGCAGCTAAGACAATTGCAGCTCCAATCACAGCATTGATCAACCAATCTTTGGCTTTCTGAACCTTCTCTGGAGTTCCACCGGCTGTCAGCCATAGGAATCCTGCATAAATCACTATAATAACAAGTAAAACACCAATAAAGCTCAAAATTGCTCTTATGATCCCGGCTACTCGCACTGTTAAGGTTGGACTGTCAGTTTCACCCAGAGAGTTACCTAATAGTTCATGTTCATCTTGTAATGATTCTACAATAGAAGGTGCTCCTTCATTTGCTGAAACAGTATTTGAGAAAACAGAAAAACTACTACAAACAACCAATAAAAGAATTAAGTAAACGACCATTTTCTTCATATAGTTATGAGGCTAGATGAGGCAAACGAGGCCTCCTAACCTTAAATTGTAAATTAACCAGCAGCTTCAAGTAGTCTCTCAATGACAAAGTCAGTAATTGCGTACGCACTTAGGATAATAGCTAAACCAATCACAGCATTGATCATCCAAGATTTTGCTTTTTCTACTTTCTCAGAAGTTCCTCCAGCAGTCATCCATAGGAATCCTGCATAAATAACGATGATAACAACAACAACACCTAGAAAGCCAAGTACAACTTTAATAATTTCAGCAATTCTTGCAGTAAGTAGATCTCCTTCATTAGCGCTTTCACCATAGACAGTCTCTCCAATGTCTTCAGTGTTTGCTCTAATGTTCTCTGCTAAATCACCATCTAACGCAAAGGTTGGTGCAGCCATAATAGCAACCCCAAAAACTAAGGCGAACAACACAAATAGTGTAGTAATTTTTTTCATAAGTTATATTATTAATTATAAATTCAAATAATTATTAAACTCCGCCCAATCGAGCAATTACGTATTCAGTAATAGCAAAAGCGGACAAAGTAATAACTAAACCAATAATACCATTAGTTATCCAAGCACGCGCCTTTGTAACTTGAGCTTCTGTTCCACCAGCAGTCAACCAAAGGTAACCTGCGTAAACAATAATGATTGTTAGAGCAATGCCCAAGGTTCCTAATAGAATTCTGATCATTGTCCCAACATTAAAGATCAAACTATCTTCATTAATCACATTATCTTCTCCGTAAATACCGTCACCGATTTCTATAAAATTATCTAAGTGCTGAGGATTTGGTTCTGCGGCAAAGGATACCACTGGAACAAAAACAAAACAAACTGCGATAAAAATTATAAATGTTAAAAACGTTTTTCTAAACATAGTTAAATTTTTTATTATTACCAATCAAACATTCTATCCCAAAACCCCTTCCTTATATATTCATCGTTTCGTTGTTCTCTTGTGTTATCGGCTCTTTCTCTATCTGATATTCCGCCAGAATTAGACTGATCTGCAGCGGCTTGATCAAGACCTTGTTCATAGCTATTTATAACAGCACTTGAAATAGCGTAAGCTGACAGAACTACGAAAATACCTATTACACCATTTCGAAGCCAACGTTTAGCTTTATTAACATTTTCAGGATCACTGCCACCTCTCACCCAAAGAAAACCCGCATACACAACAACAATCGCAAAAGCGACCGCCAAAAGAGATGAAAACAATCTCATCATTGTGGCTATTTGAATAACAAGTGTCTTGTCGTCAATAACATCTTCCAATCCTGCTCCCTTTTTTGCTTTTACTAATTCGTTGCTATCCAACTTATAATCTAAATTATAAGTTCCTTCTTCAGCTAACACTGGAACTGAAAACAATCCAACTAAAAACATCAGACAAATAATGATAAGGGATGTAGTTACAATCTTCTTAACTAACATAAAAATTATAAAGTAGCCCCTAGAACTCTTGCAAAAATATAATAAGTTAATGCGTATGCACTTAAAGTAACAGCCAAACCAATTGACGCTTGAATAATCATGCTTCTTGCTTTCTTTACTCCCTCTTCATTACCAGAAGCTGTCATCCAAGTGATTCCAGCATAAACAACGACTATTAGTAATATAATACTTGCAATGTTTAATAGATAGCCAATCAATCGACCAACAACGTTATATAAATTACCCTCTGGTAACTGCGCTCCTTCCTGCGCTCGATTTACTCCATCTAAACTATTCTGAACAGCCCCAGGAGCTTCCGCTAAGACAAGCATTGGGACAAAAATAAATAACAAGCAAATTAAAAGTCCTATCAATTTCATTTTTTTAATCATACATATGAGTTAGTTAAAATTAAATCTAGGATTTCATAAACTATCATAGCAGCCATATAAACCAAAGCAAAACCAATTGATCCTGTTATTAAGATATCACGTGCTCTTTTTACTTTTTGCTGTTCTCCGTATGAAGTTATCCATAATATTCCTGCATAAAGAGCGTAAATCAAATACACTCCAGGAATAACAGTTAACGCCACGTTAATAGTAGCTGAGATAACATCTATTGGTGATCTATTGTAATCAGTACTACTATCAGTATTTAAATCAGCCTCTCTGTAAGAAGTAATCAACCCATCTCGAACCCTGATCGGTTCTATTTCCTGGGCAAAACAAAAAGAAAAGGAAAATATAAATGTAGATATTATCAGTGAAAATAATATGAGTGTTTTCATACATTACACCAGACACCTATTATTAATAAGTAACTAGTGTAACGGGGTAAAAAGATTTTACCCCGAAAGAATTATTCTCCTGTTCCATTATTTGCATCAACAAATGATGTAAGAACAAATGAAGTAATAGCGTACGCACTTAAGATAATTGCTAGACCAATGATTCCAGAAATGATCCATTTTCTAGCATCAGTAACCTTTTCTTCGCTTCCACCAGCCACCATGTACTTAAATCCACCAATTAGAACAATGACTACAGCAATCACACCAAGAAAGCCAAGGATAACACTCAAAAGGCTTCCAATAGTACTTTTTAGATCACCGTCACCATCAACTCCCGGTAAATCCGCTTCTGTTGCAATTTCAGTTAGGCCAAAATCATCTGCAGCAAAAACGGCAGGCATAGCCACTAAGGCTAACATGAAAACAAAAACACAAACCTTCATAATCAGTCTTGTTTTTGTTGAGGTTAGTAACATCATAATTTATATAGTTAATTATTTTAATCGCAAGTATGACCAAATCGTTGACGTTCCTCCATTGGGCTCATCAAGTCATTAGGATCACAGCTGGACAGTGGATTATTAATTGAATCATAATTTATCTCTTCTCCTGTATTAATATCAACAGGCTCACTTGCCCGCTGAGTTGCGTCATCAAGCCCATCAAAAGCTCCAGGATTAGATGGATCAATTGTCACATCACCAGGAAAGAGTTCTTCTGAAAAAGAAAAAACCTGGACAACAACAGCGTAACTCAAAAACACTGCCACTAATCCAATTGCTGCCCAAATCATTGTCTTTTGAGCTTTCTTGAGAACATCGTCAGCGCCCTCACTAGTCATCCACATTATACCACCGTAGAGGAAAAACAACAAAGCAATTACACCAATTATCCCCATCAAACCGAAGATAATTTTACCTACCAAGGTATCCAATTCATTTCCAGTATAAAGATGGCCCGCTCGTTCGACTCCCTGTATATGTTTATCCGCTTCCAGTATGGCTTTTACGTTAGGGTCAACCTCTGCGGCATCAACAGTCAGAGTAAAGCCCAAAGCACAACAAATAATAATTATACCTATTAATGTTTTTTTCATATAAACAATTATTTAACTCCACTTAGAACTTGTAATAAAATCCTGATGGCAACTCCAGCCAGCAAGATAATTGCTAGACCAATCACTGAATTTTTTATTATATCAGTTGCTTTTTTAATCTTATCTTGTTGACCACCTGACAGCGTGAATAAAATACCGCCCAACACAAACATCAACAACAGAATAGATCCTGTAATCCCAATAACAATCTGCGCAACAGTGATCGCAGCCAACTCAACCGACCCTAAATCACAACAACATTTATCCCGATTCTCTTGCAAAGCAGGACAAGATTCACACTTCACTAGGTTCTGTTTCCCTCGACACTCTTTCGGAATCAACGTTGGCAAAGCAGCATTTGTTTGCAGAACAGGTAAAAAAATCCCCATCATCATCACAAACAAAACACCAACCAAAATTTTTTTATTCAACATATCTCACTATATTTTCTAATTTATATTTTTTCTTGTTTTAGATATCGGTTCCGAGTTTCGCATTTCGAGTTTCGAGTTTTAAAATTTTCGAATTTCGGATTTTGACTACCTTATACTCCCATTCACCTGTGAAACAGCCTGAGTTAAAATCTTATTAATCTTTTCTTCAGCAATTAAAGTATTATCAATCATCTGTGCGAAAGCTTTTTCAGCAACAACCACGTCCTTGCCTCTATACCAACTAGTCGCAGTGAAGATCTGTTCTGCAAAAACCATTGTAGCTGGATCTTCTAACTGAGAATTTACTATCTTAGTTGACCGCAGAGCTGTTGGTTTTTTTGTTTTTTCTAAATAACTAGTGACGTTCTTTTCGTCAGTAATAAACTGAATAAAGTCCCAAGCGTAATCTGATTGATCTGTCTTTTTTGAAACTGACTCTACCCAATAACTTGCGTAGTTTGCCTTTTGCTGTTGACCAACCTGAGGCATCGGAGCAATTCCGTAATTTAAATTTGGTGCTGAAGAATCTAGTAAGTCTCGGTGATAACTATACCCAAAAAAGTAACCAACCTTGCCGTCTCTAAACGCAGTAAACGCATCAGGCAGATCACTGTTCCAACAGTACGTTTGAAACAGTGGAGAAGCAAATTGAGTATAGAAATTAAGAGCTCCAATCGCAGGATTTTGAGAAACACCTGTAACATTGCTAGCAAACGTAGCAAAACCATTTTCATCAGTCATCTGAGCTCTGTTCTGCATCATTAACAAAGAAACTATATCAAAATCTCTTGGAATGTTTTCACTTGTACCTAAGGCTGTACCTGAAATTAAAATGTCACCAGATTCAGAATCAATTCGAGTCATTTTCTTAACCTGTTCTGAAAAAGTCACCCAATTATCCGCTGGTTCAAGAATACTTGAAGAGTTCAACAGATCTTTATTGTAAAACATGACTAAATTATCAATCGCTAATGGTAAAGCATAAACTTTATCAACAATATTCGGAGTCTTATCTTCACTGATATCTGTTTCTAGAATAACGTCTGGCGCCACAACATCTAAATAGGTCTGTTCTACTCCGTAAGGAGTAATTGACTTCTTAGATTGCCATTCAACAACTTCTTCTTTCTTAATAGATCCAGCCATATACTTTATCGGAACACGAGTAGTTGCAGGCAAAGGTAAAAGTCTATTCTGATACTTATTAACCCAAGTGTTATGAATTGAAAAAACGTCTGGACCTCGATCTTCAGCCATTGCTTCGAGTAACTCTTGCTCGTAAGTATCGTAAAGTTTTTTTCTATATTCAATTGAAACGTTCGGCCGAATTTTCCGATAATCAGAGATCAGATCTCGCATCATATCTTCATCATTCCAAACACTCCAATAAACTAAAGTTGTTGGTTGGTACGCTTTTTGCGCACTACTATCCCCTCCCTTTGTACAACCTGTGATTAAAACTAAAACTGCCACTATTGTAAAAATAGTAACGACTTTGTGGAAATATCCCCTCTTTTGCATAAGCTATATATCTAATTCTTTTAAATATTGAGCAAACTCTTCTTTTAATTCATCTCGTCTCAACGCCATTTCGATATTTGCTTTTAAGTAACCAATTTTCGAACCAGTATCATAATAAGTTCCTTCAACTTTCTTGGCGTAAACGTCTCGCTTCTGTGCAAGTTTAAATATCGCATCAGTCAACCAGAGCTCTCCGCCTTTACCAATCGTAGTTGATTCTATCTCTTCGAAGATATCAGGTGTGAAAACAAAACCACCAAGAGAAGCTAATCTAGATGGAGCTTCTTTCGGTCCAGGTTTTTCAACGATTGAATCAACCTTGATAATCCTTTCTTTAATTTCCTTGCCATCTATTATACCATATTTATTTGTTCCTTCTAAATCAACCTCGTAAGCTGTTAAGACTGGGCTTTTATACTCTTCATAAACATCGATTAACTGTTTAAGATGAGACGGACCATCTGTATGAAAAAATTCGTCTCCCCACAGAACAGCAAACGGTTCATCTTGCACCAAAGGTTTAGCGCAACGCACTGGAGTACAAGTCCCGTAAGGACCTTTTTGTCGAACGTAAATAAAATTCGCCATGTCAGCAATAGCTTTTATTTCTCGACGTAAATCGTCCTTGCCAACTTTTCGCAGATAACTTTGCAGTTCGTAATTATACCCAAAATGATCTTCTACCGCTCTTTTACCACTACCTGTCACTAATATAATATCTTCAATCCCAGCAGCGACCGCATTTTCAACAACGTATTGCACAATCGGTTTATCAACAACTGGCAACATCTCCTTTGGTTGTGCTTTTGTAGCTGGCAAGAAACGAGTACCATAACCGGCGACTGGAATGATTAGTTTTTTAATGGATGACATAATGTACTGCGGATTACGGATTTGCTACCGATCTACAGATTTAACTAGGAACGCTAGTCAATCCGCATAATCTGCAAAGAATCCGCACATCCGCAACATAATAATCTATTTTTTAATAAGCTTCTTTAGGTCTTTTAACTTCATTGAGTACCGGATGAACATTAGCGCAAAGTAGAAACTTACAACAGCTAGTAATGCGAAGGTAATTACAACGATTACAAAAAGTGCTTGAGGATAGAATAGAATTAAAATAGCTAGCGCTATCCAAATGATAGTTTGCAGTACAAAATAAACGACAAACCATAATAAAGTGTTCTGTAAATGTCGATAAAGGTCGTGTAATCTTTGAAACATAAGAAAAGAAGGCTAAAGGGGGCCAGCCCGCAATGTCTACGCATAGCGTTGCTGGCGGGCTAAATGAGGCCTTTAAAAAGGCTTGAAAACATAGCCGCGATTGAAGCCTGTTAGTTTTTGTAATTAATTATTTTTTTGGACCAGGTACGCAGCAAGTTTCTGTACCAATACCAGGACCACAACCTACTTCAGTGATTGGACCAGAGGTGCTAAATGGCATTAAATCAAAAGTTGTTGTTTCTGGCATAAACAAGAAAAAATACTCTAAATCATCTTCGCTAATTGAACCGCAATAAGTGGTAACACCCCACCAGGCATCTTGTCCCGGACTAAAATAAAAATAATTGTCCATACCACTACCTCTTTCCTCCAGTGGATCACATAAAATCTCCCCTATTAAGGATTGAGTTACTAGTGGTTCGAGATTTGTTTGAAAATCAACCGCCCCACCAGCCAAACAGTTACCTTTTGCACGGATATAATTACCAGTTTGCTGTTTATACAACTCCATTGCCTTTGATAATTTTGAAATATCGTCGACTCTTTGCGCATCACGCGCTTTCTCTGTTACGCTACCTAAATAAATAACTGCTAACGTAGATAAAATACCAATAATCGCAATGACAACAAGAAGTTCAACCAATGAAAAACCTGTTTGATTTTTATTTTTCATAAAAAGAAGAAAATTTATTAAAAGAGATTTGGCCAACTATCTGATTAGCCATTTTTTGATGATTTAATTATATCATTTTTTTCCAAATGAAAAAAGGAACTGTGATCAGTTCAATTCAAAAACTCCATGCGCGTTTAGCTGTGGAGTTTATTTCATCAGGCCAAATCGGAATCCCGATTGGGAGATTTCAATTGTACCAAGATGTTCATTCCCCGGCAAAGTGTAATCACCGTGCGGATTGAACTGTTGTTGCGTCCGATCAAACTGATCATTGTGGTAATCGCGGTAAAGATCGGCCGTCACGCCGAAATTCACGTCGGCGTACATTACAGACTTAGGCCAATCCGCTAGAACGCTTACCTTGACGTCGCGACACATGGACCAAAACGTCAAAAGAAAAGCGGATTGCGGATTTTCTTGATCTTCTTTGATCCGGAACGAGTTTACCAGCTGAAAATACTTGGCGGCTCGTCGGTAATACTCTGTATTTGCAGACTTCTCACTGATCTGTTCGAGAAAGTTAATCTCAACGTACCGCGTAACCACAGCCTGTCCGAAATCTCGTGCTTCGATCGATTCAGCTCGCGACGCAAACGGATAGATCCGCAAAAGCGACGTCTCTGGCTGAAACATGAACACGAAGTATCGCGGGTTGAGCAGTTCTCCAACGGAAACAGCTTTCAAAACGCTCTGCGGACGTCCTTCTCGCAAGAAAGGACAACTGATCAGCTGTCCAGTCTCCTTGTTGAGCAAAAAGTTGTCCTCTTGTGAGCGGATCAGAGCGAACTCCTCACCGACACGCAAGGACTTCGTGCTGTTGATCACCCAATCCGCAAAGACCTTGCTGTCGAACTTATTCAGATTCTCGCCAGTATCGATCTGATAGTGACGAACGTTGAGTCCTTCAGCGTTAACCCGGAAATCTAGGTATTGCGTTCCGAAACGCAGATCCGATTGCTGCTCGATGAACGCTGAGAGCTCCTCGGTTTTAATCTGGCGTTCCTCGACGTACGAAACCGGCACAGTCGCAGAAAGCGACTGAAGATACGGCGCTGACTCAAGAGAATCGGCCGCAACAGGCTTGACGCTCACCACGGACATGATCAAACAAGCGATGATTAGTAGATAGACAACCCCCAACGTTTTTTGAGACCAACCTTGCATCTTGCAATCCCTTCCTTGGGCGAGGAGTGGACAAAGGATGTCGTCACTATGATGTTTTTCTACTACGTTTTATACGTATCTTTATTAAATCATAAATAGCTGCAACTGTAAAAATAATTTGTAAAATTATAAATATAATATCCCCCAAATATATACTATACGCCTCAAGACAAAGTCCACCAGCAATATATAAAATATCTTGATTCTTTCTTTTTTTTGTAATAATACCTAACGAAATTAGGACTAATCCAATAGCTCCAATAATTTTGAATAAAGTCATATTTTTGTTTTTATAATAACGTTTTAATTTGGCCGAAGGCTTCGAGTGACTTATTTATAAATATTTCTCGACTCTCTATCGTTCGCTCGAAACTCTCACCTCGCTTTATTAACTTAGCCGTAGGCCTCGAGCGAGCAGAGCGAGTCGAGAGGCGGAGGCGGAAGGATTCGAACCTTCGGTTCCGTTGCCGGAACAACATTTTTCGAGAATGCCCCTTTCAACCACTCAGGCACGCCTCCAGGATTGGAAATTGGTATATGGTCGGTAGAAGATGGATAAGAAATGGGTAATTGAAGGTTGGAAGCTAAATAATAACAGTGAAGCCAAAAATCAACCACCAGAATACACTTAGATCATTTTTCAGATAAGGAACATCTACTAGTCCGTGAATTAAGATCGTGATTACCATAACAATTAGGATTCGATAAATCAAACGATCTTCTTTTGAGGCCTGTTTGTAGTTATGAATAAACTTTATTAATAATAAAACAAAAGCGATCACCCCAAGCAATCCAATTTCACTCCAAAAGTTTAGAATAAAGTTGTGCGGATACATGTAAATCTCAACTGGCTGCCAATGTGCGACTCGGTATGCTTCATCGTTAAATATTTTATCTAACCATTTCGGATCATTATAGTCTTTTAACCAAACACCATCTTGATGGTATGGTTCAATCGCGTTTTGATAATTAGAAAGCCCAGCACCTGTAACAATTTTTCTATCTTGCAACATCTCAAATGTTTCATTCCACTGCTGCTGCCTTATCTGACCAGAAACATCTCGCAGCATTAACTTGTCGAGAACTTTATCGTTAAATGGAGAGAAAGCAAGAAAGCAAGAAAGCAAGAAAACAATTAATACAGTCACAAGTCTTAACTTTTTGTATGGAAAAACCAATCCAAGCAAAACAATACCAACAAACACAGCGACGAGCGCTCCTTCGCTCCTTGCAAACCAGATAGCTAACAACGAAACTACAATAACTAGTAGTTGAAAAAAAATCGTAGAGACCTGGCCTTGTTTGCGAGCCTCATATAGCCTCGTATAGCCTCCCTTTATAATCAACCCGATAAACAAAATAACTATCGGCGCTAAATATAGTCCCACAGCATTCGGAAATCCGTAAAAAGAAACAACCCTTCTAGTTTCTTCCGCTGCCCAGAAAGAGTTTTCTATACCAATCGGCCAAAACTTTTGGATAATGGCGGGAATAGAAACGAATAAGGCTGAAAAGCCAATCGCATTTATTATTAAATTAAAATCCTTCTTCTTTATAGTATTAATTAAAACAATAAAAAACAAAATCGGTTCAATAAAATACGCTTTCCAAAGTCCAAGCGCGGCAACTCTTTCAGTCGAAACAAAAACAGCAATAGTTGCTGCGATTAAAAATAACAAGATTAACCATTTGTAATTACTTAACTCTATTTTTTCTCTTTGCCTAAATTTTTTAACAACAAAAACCGCAAACAGAATCAGAATCATTACCTCCAATACTGTCATTGGAATATTAAGGATTGAAAATCTTATCAGATAAGCAGGCAACGCAAAAACGGTTAAGGCAATCGCCCATTTAGGTTTTTTAATTGCCAAGACCGCAAAGAGAATTGATAGAACTGTAAGAAGAAAATAAAACATAAACAATAAACATGGATTCCTGCCTACGCAGGAATGACGATTGGGCAAGGCTTAATCTTCGCTCTTCAATCGAATCAAAGACTTCACAGTCTCTAACTTCAATCCGCCAAAAGCGATCAAAACAGGGAAATAAACTGTGCCAGCGATTAGAATTACAACTAAAACGTTCCAGTCTCTGATTAAATAAACCACGCCACTCATAACTAAAGTGGCTGGTAATATTCTAAAGAAATTATTTAATTTAGGTAAAAAGTGAACAGTTCGATAAACAACAACAGCTGTCCAGACTAAAATTACAAGCTCACTAAAGACTGTCATCCAGGCTGCTCCCCAATAACCAAACTTTGGGATAAAGATTAGATAACCTATAAAGGTAATAATAGCAGCAGTTAAGTAACCAAACATCATGCTTTTCTGTTTTCTAACACCAACGACTGCGTAACCAAATAAACTTGTTGCAAAAATTGCTAATGACGCAATAACTAAAACTTTCAAGATCGTTCCTGATTCAACAAAGTCAGCACCAGCAATTAAAACCATTAACTGAGTACCAACCAACATTGTTCCGAAGAAGATTGGTAAAGCAAAAGTCATTAACGTGTCAAAACTCATCTGTAAAATATTTTTTAATTCCTTAAACTTTTTCTGAGCAAAGTAAACTGTTATGACAGGTAACACAACGCCCATAAAGACGGCCGGCAACATTGTTAACACGTCAACGATCCGATAAGCCGCTCCGTAAACACCAACCTCTGCTTGCGTTCTTGTTAAAGATAATATAATCGTATCCATCTTCAAATAGATTAAATTAAACGAGATAGACAAAGCAATCGGCCAAGTTCGTTTGAAGATCGCTTTCCAAAGAGTTAGATCTATTTCAAATTTCCATTTTACTAACTGTCGAGAGAATAAGAATAAAACAATAACCGCAAAGACGCCTTCGAGCGAAATCGCACCAAACAACCAGTATAAACTTCTACCCTGATAAGCAAACAGTCCCAAAGCACTAATCATAACAACTTTTCCAACAACCTCGGCAATAGTCACTTTCCACATCTGCAACTTTTTCTGAAAAACGCCTGTTAAAGTTTGCACAATAGTTGTCCCAACATAAGCTACAACCATTAACGAAACTCCAAACTTAATTTCCACAGGATATGGGAAGGCCCAAATCAAAATTGGCGCAAAAACTAAAAACGCCAGAGACAGAATCACCCGTAACGACATGATATTATTAACCGTTTTATTAAACTCAAAAGTTTCATCAGAGATCATCTGAACGTTCGTTAGAGTTAAACCAAAATCAACCAGAATTCCCCAGAAAAGTAGATAAGCAACAATAGTCGAGTAGTAACCAAATCCGGTTTGGCCTAAATATCGAGTTAAAATCACAATCGAAAGCAACCCTAAAAGCAAGCCGATAACTTTCCCGACCAGATGGATGATTGTGTTGTGAGCGATTTTTGTTTGTAGAGACATGCGAATGCGGGGCCACTAATTACGAATTACCACGTATCCACGAATTTAGAAAGATAGTTAGAAGCAATGCAATAACAATCTAATCTTTTCGTGACCATTTCATAATAGTATTCTATCATTTTTAGATAAAATTTTCCATTCTAGATAACCGTTGACAAAACATATCAATATGATAAACTACTCAATCATTGTCCTTTTTACCTTCTGAGCCCTTCACTTTCAACCCAAGTTAGGAGTTGCCATGGATGACAATGGAAAAACCATTCTGAAAAACATTCTCGATCGAGCCGATAGCGAAGACAACCTTTGCGTCGATAACCATCAAGGCCTCCCCGACATGGAAATCGTTCGACGTTTCTGGCCCGGCTCGGTACTGGCCACCTGCGATGTCTATCAAATGACACCACTTGAAGTAAAATATAAAATTTTCAAAACCCTTAGCGCGGCCAGAGCCACGCTGCATGGTTTACCAAACTTTGCCATCATCTTCGATTGGTCTGACGACAATCCAGAGAAGTGGCCCAAAGAAACCCCATCCAACTAGGAGGCCCTTGTGAAAAAGAGTAACGGAAAAGGAAAACCCATGACGCACTACGCGGTCGAGACAATCCTGCTGGTTTTCTGGATATTTGTCTGCGTAGGCATTAACAACATCAACCTCTTTCCCTTCTCGGGAGTAACGGCTCTCGTGCTTGGCGTCGGCACCTACCACCTGCTCAAAAAAATTCCGGCCAGGAACATCCAGCCCAAAAAGAAGGGGCGCCAACGAAGCTTCCTCCGACTCCCGGTCCGACACATCGGCCCCCAACTGGGCGACAGAGAGAAGCCCGCCGGCTCTAGCTAAACCGCTACTGAACAAAAACAAGCAACCGCTCACACGGTTGCTTTTCTAATTATTAAATTCGTTGTTTATTATTTTGTTATTTGAAATTTTGAATTTGCTTGAATTTTGTTATTTGAAATTTGTCATTTCTCACGTCCTACGTGAGCGGGTCATTCCCTCCCTTGTTAAAAGGATTACATCTGCATATTCTCCACGAAGCCTTCATTCCACCCCGAATTACCCCATACTTCTTAATCGCATCATATCCATACGCAGAACAAGTAGGATGAAACCGACAAAATCCTTGTGGAAACAAATGCCTCATCGGCCCATGATCAAAAGAAAGCGTCTTTTGGTAAAGACGTATTAGGAGGAGAACTATATTTCGAGGGAATTTTTTTAGCATAAGTAGTACATGGGCCACTAATTACAAATTGCCACAAATCCACAAATTTAATTGAGCATTGAGTAACTAGTTAAGGCTCTCTTTTTAGATTCGTGGATTTGTGGAGGATTTGTAATTAGTGGTCTATTGCTCGACCTCGCTTCAACAAATCCAAAACAGTCTTCTCAATCTCTCCGTATTCTTTCCCAACTATCTTTTTATTCACAACGATTAATAAATCAACTTTATTATTTATTTTTGGCAAACAAGCGCGAACAACTTCTCGAAGTTGTCGTTTTATTTTGTTCCGCATGGTCGCTCGCTTATCAACCTTGTTATTAACCATAAAACCAATTCGAAAAACAGCCGTTTCAGCTGGCAATATTTTTATAAACAAAAATTCCGCAGAAATATTTCGTCCTTTCTGCTGCTTAAAATTTCTCCCAAAAAATCGGTCAAAATCTTTTTGTTTAGTTATTCGATTTTGTTTGGATAACATAGAAAAAGGGGGGGGTAAATTTGCTTGTCTTTACCTGTATTTACTTATATTTACTCGTATTTACCTGCGACTCACTTCGCTTCATCTAACGAAACAATCCTCTCACTTTCTCCAACAGTCCCTCGTCTCTTTTTTTCGCGGCTCCAACAACTGCCTCAACAGCTGACTGCGACTGGTCCGTTTCCTCTTGTTCTTTTAACTTTAAATATTCAGCAAAAAGGATTATCTCGCCACGTCCGGTAACAACATTACCCGATGAATCAACGGTGTGCTGATCTTTCTTGAATTCAGTCATTGTATCAGCAATTTGCCGCAGAAAACCTGCATTAATATACCCGTTTTCATCTTCCGGATTATAATCTTTATTTGATTTCTGCGCAAGTAACTCTTGTAGTGACACGATTCCTGCTGTCACCGTGCCAAACTTATCAAGTTCTGTCTGAGATCGATTAAGTTCTTCGCCTGTTTCTTCATTCTTTATTTTCAATCCAGCAATAAACTCTCTTATTCGTTCCTCGTACGTTGTATAAGTTTTCGATTCCCCTGTTTTTTTATCAGTTACAGTTGCAAACTCTTTAGGAACTTTTGATTTTGTAAACTGTTGCATGGCTCGCTTCACTTCGCCTTGCAAATAAGAAAAAACTTTCTTCGCGTCTTCACTATTCAAACCAGGCAGAGTTACAATAAACTCTTCTCCTCCTGTTGCTCGAATAACTTCTGGATCAAAACCAGTCGCCCGAACTTTGCCCCAAATCTCTTTGTCTTTTTCTAAATAATCAATTAATCCCTGTTGCATTTCCAAACTAACAGTCATCAAGGCAATATCACCAAGCTTATGTCCCCAGGTATCGTTAATTGCTTTTAAATTATCAAGATCAAACGACACAACGCTGTACTCTTGATCATTATCGCGCGCCTTTATTAATTCGTTTGGAACAATCTTTGTTAAATAGTCATAGTTCTTCGACTGGGTCAACGGATCAAAATATCTTTTTTCTTGAATAATGCTAACAGCTGATTGAATTTCAGGAACAGACGGAGGTTCATCTCCTTCTGCATCTTCAAATGATTTGAAATAAGCATCAAACATCCGACTAATTTTATCTTCAACAACATAACCCATTGCTTCGCGAGACTCTGTTACCTTATCTTTTTTTAGTTGAGCCAACTGTTTATGTGTTCGATTATAAAATTCAACAATATTATTATCAATTTTACCCTTGTTTTCTCTATCAATGGCAAAAACGTCTACATTCTCAACTTTTAAGGAGTTTCGTCTTTCTTTTTTTGCGTCCTCAGCTAAATCGTTCGCACGATCAACAACCTTACCAAACCGCTCTTTTTTCAATGCGCTAGCAATGCCTAAAATCGCGTTGTGTTTTTCTTTATCTTCAGTATTGGACTGCGCCCAAGTTGCAATGGCAGAAAACACGTATTGATATTCTTTACCTTTTATTTCTTGTAACTTATCATCGACTTCTTGTCTATTAAAAATCCGCGCCAAACTAATCTGAATACTAGAATAGTCTTCCGGATTCAAATCGGTCGGTTGATCAAAGCTTACACGACAAGCACCAACAGTAACTGTCCCAATCTCAGGAGCTACCATGTTTTTCACTTCAACCAATCGAGCAGCTTTATCACCACGAGAAGTCGCAATTGTTTCATTTAACCGAATCAAAAGATCCGCAGGCGTAACTTTTTCAGACAGAATCAATAACTTTTCTTTTTTAACAATGTCTAACGCTTGAAGAAACTCTTCTTTGTTTGCCCATTCTTCATTATAACTTTTTTTATTCCGACTTTCTCCAACAATTTCACTCTCAATCTTTGCCTTAGCTGCTCCTTTTTGCCCCAACTGTTTATCTAGGTCTGCAAAAAGCTCGTTCAGCTCTTGCTGAATATCCTCTTTAATAGCTTGTGCTCGTTTTGCTAATTCTTTTTCAGAAACACCTCCTTGAACATACAAAAAGATCTCTTCTCCACCAAGTCGGACACTAAATCCGCCCGATTTATCATTCTGTTTTAACAAGACCTTAGAAACTCGTTGCAATGCAAGGTCGCCAAAGGTATGGGAGATTTGATTATAAGCCTTAAAAAAATCTATATCTAAACTAACAACCGAAATACTTCCGCCCTCTTTTTCAGCTGCATTAAATTCTGTCGCACCTGTCTCAAAAAGTTTGCCTCTTTTGAACAATTTTGTTAAACCATCAATTTCAGACTCTTGTTTATACTTATTAAACGTATCTATCAATTCTGGTGAGACATGCTCTAATACTTCAGCAGGAACTGCTGAGCTCTCTTTGCTGTAAACCTGACCAGCCAACCCCCGAAGTTCACGCGACTGAGCTTGTTTCTCTTTTAGCGTCCATTTCTGTTGTTCGGAATTCAAAAACGCAGGCTTTTCATCCTTGCTCGCGGCTTGCTCTTTTATTTGTGCTGCTTCTTTATTCATAATTCATTTTAAAATACAAAAACATCCGTTTACAACTATAATTGTATCATGAAATAGCTTTTTTCAAAACAAAAAACTCTGCCTTCTTGCAGACAAAGTTCGGTTTTACTCTGTTTTCTCATCTGAGTCCTCCCCATAAGCATCTTGAGTCATTTGAAGTAGTCTTTCTAATAAATATTCCAGCGCTTTGCCCTCTAGGGTAGTAGCGCCTCTTTCGATTTTCACCGGTTTCGACATAGAGAGCTCCTTTCTTCCCCTTTCTTAATAATACTTAATTTAATCATAACATAAATGTTCTGTCAAGAAAACCGCTTAAAAGAAATGACCGCCCCAGATGTCCGGGGCGATCAATGGCGTACGGAGTTGCCAGAAGAGAAGTCCCGCGCGGCGATGAGTGCCTTTCGGCAGTTCAAACTTCGCAAGAGTTTTCGGATTGCGCTGGCTGTGACTCCACCTCCCTCGGCGGCAGCGCTCGGCAAACCTATCGTCAGGCACAGGTTGCTGAACCTTTATCGTCCAGCGGGCTCTAAGCCCCTGCTTCCGTACAAAAATATATTAACAAAGGATTAATAATCTGTCAATAATAATTTTAAAAAAGAATCCTGCGCACCGGTGGGTCCGCAGGTTGTATGGAGCTGCTCGCCTGTCCGAAATATACAACAGGCTTGCAATTTTTAATTTTTCGAACATGTAGTCAACGTCAATGGAAATACAAAGCATCTCTGCACTCGTGTTTTACTTGCCGGCGCAAGATAGGAACAGCCGTCCGGATTGCCATTCACTCCGATGAGTCGAAGCAGGACCATCCATCTTCCATACAAATGAAGTATAGCAGCCTGCAACGCACTGTCAAATCAGCACAAAACAAAAACCCGCCAGACATTGCCGACGGAGTCTCTCTGTGCATCTTTTGTACTTGCTTGAACAAAATGAACAAATCGTCAGTTTGACACGAGAACAAACAAAAATCGTAGCCTCAGATCAGATTGGAACTCTCCTGCGAATACGCATGCTTGTCAAAAACGAAAGCGTAAATACTGACGTTTCCTTGATCAGGGGATCCGCCTTGCAGTAACTCCTTATGACTGCCGTTCACTTCTCCCGGTAGAGTAAGCAGGACGATCAGTTACTGCACAATAAGTATAGCAAATCGAACTTGACTGTCAATTTTTTAAAATGAAACACCTGCCGACTCTTGGAGCTCGGCAGGCATTCGCAGCGGAATTGGCTTTGGGCGTGAACCTTTTTCCTCTTTGCACGAAGATGCGAGCCGCATCGACGACGGAACATTCTCATCATGGCCGTTACCTAAATAACGACGACAAGGAATCTCCTAAAAAAGAAAAGCGACTGACGGTCCCCGACTCGAGAGAAATGGGAAGTAACTGTTCAGTCCCTGACGGCTCGTTTTGCGCAGTGAGACATCAAACATCTCTGCAGCAACCTATACCAGGTTATGCCACTGCCTACGCGCGCCGAAGTGCCACGTTGCGGGACCAGCCCTGCACCGAGAGGAGCGAATCCTCCGGATATTAGGGACTTCGCCGGTACCAGTCAGACGCCCCGAAGGGCAGCAGACTGTTCCTTATTTCCCGCTTTCCGCTTGCAAAAATATATTATCAAATGACTCTTTCGTTGTCAAATAAAAAATCCCGCCGTAACGGGACCTTTTTATCTGTCTGAAGAACTTAGACTAGTTCTTCCTTTTTCTCGTCTTCGTTTTAGAATAGCTTTTCCTTGTTTGGTGCTCATTCTCTTACGAAAACCGTGCTTTTTAAGTTTTTTTCTTGTATTTGGTTGGAATGTTCTTTTTGGCATAATATTATAAGGGAAAGAGGGGGAAGAAGGGGAAGAAGGAACTTTTCTCCTCTTTACTCTTCTTAACTCTTCTGATTCTTGTAAGTACGCATATAATAGCGGATTTAATATACTTTGTCAACCATGTTGCGGATATGCGGATTATTTACCCCTCGGCCGTGAGCTCGGGGCCGAACGGCGGATTGTGCGGATTTTAGTGAAAAAGAAGTGCTTTGCAGATTTCATCCAACGAACTCATCAATCTTTAATTAAACTTTGTAAAAAGAACCAATTAAATAAGTAAAATGCGCTTAAGCAACAAAAACCATCCGTAAGATTCGCAACCCACCTCTTGCGTTAATGAAATAAATCAGATAAACTTTTTTTAGATGTACACTTATACACACTTTGTCCACTGTTTTGATGATTTCGGCTTACTTGTCCACAGTTTCCTGTGTGTTAATATTAGAAAAGCGAAAGGAATCATCAAGTTCAGAAAAAGATCCGGAGAAAAATATCTTTATTTAATACAAAAATAAAATAAACGATCTATGGGCGACGACGAAATAAAAAAACAACTTTGGGACGCTGTATTAGGGGAATTAGAGCTAACATTGAGCAAAGCAAGTTTCACAACATGGTTGAAAAATACTTTTATAATCTCTTTTCGTGACGGAATCATCACAGTAGCCGTACCAAACACTTTTTCTCAAGCTTGGTTAAAACAAAAGTACCATCAAAAGATTTACCAAATTCTTCAAGGAAAAACAAATGAAAGGATTAAAGAAATTAGTTACAAAGTACAAAGCTTAAAGAACTACCAACAAGATTTATTAGAAAGAAAAAAGAAGTTTATCGAAGACGTTAAGAAAGAAAAAGTTGAAACGCCAGCTGGCGAACAAACACCGGCTTCTCTTAATCCAAGATATACTTTTGACGCGTTTATTGTTGGAAAAGGAAACGAACTTGCACACGCAGCAGCTCAAGCAATCTCAGATGCACCGGGAAAAACTTATAATCCACTGTTTATCTACGGTGGTGTTGGACTAGGAAAAACACACATCATGCAAGCTGTTGGTCATCAGATAAAGATGAATCATCCCAATAAAAAAGTTCTTTACGCAACCTGCGAACAGTTTACAAATGATTTTATCTCTTCAATTTCCGCAGGGAAAATGGAGCAGTTTAATAGGGTTTACAGATCAGTTGACCTACTTTTAGTTGACGATATTCAGTTTTTAACAGGGAAAGAAGGAACTCAAGAAGCTTTTTTCCATACATTCAACGATCTATACCAAAGAGATAAACAAGTAATCATTACAGCCGATCGTCCACCAAAAGCAATTGCCACACTTGAAGACCGATTATTATCAAGGTTTGAATGGGGAATGATCGCAGACGTCTCTCAACCTGATCTAGAAACTAGAGTAGCTATTCTAAAAAGCAAATGTGACGACAAAGGGTTCACCTTAGAAGATGAAATCATTCAATACATAACATTAAACATTCAAAATAACATTAGAGAACTAGAAGGCGCGTTAAATAAGATCATTGCTTACCACCAACTTAACGCACTTGAGCCAACAATTGAAAATGTTAAGAAAATTCTATTCTCAATCTCAGAATCAAGTAAAAAATCAGGCGCAATTAATGCAAAACAGTTAATTGATCTAGTGTCAGACTTCTACAACCTGTCAATTGACGAACTACTCGGAAAAAGTAGAGAAAAAAGATTAGCTTTCCCCCGACAAATTATAATGTTCTTACTTCGAGAAGAGTTACGATTTTCATATCCATTAATTGGACAGGAATTAGGCGGCAGAGATCACACGACAGCGATGCATGCGTATGAAAAGATCGGAAGAGTGATTGAAGCGGACGAAAAGGTGCGGCAAGAGATCAATCTTTTGAAACAAAAGATGTACGCGCAGTAAAAAGACACCTTTTCTGGGTATATCCTGTTAATAAGTGCTCAAAGTTATTCACAAACAACTGTTAACAACATTTCACTGGTTCTGTGGATTACTCTAAAAATAAAATATCGAGATTCTATCAACAGATTTGGCACAGTTACACACATAGAAACGCAATGGGTTACACACAGGGGTCTTTGGCCAAATTAAAACAAAAGAAAGACTTATCCCCCTCAATCCACAGCCTTATTATTATTATTAATTATATATATATATATTTAAATACATATAATAAGTAACCCTTTAAAAAACAAATAAAA
>JABHMO010000043.1 GCA_018693855.1 Candidatus Falkowiibacteriota bacterium
AATTCACCATTAGATCCAGGAGCTAAGTCACCTAGACTTAAAACATTATTTTGGATATCATAATCAGAATGACTGACCTCAATAGATTCAAAATAGTCAGGAAAATCAAAACTCAAATACACATCTTGAATTTCATACTTATTATCATTTTCATAATTAACAGTAAATTCAACAGTATCACCAGACTTCACATCCTCGATATTCCTAGTAACTTCAATCTCAAAATTATCAAAGAAATACCTTGAGCCACCCATCCACCAGAAGACATTCACAACTATCAAAAAGATAATCGCACCAGCCAAGACAAGATCAAAAACCAGATGTTTCTTATTAAACTTATATCGAACGTGCCATCGTTTGTGGAGTTTTTTATGAATCCATTTGAATAGTTTTGTTAAATAGTTTTTCATATATTTAAACGTTATGTGAGGTTAAGGCGTATAAATAACCAATAACCAAATTCCAATAATCAACTTTTGCTTCCTTCTTGTTGATTCAATTGTTTTTCTTTATTTAAAATAATCGTAGAAAATATTTTAATTAATTGATTTGTTTCATCTATTAAAGCGTCTATATCATTATTAATCTCTTTAGTATTATATCCCAAACAGCTATGTTTAATAAGTTTTAGCCAATAATCAGACTCTTTGGCTTCTTTTCTGCAAATTCTCAATCTATATAGAAAATCTTTATCGCTAAAAGCTTCGTTTGCTTCAATATAATTTGCTCCGACAGATGTTCCTGACCTTACCAATTGTTTTCGAAAAATATTGCTTTCTAAATCTCGAACTAAATCCTTTGATAAATCAATTACCAACTTTGAGTAACTTGCTGTTCTTTCCTCTAAGTTAAAATTACTTTTATATTCAACCATACTTATTAAATTGATTATTGGAATTTGGTTATTGGTTATTTGCCATTAAAATCCGGACAAAGTAAATACATCGCGAGTCGTTGCGATAATCTCAGCAATTCCATCGCCGTCAACATCACTTGCTGCGACTTCTACTCCGTCTCGCAGATTCTGATCAAAAGCAAAGAAGATTGGGCCATCTATTTGACCGTCCTTATTAAAAGATTTTACTTGTGGCGAACCACCGTCACCAGGGCCAGTAATTATTTCATCTACTCCATCTCCATCAATGTCAGCCGCGACAACATTCACACCACCTCGAAATGCCAAATCGTAGGCGAAAAACCCAGGATTAATCAAAACACCTGAACTATTAAAAACTCGAACATGCGGACCACCTCCGACACCAGCACCAGCAATAATCTCTTTGGTTCCGTTCCCATCCAAATCTCCTACTGTAATATTTACGCCTCCACGGAAAGTCTTTGCGTAAGCAAAAAAGCCTGGATTAATTAAAACACCTTTGCTATTAAAAATTCGGACATGAGCTCCTCCTCCAGATTCAGTTCCTGTTATAATTTCCATTGTTCCATTATTATCAAGATCACCAACAGTAATATTCACGCCTTGAGTATACCGCTCATCATACGGATAAAAACTATACTTTTCTCGACCTAGATAGTCATATATCTTTACTTGATTAACATTTGCTACAACGAACTCGGCTTTTCCATCATTATTAATATCTTGTTCAATAACTTGATTACCACCTTGAAACTTATCATCATATGCAAAAAAACCAGATCTTAAATTCTTTCCATATTGATTGTAAATCCTAGCAAATGATCCGTTAAAATATGTAGTATTAATTATTTTTTCAATTGAACGCAACAAGATCAAACCGTCTTTCGCTGAGACCGTTGCTTTCTCAACAAAGAACCCACTGTTCGTATAAGGATCCTGAGTCCCATGGATTTTTTCATACTCACCACCCAACTCTACCTTGTAACTTGAATTACTTGAGTTAACAATTACTACACCGTTTTTATAATCACGACGCCAAACGCCTGTTGAGAATGAATTGTCACTTCCAGTTATATTTATCGCATCTCCAGCGCTATCGCCAAGAGGTGCTTCATATTCATCGTACCACCAAGCTTGATTATGCGATTCATCACCATCGTCAAAAGAGTGATAGCCGTCATGCATTAGGACACTGCTTAAACCGAAACGCATTTTTTGATAATCATTACTTTTTCCAGAATTATCAGTATTGCTGTTTATTATTCCAACTGAAGGATATTTTAATGAATCGTTTACATATTTATAGTTATTCATTATTTGAGTCCAACCCTTTTCAGGGAAATTCTCATAAAGAACGCCGTTTAAATATTCTCTGTAATACTCACCACCATTACCAAAGATCAATTTACTACTACCTATCTGATCTCGTGTTTCTTTTAATATTTCAATCATACCAGCTCGCCACTCTTGATTCATTCGACTGACTGATTCAGCTTGCCCATCCTGATCAAAATCCATTTTCAGATATGATAGCCAACTAACATCACTCCAAACATTGTCGTAAAACACACCGTCCCAATACCCAGTTGACAATAACTCTTCATCAACAAATTCTGCCAGAGTTTCTGCCCAAGTCTTACCTTTATAGGTTCCTACTTCATCCGTAATATTGATCATCGTATTCGTATCCCACCAAGCGAGAATATCTCCACTAGAATCTCGAAGCCACCATTTGTCAGCTATTCTGTTGTAAAGCTTCTTTCTCATAGTCCCTGACTTTGAACCAGAGTCCCCTCGAATCTCTTCTGGTGCTAAATAGACTAGAAGTATAATATTAGGATTTATTTCTTTTAATCGTCGGAGTTTATCAGGTGAATAGACCTGATTTTCCATATCAATGATTAGAATATCGTACCTTGCTAGTGTTTCGAGCTTACTTTCAGGAATATCCCATTTGTAGTATAAATTAGCCAATTTGGGTGTAGTATGGTTCTTTATTTTAGTTGAAGCAGAAGCAATGATTAAATTTTCACCTGCCTGAACACTTTTTTTATCCAAACTTAAATCTGCTCGACAAAACATTAATGGTCCAGCAATAAATATTGCAAACACTAGAATATAAATTAGTCTTTTCAACATTAACCTAAATCGATTTTCTTATTAATTAATCTTTGATATACAGCTATTATTTTTTCATAATACTGCTCTGAAGAATTATTTTCTTGAACAAACAGTCTTGCCTGTTTGCCCATCTTTTCTAATAATTTTTTATCTGAAAAAAGTTTCTTAATTGCTGATTGCCAAACTTTCTGATTACCCGGAAACAACAATAGACCAGTCTGTCCATCTGTAACAATCTCGGTTAAACCACCCAGATCGCTAGCAACAACAGGCTTACCAAGAGCCATAGCTTCTACAGCTGTCATTGGATAGTTCTCGTACCAGATTGAAGGAACAACGACAAACGCACTTCGTTTTACAACATTCTGCAACTCGGCTTTTTCTAAATAACCTAAAAACTCTACATTTTTCAATCCATGAACTATAACAAACTTTTTCAATTCTTTTTCTTGCGGTCCATCTCCAGCAATTTTCAAATTAATCTCTGGTAAATGAACCATTACCTTCAGAAGATTAATCAATCCTTTTTCTTCACTAAGACGACCCACAAAAGTAATGTAATCACCAGCCGGGTAACTAGGTTCGAAATCTTTCAGATCAACAACGTTATTCACAACTTCAAACTTACCCTTAAAACCAAACTCCTTGTACTTGTTTTTCAAAAAGTTGCTTGGCGAAATAAATAAATCAACTTTTTCCTCAACTCGATACAACCAATGCCAATATGAGCTAATAGCTCCAGCAATACTTTTCAAGAACGAATTATCAACACATCTATGAAAAATTGCTTTGTAATAACTATGTTTCTTTACAACTTCACAAACTTTACCTTTATGAAACAAGTTGTAATTAGGAGAAATCAAATGATAGTCATGCAAGGTTAACACTGTCGGAATCTTATATTTCTTCAAAGGTTTTAAGACAGAGTAAGTTAACTGATGATAAACATTATGAAGATGAGCGATATCTGGTTTTTCTTTTTTAATTAACAGTGCTAAATTACGAGCTGCTTTTCTGTAATAAAAAAACCTAGCCGTCTTTGAGAAAGTTTTTTTCAAATTAGAGAAATCTACATACGGAACAAAGTACTTTTGTTGTTTACTTTTCTCGTTCTTGGGATTGTCCATTGAAAAAACAACAACTTCGTGCCCAGCCTTTTCAAGCAACTCTTTTGTTTCAAAAAGCACTCGTTCTACCCCGCTTTGGACGTAATAAAATTTGTTAATTAGTAATACTTTCATATGAATTAAATCGCAGTTAACCGTTAATCGCAGTTAATTATTAATCGCAGTTAATCAGTTAATCGTTAATCGCAGTTAACCAGTTAACCGTTAATCACAATTCATCGGTTAATCTTTCAAAAGCTATACTAATCCTTTATACAATCTTTCGTATTCTTTAACCGCTTTATTAATATCAAATAGTTCTTTTACTTTTTGTTGTAACAGAGATGACTGTTTTCGTGCTTCTTCTTTGTGATCAATTACCCAATTGATATGTTTAACCAACTGTTCAATACTTTTAGGAGAAAATAACAGACCATTTTTATTATGTTCAATAATTTCAGGAACACCACCCACATCAGTTGCAATTACATATTTTCCGGCTGCTGCTGCCTCAAGAACAGCCAAACTCAGACCTTCACTAATTGACGGAAGAACAAAAATATCTATATCTTTTAGCATTGACCGAACGTCAAGAACTGAACCAATAAATTTAACATTTGATTTAAGTTCCAAAGATTTAACTAGAAGCTGCAACTCGTTTTTCATTGGCCCATCGCCAACTAACATAAGTTCCCATTTTTTTGCAGTAATAAATCGACAAGCTCTAATTAGATGTTTATGACCCTTTTCTTTTGACAATCTACCAACTGAACCAATCACAATGCGAGGTTCGTTTAGAATACTAGGATTATGAACAAAGAATTTGTTCATATCAATTCCATTATAGATTAGCTCAACTTTATCAATATCAACTTTTTCTTTATTAATCATAAAATCTCTAACCGCATTCGAGATAGCCACTATTTTATCCATTTTACTTCTTGATTTGATAGCCAATTTATCTCGAACTGTCCCTTCACTTAAAAGGGCATGTCTAGTAGAAACGATCTTTTTCACATTAGCTTGTCGAGCAGCCATAGCGCCCCAGAAATCAGCTGTAAAAAGATGAGTATGAACAATGTCAGGTTTTGTCTGTTTCAGATAGTCTGCTACTCGATCAATAATTTTCACATCAAACTTAGACCGTTTATCAATCACTCGAAAGCTTATACCAGCTTCTTGCAAAGCTTGAGTTAACTCTTTATTTGATTTCTTTAAAATAACAACATCTAAAAGGAACTTGTCCTTATCTATCTTTTTACAAATATCAAGCAAAAATCGCTCTGCACCAGCAAATTCAGTTGAACCTATAATGTGAGTTAGTTTAATCATATTTTTAGCGTTTAGCTTTTAGTCCTTAGCGATTAGTTACCCAATGTAACTAACAACTAAAAGCTAAGGACTAATGACTATTTACGCACAATAGCAAAGATAATTTCGTCAACATACTTGGGGACTGAGGTAAATTCAAAGAAGTATATTGATTTCCAGAATAGATGAACTATTGATCGAATAAGCGACCTAAACAATCTTGTTACTTTGTTTTTGGGGAATCGGAATGCTTTAATCGTAATTTCAGAAAAACCGACTATTCTCAATGATTGAGTTAAACTATATTCAGTAAAACCAACAGTATGAGTAAAATCATTGTGTCTAATTCGTAAACCAGCCAATGAAGACATATTCCCAGTTTTCACAATTAACTGCCCATCTGCATTCAATTTCTGTTTGATTTTTTCTAAGATAGCTAGAATTTCATCCTTTTTGAAATGCTCAATCACATCATTCATAACAATCAGATCATACATCGGAGAACTATTTAAAAACTCAATTAAGTCTGTAATATGTTTAGTTTTCGTGATTCCCTTTTCCTGACAGTAATCAACAGCTTCAGCGGAAATATCTATTCCATAAAAATCAGTATAACCACTGTTCGCTAAGTAAGTTAAAAATCTACCCATTCCACAACCAATTTCCAAAATTTTTGCGTCCTTATTTTCAGGTAAAAACTTTTTATAATTATAATTATAAAGTTCAATGACGGTTTGTTCATTTTTCTCATTTAGATCTTTGAATCCAGTTGATAAGAATTTTTCAAAAGCCCTCTCCATAGAATTAATTTAAGATTCTTTTTTGTTGTAAAGTTAGAATTGTAAAACCGATCGCTAAAGGAAACCACATACGAGTACCGTAGTAAGAAGTTGAGAAAAACTGGAAGAAAACTACGCCAACAGCTAACATTAAGCAGACAAGAGCAACTTTTTTGTGGGCTGCGGTCTCTGAGATACGGTACTGTTTGTAATAATTATACAAAAAGTAACTTATCAATAAACAAAACGTACCAAGCCCCAAAATACCACTTTCAACCATCTGTTTCTGAATCATACCGTGAGCATCAAGAGCATCACCAAATTCAACCCAATACGCAAAGGTGCTACCAATTATCAAATTAAAATTATTCAATCCGTGTCCGACAATAGGACTCTTTATAAATTCACTAACAGAGATCTGAGTCATCATTAACCGACTAGAAGTCGAACCTTGAACTTCCGTTATCTGGTTCCACAAAATAAAATAAGAAGAAAACAATGCAACGATCACAAATAAAGCAACGAACGATACGGCTGTTTTCTTAATATTTTTTTTATAAAATGCGAAATATAAAACAATTAGTTGAAGTAAAAGAGCCAGCCAACCAGTCCTTGAGAAAGTTAGAAGTAAAACAATTACAGAAAACATTGAACCAACAATGTACCAACCTTTTGATTTATAATTATTAGATTTCAAGAACAAAATAATTAACAAAGGAATCGTTACTATCATTATTTCAGCAATAGCATTGTGATTACCTCCGAGCAAATTATAACCAAACAGTTGATAAGGCACAGCACGGTGAGCAATTATTGATCCTTCACTAAAAATAGTTGAAAGAAGTCCTAAGATTCCTGCAAAAACTCCACTGGCAACCATTAATTTCAAAACATTCAATAAAACCTTCTTCGTCTTTATAATGTTAATCGGCAACAAAACATATACTAAGTAAAAAAACGAAATAGGTCTTAACAAATATTTTATTGCAGTTGTAATTGAATCATTATTAACAGTTGAAACTAGACTTGCAAGGACGAAAAGTGCAAACAAAACAAAACCCGGAAATATTTTCAAAAGTATTTGCTTAGCATGTTTCTTTTCTTCCAGATACAGAATAATTGAACGCAATACCATTCCACCAAGTAAGAGCATCCCAATAATGTCATGATAAGGAGCGTTAAAATTTCCAGAAATGAAATACCAGCCAGAAAAAGGATACAGAAGCGCAAAGATGTAAAGACCAACAACAGGAAAAGATGAGAAAAAGAGAATCAGCAGTAAAAAAGCATTTGCAGCCACAATCATCTGCCAATCTAAATAGAATAATGAGATAACATTAAATAAAGCAATTATTACTAAATAGCTGATATAGTAAACTAACTTTTTATTTAGGTGAATTTTTTCCATTTAATCTAAAATAAAGAAAGTTTTTTGCTCACTTTTTCTCATTGGATTATAGCATAATAAAGCAAAATTAGCAAAATGATGAGTGAAGTGAATTGGAGTAAATCGAGGTAAATCGAAGTGAATCGGAGTAAATCGAGGTGAATCGAAGTAAAATGCAGTAAATCAATATTTTTAAAATTGAAAAGACCCGGAGCATGAGAGCTCGGGCCTTGTTGAAGTTAGAAAAAAGAACTAGTCAATTTGAACTGGTCGACCGCCTTCGACGCAGGCCTCCACAGTGACAGAGACACCGTCAACAGTGCAGACAGGGATCGAGATGGCAGTACAATCATACCATTGTGGGTCAGGAGGTCCAGGCGCTTGCGCTTGAGATGCGCCGACGAAGACCGTTCGGCCTTGAATCCCCTGAGCATTTACAATTACGGTGAAACAGCCGTCTTGATCCAGCGGATTGTTCCAGTCGGACGCCCAGCCTCCACTACTCGAGCCCCAACCGAGCTGACCATAATCAGTCGGATTAAGACCACTATAACAGCAGTACACTTCGTGGAGATCTTCGACGTAGGTTTCACAACCATCACTGGCCGTACCTTGATCTTGATAACCCGGAATACAGGCATCGATTTGGCACTGACCATCAACACATAACGTTTGACTGACCTGAGGCAGATTCCCGCAGTTATTCCCGCAAGCACCACAGTTCAGTACGTCATCTTCAAAGTTGGTGTCCTCGTCGACGAAACCATCGCAGTCATTATCCAGCTCATCGCAGAGTTCATTGCCTCCACGAGTCTGCCAGCAATTGTACTCGCACCCTTCAGTCTCCGGATCGATATTATGCCAACCCGAGTCACAGGAATACGAGCACTGACTGTTCACACACGACGCTGTAGCGTTGATGCCCGAACAGACGTCACCACAACCGCCACAGTTGTCTGGGTCGATTTCCAGGTTAAAGTCCTCATCGGTGAGACCGTCGCAATCGTCGTCTTCGCCGTTGCAGAGTTCGGAATCTAGCGGTTCTACCGCATCGAAACAGTCGCCCCAATGGTTGCCGACGCATAGCCGCGATCCAGCCAAACAAATACCGATACCGTCTTGAGCGATCGGTCCGCAAGAGTCCGGATCGATCACCCCATTCGGGTTGCATTCACATCCTTCGTCCACTTGCCCATCGCAATCGTTGTCCAGTCCGTCACACATATTGACTTCGTCCGGTTGGCTATAACTACTACCTCCCGGCATAGTCGTGCAAACGGTCAAGTTAGACGGAGCGCACTCGATAAGACCATCTTCGCAGACGCCTTTACCTGTACAGGGTGCACCAACGTGAAAACCTTCATCGATCTGACCATCGCAGTCATCGTCGGCGTAGTCGCATTTCTCGACAGCACCTGGATTTGCCCACGGAGCCAGATCACGACAGTCGCCATCGCAGACGCGATAGCCATCTTCATCGTAGTCCGCTTCGTTCTCAGGAACGATACCATCGCAGTCATCGTCCAGCCCGTTGCAGAGTTCCTGCTCCAGACCATTATAAGCGCCGATGCACTCGGTCCACTGGTTGTTGACACAACGAATCTCTCCGAGTTCACAGATACCTTCGTCAGTGCCACACGGTAAGATCATGTCGTTTTGACAATTACAGTCTTCATCGAGTAATCCGTCGCAATCATTATCCAGCCCGTCTCCGAGCCCCTCTCCGCAGAGTTCAATGCTCGAGGGGAAATAGTCACTCCCATCCGGCAAGACACTGCATTGCCGTTCAGTTTGACTAGCACATTCGATCATGCCTTCGATATCACTGCACACTCCAACGCCCCAACACGGCTGACCGATAGCGTAATCTTCGTCGATCGCGCCATCACAGTCGTTATCCAGACTGTCGCAGAGTTCCTGCGTGCCATCGTATTCACTGGCACCGACATCACTGCTACAGCGAATGGTCTGCGCGTCAGCGCATTCATAAACACCGTTACCGCACTCGCCACGACCGTTACACGGATCACCGATCAGAAAATCCTCGTCGATCTCACCGTCGCAATCATCGTCGAGCCCGTTACAGGATTCGATCCCCACTTGCTGGCTACTGCCACCTGGATCAGTGCTGCAACGCGTATCATCGAGGTTTTCACACTCGATCACGCCTTGTCCGCAGACACCAACACCGTCGCAGATATTGCCAACGAAGTAGTCTTCATCGATTTGTCCATCGCAATCGTTGTCAAGTCCGTCGCAGGTTTCGCTTTGCCCGTCGTAAGACGAACCCCGCGGACTGGTACTGCAACGAGATCCATTGACTCCGTCGCATTCCCAGACACCGTCGCTACACTGGCCAATGCCAGCGCAAGCGATCCCCACATTGAAATCCTCATCGACGACGTCATCGCAATCGTTATCCACTCCGTCACAAAGTTCCTGCGTGCCGTCGTAGGACGACCCACCGATATCGCTGCTGCAACGAGCGGACTCTGCATCTGCGCATTCGAGAAATCCGACTCCGCATTGTCCGACACCTTCACAGGCATCGCCGACACGGTAGTCTTCATCGATCTCGCCGTCACAGTCGTCATCGAATCCATTGCAGAGTTCGTTCTCACTCTGGTCCTGACTGCCACCCGAATCGGTACTGCATCGCGTCGAAATCGAACTATCACACTCGATCTGACCCGTCCCGCAAGAACCTTCACCGATGCAGCTCACGCCGATATTGAAAATCTCATCGATGCTGCCGTCGCAATCGTTGTCCAGACCATCGCAAAGCTCGGACGAAGCACTGTAACTGGAACCTTCAGGATTAGTGCTACAACGAGCGCCTCCGAAGTCATTACACTCCCAGACACCGTCGCTGCACTCCCCGACTCCGTCGCAATGGTTGCCGACATTGAAATCCTCGTCGATCTCACCATCACAATCGTTATCCAGGCCGTCACACGTTTCAGACAAACCTTCATAAGACGACCCGTTCTGATCCGTACTGCAACGTGTTTCGGTTTCGCTAGCGCACTCGATGGTTCCAAGTCCGCACTGACCCACACCCTCGCAGGTGTCGCCGATACGAAAATCCTCGTCAATCTCGCCGTCGCAGTCGTTATCCAGACCATCGCAGAGTTCCTCGGAACTCTCGTCATCAGGGCCACCTGGATACGTATTGCAGGTCGAAGCCGATTCGCTCACACAAACGATCTCACCAGCCGAGCATACACCCAGCTGCGGACAAGAGTCGCCCACATTGAAATCTTCGTCAGTCAAACCGTCGCAGTCGTTGTCCAGGTTGTCACAAATTTCGGTCTCGGCCTCGTAGGCTGTACCACCGATATCAGTCGAACAGCGCGTGGAATCTTCGTCCTCGCACTCGAGCACGCCAATCCCGCATTCTCCGACTCCGTCGCAGGACAAGCCCACTCCGAAATCTTCATCTGCTTCACCGTCGCAATCGTCATCGATACCGTTGCAGATCTCTTCACTACTCTGGTCAGCACTGCTGCCTGGCGAAGTGGAGCAAACCCACAATAATTGGTTCTCTGCGCATTCCCAGACTCCCTGTCCACAAGCACCAACCACCGGACAGGGTTGTCCAATGATCACGCCCGGAAAAATGTTCTGATCAAGTTCATCGATCTCGCCGTCACAGTCGTTGTCCAATCCGTCGCAAAACTCCAGACGTCCAACATATTGACTGCCAAACGGATCAATATCACAAATACGACCGCCGTTGTCAGTGCATTCCCACTTGCCAACACTGGAGTTACAGGTACCGAAGGTACCCTGACACGGATAGCCGATCTCAAAGTCCTCATCGATCATGCCGTCACAATCGTTATCCAGATTGTCACAGGTCTCGTCAGTGGGCAGGATCTCATCGCAATCAGACCAAACACCATCTTCACAGGTCTGTTGACCGCGTTGACATTCGCCTTGTGCATCTTCATCGATACTGCCACAGTAACGAGCCGTACCATCACTGCATTCGCAATCTTCATCGAACTCGCCGTCACAGTCGTCGTCGTCCATATCGCAGGAGGTTTCACGACCGTACTCATCGAGATGCATCTGGTCGATCACGCAAGCATACTCGCAACCCGGAATTTCCGGGTCGTAATCGTACCAGTTATCCATACACTCATACTGACAGGTACCATCGACGCATGAAACGCTGGAGTGCTCCAGATCTTCACAAGCGCTATTACACGCCCCGCAGTGCTCAACATTGGTACTCAGATTGAAATTCTCGTCAACCTGACCGTCGCAATCATCATCGAGCCCGTTACAATACTGTTCGAACTCCAACCCCAAACATTGGGATTCGGAGTGATCAACTGCATCGTAATCACCCAGAAGTTCATATCGACAGAACTGACCAGCGCCACTCTCGTAGCACAGATAGCCTGCCGGGCATTGAGCTTGCGGTCCGCAAGGGATCACGCACTCACCATAGACACAGACCCATCCCTGGGCTGTACATGACTGCTCGCAAGGCGAGCTGTTGGAGTTGCTGGACTTGTTCCAGTCACAGCCACTTGTTGACAGAACGGAAGCCAAAAGGAAACAGAGAATCAGACGTCGCATGGTATTTTCTCCTTGGTTAGACGTCACACAAAAATCAAGATTTTGCCCCGCCATGGCGGGGCTGACAGAATTGTCAAAGTCCTATGTAGAACATTATAGATTAGCTTATTTTAAGGAAATTGTCAAGGGGAAATCACGAAACGCGGATCGCAGAACTCAGATCGTAAAACTCAAATTGACAATTAAAACGGCCAGCAATAAAAAACAGCTAAATTTAGACAATTATTTAAAAACAAAGGACCTGAACAAATGTTCGTTCAGGTCCTTGTAATTCAGTAGCAAAAAGCTAGAAGCAAGCGTAAGGTACGGTTGCACGACGTTTCGTCGTCCCCTCGAGTCCATCAATGGTGTCAACCGTCACTTCGGGGTTACAGGTCACCGTTAGCAACGCGGTGTATGACGTGCTGTTGAAATGGAACTCGTTCGAACTCCAACCACAGACACCTTCGTAACTCAGGAAGAATGCTTGACCGCAGTCAACTCGAGTTTCGTCACCGTTCCGCCCGCCCCACCAGTAGATGGCTTGCTGTCCTCCCGGACAACCAGAGAACATGCACCATACACCATCAGGGTCATAGGGCAACTCGTCGACAGCATAGTCTCCGAGATTGTCCTCATCACCATCGGGCTGACTATGGTTGAAACACATGGTCTCATCGCGGTACTCACCGCAACCATACCCACCACAGGACTCGACATGGTAGGTGCAATACCCCAGCTCGCAAACGCCCTCGAGATGGATTAAGCGATCCCGATCGTTCTCGCAGATCACGACGTCCGCCTGACACCGGTGATTGTCTTGGCACGGACGACAGAAATCCTCACTACACCAACGATATGTATCCTCGGGGCAGAACTGATTGCAGGTTCCTTCGACAGGCTCCGCATTTGAGCCGTCCAAACAGATCCGCTGCTCTTGCGTGCAAACTATCTCTCCCTCCTCGTCTTCCTGCTCGGTTTCATCGTAACTGTCGAGGTCGATGTCACCTTCATCGGACTGAACACACTGACCGTCGTAACAGCCTAACATACCGCAATCCTCAAGGTAAAGCTGACAACGGCCGGTTCCGTGCCCCTCGACATATTCGCATTGAGCGTTGTCGGGGTGGGTAAAAATGCGATCTCCCGACTGGCAATCGGCGATGTTCTCGCACTGCGAATTGGACGTACATGTCCAGCAATCCGCGATCTGATCATGACGACAAGCGCCGTACGCATCGCAATAGTCGCGAGTGCAAGGATCGAGGTCCGGGTCACAAATACAGACGTTCGGCTCAGCATCCGGCTCCGATTCGGTAGCGTCCGTGTCGGTATCGCCTTCTTCGCAACGCGAATCATAGACGATATGACACTGCCCCGTGTTACTACAAACTGCAAGCTGACAGTCTCCAACTTCCAGGTGATCGAGGCAATACTGCGACGTCTCACACGGAATTCCTGTCGCCTGCTCGTTGTCGGACTGCTCAGCCGTATCCACGGTGTCAGTGTCACCGCCGTAAACGGTGACACACTGATTGCGGATACAAGCCATTCCGTTCCTACACTGCTCGTCATCGGTGCATTCCTGGCTCGGCACATCCTGAGTCTCAGTTTCACTGACGCTCTCGGTACGGGGATTTCCCCAGCCGGAATCGTCGGTGTCGCCGGAAAGAGTAGCCGTGCCGTTGCAAGCGGACACGAACAGAGTAATGGCGATAATCGCCAGTAACAAGGAATGAATCTTCCTCATAGGGGCCTCCATCTTCAAGGGTTTCGGAAATGAAAAGGTACGAAAAATGACACTAGGATAACATCTTATTATAGCAAAAAAGACGATCTTTGTCAACCTCTGTCACGTATCACTTAACACGTAGCACGTAACAGAACACAAAAATCATTAATTTAAGCTAAATTTAGACAAAACTTTATAAAATTTATTTAAAATGAAGAGCCCCGAACGATGTTGTTCGGAGCTCGACTGTTGAGGTTGAGAGTTAAATCGTAATGACGACCTAATACTGGCAGGTGTAGTTCAGTTCCACATCTTCGAGGCCGTGGCCCTGATAATGCGTTGTGAATCCACCGTCGCACTGAATCGTCAACTCGTCACCGTGATCCCACACGCTGGGATTGCAACCGGAGACGGATGAACAGTTGACCTGGTTATAGCGGAACCATGCGGTTCCGTATGGGACTTGCCCCCACGGACAGATGTCCCGACTCAGGTCGAACGTGATCCACTCACCACATTCGTGGTATTCCCCTTCGCTGCCGCCGTTCGTGCCTCCGGAATACCAGAGCGATACGAGATAGTTGGCGCGACAACCGGTCCAACGACAGGTAATCGTCTCGCCGGTCGGATCTGGGTCGTTGTCGTTGTCGTTGTCCGTGGTGTCGGTATCACCGTTGTTCACCGGTTCGCCGATCAATTCGCATTCGCCTTGCATGGCCGCTACGAGATTGTTATCGCCGTCGTAATACGAGTCCACCGTTCGTGTCGGAACACAGCCCCAATGGCCATCCAACCCGTCAAGCGGTACATAGGAATTGCGGCGACAACTGTCTTCGGAAGAGAGGACGTCCATGAAACGGTTGGTCACCGTGCGAATTTCGCACATGTTGGCACAACGTTTCATAGCGTAACCTTCTTCCGCGGATCGTATCTCGTCATTGATGCAAGTCATCGGCTGCGGACATCCCGCATCGGTGATGCATTGCTGCACCTCCCAATAGTCGATGTTCTGCGTCCCCGTGATCGTGGCATCATCCTGGCAGGCGATGGTGGTCAGAGCGATGGCCAACACGACCAACGTAACGAACAGATTCCTTTTCTTCATGATTTTTCTCCTCAGGTGAAAAGGTGGTCAATTGTGAAACGAAACAAGTATCCTCATCCGTTTTATCATAAATTATTTATAATAGAACAGATGAGGAGGGGATGAAAAGCTCCATCCCCACCATTGTGAAAAAAACAGTACTTGAACTACCGATAGTGAACGTTGCGCTTGCCGTCCAGGTAGCCCATGCCACCGAGAGTGCCCAACGTCGTACCACCAACCACGACCACTCCGATGATCGTCCAGAACCACCAAGTCTCGTACCACTCGGTTTTGAGTTCCTCGGTCTGCCGGTCAATGGCATTGGCGACGTTATCGGTTTCCAGAATCACCGACAGGTTGGTGGTGTTGTCGATGTCGACACGATCTCCGCTACGACTGGACGCGCGACGTCTCGGGACTTCGCTCTGAGCCAGTCGATGACGCTGTCGATTCTCGCGATCCATCTGCCGCTCAGCTCGATCGATTGCCTTCAACAGCTGGAATTCACGCTGCTTGAGCTGGCGATACTGCTGCAAACGATTAAGCGCCCGGCGAGTCCGATGCTGTCGCTTCATCTCATCGATCTGACCTTGTGTAACCGCGATTTCGGTGAGCAACATTTGATGAACCTGCTCAAGAGACATCGGCTGCGCAGCGGCCGGTTGCCGTTGTTGCGCCTGCGCTCGAGCTGCGTTTCCACCGACGATCACTTCCGAAGCAGTGTTATCATCCGCCATAGAGACGGAGATCAAGACCGGATTCATTGCCATTACCACGCACAGCATGGCCAAGATGATGGATTTCATCATGTCGTTTTCCTCCTTAACAAGGTATGGGGGTCAATTGAAAAGAAACATACAAATCCTCATCTGATTCATCATGAAATACATCATAATAAATCGGATAAGGAGGAGTGGAACGTTGTTCCACTCCATCCTGGTTACATGTTCAGTACCAAATTCTCGATCTACTCACGGCCGAAGCGGTACGTCTTATCGACGGTGCGAGTCCTTCGGTACACGGTGTGATCATCGCCCTCGTTTTCTTTGTGCTCGGGATCGATGATGTCTTCGACCTCACCCTCTTCCTTCATGTACGAACCGGCTTCCGGGTTGTCGACATTAAAATTCACGTTGGACGTGTCGTTCCAATACACGAGCGGAGCCGGTGGCTCATCGTAGAGTCCTTCGGTGGGCTGCAGGTTTGCGGTCGACTGGGCGGGCTGACGCGGTTGAACCGACGAAATATCCTGGCCGTTACCTTGGCTGGCGGGGACATAGTAGCTCGGATCCTCCGGCAACTGATTGAGCCGACGCTGGACGAGCAGCTGACGCTGCGCGATCTGCAACTGACGCTGCCTCTGCGCATTCTGAGCTTCCTGACGCGCGAGCGCGTCATCGGAAACGATGGGAATCGCGACGCCCGGTCGGCCGTGACGTACGACGACAGCACTGGGCTGCTCGGCAGGCTTCTCGGAGTCGGGCTTGGCGGCTTGCTGATTGCGGTTACCGCCATAAAGACGACTGAGCCGCTTGTAGTTGGCGCGATCGGACATCTGCTGCTGAATAACTTCAAGTCGATTCCGCACGGCCTGGACCTCGGGACACGTCAGATCGGTATTCTCCTGCTCGGCCTCATCGGAATAAACCTTGATGAGCCTGAGAGCCTGCAACTTACGCCGCACGGAGAGCACTTCATTGTCGGTCAACTCGTCCTTCATGGCCTCGATCTGATCCTTGGACATGCGGGGATACATGAGCATCCGCAAATCCTTGATCTCTTCGGCGTCGAGCGATTCGACACACGAAACGGGATCAGGGTCGATGGGGTCGTAACCGGACTGCGCGGCGGCCGGGGTGGCGGTCAAAAACACGATGGCCAGCATGGCCAGCAAAAACAGGTTGCGAACTTTCTTCATGGCAAATCTCCTTTGTGTTGCCAAGTTAACGAAATACTGAACTGATTGAAAGAGAACATTCTCCTCACCGGAATAGTTAAATAACTGCTCTGGTGAGGGCACAACGGTGGTTGTGCCTGTTTTCTACATCTTGCGTAAAAAACTAGTTTTTGTCAAGTCCCGGACACGGATCATCTCGAACAAGATCGCCCGAGTTGTCTCTCCATCGCGCAAAGCCTCTGCTGTTCGCGATGATTATCCAGGTAGGTTTGTCCCAGGTCCTCTAACGTTGGTCCATGAAGGACTGAACGAGTTCGAGGTTGAGACCTTTGTCGTGGCCGAGTCCGCTGTTTTTCCAGCATGTCGGCGATTGATGGGCCTCGCAACTTGCGCTGGAGACGCTCGTTATCGGATTCGAGGCGACGTTGTTCGGCTTCCGCTAGATCACGACCCTCTACAGCATCTTCAAGCAATTCCTCCAGTTCCCTGACTCGCCTTGACAGTCGAGTAACCTCCGTTTGGCTTTCACCTAACTGGATAACCAACTTGCCTGCTCTAGCTGCTTGTCTTTTCAGTTCCTCCAGGTCAGATGGACCGGCAGCACCAGACAAACCACTTGCATGACTAGCGATCATGCGACGAGCTTTCTCGATCTCCTCTCTTAGTGGAACAACTTCTCTTTCCAGATCAGAGTATTTCACTTGGAGTTGCTCGAGTGCCTCACTTGAGTCACTCATATCACGAAGCTTTTCTTCAAGCTCCACGATCCGACGACGTAATTTGGCGTCTGCCTCCTTAATCCTCTCTTGCTCCTCGTCAGTGACGATACCATCTGCCAGAGCCACTTTGACCTCATCAGCCAATTCCGGTTTCTGTGCTGGATTTGAAAAGAAAATCCAAACTCCAACAATTCCAGACAAAACAATAAGAAGCGCGATGAAATATTTCATGATCTGTCTCCTTGAGATGATCGAATTAGTAACATACTATTTTATCATGTTAGAAATAATTTGTCAATAGCGAATCACGTAACACATATCACGCCTACCTATCAACAAGCAATCAACGCATAACAAAATATGACAAACAAGACAAAATGGCTAAAATAAGACAAAACCCGCAAGGATGACCTCACGGGTTGATGATGTTTTGTAGAAATGTTATTAGGGAAAAGCCAAATTTGTTTTGGAGACCGGATTGGGCCAATGCGCCAAGGAGAATTGAAGCAAAGATTAACAACACAATTACTCTAGTTGAAGCATCTTTGTATTTAATTACTTCCTTGACTGCTAATTGCTCCAGTTCTTCTTTGAAATATCGCCTTAAATATGCGATTTTCAGTTCTACCTTCAATTGCTCTATTTTCTTTTGGTGCGCTCTTTTCTGCAATGCGCTTTTACCTTGCCCATTGCTATCATGGTCTTTGCTCAAAACCACAATTTGAAAAGCTATATCATGCAAATCACCAACAACCAAATCGCCATTAATCCCAAGTTCTTCGTAAAGATCCATGGTTAACCTCCTTGCCAATTTGCAAGAAGAGCCGCGATGCGAGGCATCGCGGCTCTTGTAAATAAAGAATAAATCAGAACGCTGTTTTGATCCACTGCAACAGACTCACACCCAGTTTCCAGATGGCCAGCTCTTCGAGTGCGAACATGATTACCAGACCTAATCCCGTCAGCCCCACCCACTCACCGATACTCGTCCGCTGCTTGACCGGCTTCTGGTTCTGAGCCTCGGTCAGATCCCTTTCCAGGTCAGCTATCTGATCACGAGCTTCACCCAAATCCTGACGCAATTCGTCCTCAAGCTTGAGCTGGGCTTCGGCTGCTTTTCGCTGAAGCCTTGCGTCTTCTTCAGCCTTACGCTGAGCTTCGACTTGATCGTCCTCGTCCTTCTTGCGAGCGTCGATCTTGGCCGTTAGTTTGAAATAAAGCTGGTGAACCTGAACACGCGCAAACTTGAGTTGCTTCCCGACCAAGAGAAGCTTCTGACGTCCGCTCTGTGCATACAGACTGTCAGTCGCGACCAGCTCTTCGAAGATCTCCAACTCATCCTGCGTGGCGACATAGAAGGTAAATCCGTCATCGCCATTGGGTGTCTGCTGACCGAAGAAAAGCCGATACAACCAACCTTCAGTAAAAATCTGGAAAGTATGATTTACCTGCAGTGGAAAATGTTCCTGAGCCGACGACGTCACCTCGGACTGCGCCTGCGCGATAACAGCCTCTTGCTTGGCGACAACCGGAGCTTCCTCACGGGTAGTCGTCACGACGGGCTCGGTCTCTTCTGGCTTCTCCTCGGGTTCTTCATCGGATTCACCTCCTCCTCCGAAAAGAGCCACCGAATCATCCGTAGTTGGCGGTGCTGCAGTCAACTCCGAACCATCGCTACCGGCGTCTGCGTCGTGGATGTCTCCACCCATTGCACTCCTACCGTCTTCTGTATCCGTGTCAAAAGGACTTCCAGCCATAGTACTTCTCCCTTTTCTCCCCTTTTTGGGGTAAGAACGTGAACTTGTGAAACAACAAAACTAACATAATATGTTATCATATAGGAAATAATTTGTCAATGATTGGGCGCGGAACGCGGATCGTAAATTTTGAAGATCAGTAAAAACAATCGCAAGAAAAAAACGACTAAAACAGCCGTCTTTTTATGTAAAATTAGAAGAAATTACCCCATACCGATAAACTTGTCTTCTTCTTCAAATTTAGGGTAATCTTTTTTTGTTGTTTTTTGTGAATCATTGTCAGTTGGGAGTTCTGGTTCATTCATCTCTTCGATCTCCTGTTCTTCCTCGGAAATCTCCTCAACATCGTCTAAATCTAGCTCAGGAACGTCTGGTGTGTCCCCCATTTCTTCTTCAACACTTTCTGTTTCTGGAACATTATTATAAGAAACTAACTCAGGTTCCTGATCTTGACTAAACTTGTCATGATCTCTATCTGGTCTGTAAGTTAGAATTACGTATGCAAATGATAATATTACACCAACAAATAAACTAACTGCTAAATTTAACGCGATATTTGGTTGTTGTGGATACTGAGAAACTAATGGTGAATCTAATAATTTCAGATCAATATCACCAATCCCAATTAAATCGTCCTCTTCATTAATCAACACCTCTGCAACTGTTCTTGAAATTATCAAAGCTTGATTTGAATCTGTGTGATAGATTGTGAAATTTAATTTACTGTAACCTGTTGGAACGTAAGCATCAACTGTTTTATCCCAAACTTTTCGACGATCTCGTTCGTCAGATCCAAAATAGGTTCTATCAATTGATAAGTTCTCTGATAAAACTTTATCTAGAAAATAACTTGAACTAATAACCTGTGACAACTTTTTTCCAATCTTCTCTTCAGACTTTGTAGCACTGTAAGCGTCAATACTAAAACTTGATTTCTGAATAATTAAGACACTTGATTCAGCTGAATATTTAAATGGAGTCACTAAAGTAATACCCAGACCAATCAAAAATACGATAATTATAACAATTAACGCCTTGTGCCAATTTTTCTTGTACACATTGATATAGTCGATTTCTCGATAATGTTTCATATAGTTTATTCTTAATGTTTATACTTGCATTATATTAGTACTGAATTTAAATGATATATGTATTACTCCATTTCGCACTCTCGTGCGAGTTACTTTTTTCCGTAAAAAAGTAACCACCTGCCTACGCTATTACATAAGCTTCGGCAAGGCAGGAAAACAGCTGGGGCGCCACAATTCGCGTGCGTTGTTTTTTTTCGATCTACTAAAACGGCGAATGTTCTGCCCCAGACCCCGCCGTACTTTTTATTTCCCCTATTGAAAAAAACAGAACTAAAACTACTTCAATTCAATTGATACTACCATTTCAACATCTTCACGTAAAATTGTAAAGTTAAGTTCGTCACCTGTTTGGTACTGAGCAATCAGTTCAGAAACTGTTTTAGTTTGATTTATTTCTTCATTTTCAATTTTTATAATAATATCATTCGGTAATAAAATTCCCTTGGCTGGACTGTTCGTCAAAACACCGGCAGATGTGATCTGCGCACCTTTCTTCATTTCAATCGTTGGATTTAATAACTGATAATAATCATAATACAAAATTCCCAAATAAGGAGCACTGTACTCATTATCAGAACCAATCACTCGCATAGCAGGAAAAGTATAATCAATCGGCAACACCTTGCCAGAAGCATCAACTAACAAACCAATCATCTCGCCTTCTAAATTTATAATTGGAGTTCCGATAAAATCAGAATCCAACTCAGTCTGTAAATGAATATAGTTATAGTAATCCTCACTTGAATGAACGAACTGACCTAATGTTTGATTTTTCAATGAAACTAAATTCTCAATACGACTAGCCTTAATATTACCATCCTCACCAAACAGAACAACGTTCTGTCCTTTTATTAAATCTTTTTTAGTAGAAAATTCAATAACTGGCAAATTGCTCTGATCAATCTTGATAAAACTAATTGATAGATCGCTGTAAGTCACGACCTCAACTGATTCAAAAACTTCATTATTACTATCAACGATATAATAAGTTGAGCTCAAATTTGCTGCAACAGTATCACTTGTCATAATCCAACCATCACTCGTAACAATCACTCCCCTACCTAGAAAATCATTTTTCAATAATGTATCAACTTTATTTTCTTGAAACTTTTTATATCTATAAATACTAACAATTGCCGGAGTCGCCTTATTAATCGGTTGCGCAATTCGCTGGTCTTCATCTTTCAAACTTCTCGGTTCACCATCTTCACTTACTAAATCATCAATCTTTTGAGAAAGATCACTGTAACTTTTGAAATTCAAATATGGATCCTTGAGCAAAAATCCATTTACCCAAAGCTCTCCAACCACACCAGCAAGAAAACCAATAATTAATACTGAGATTATAATGAAATAGAAATGTTTTTTATTCATAGGATTTAAAAATATAGGAATTTAACTTAACTCCATTGAGCTGTAAACATGACAATCAATAAAATAATTGAAGCAACAGATAAATGGCTTATAACAAATTTTTTAGTAATTAATGTAAAAAGAAAAGCTTTACTAAACTGCAGCATTAAAGTAAATACAACAGCTAGAATAAAGCCATTCACAAAATATCCTGTTGGTAAATATGAAACCGCTACAAATAATTCACTAATAACGAGCACAATAACAAACACAAAAACAGCACTCTTTTTCAGATTAATTTTATTAATCCAGAAATAATAATAACAGATCAAACCCAGAACAATAATTAAAAACAGCAATAGTAAAAAAAGATCAATGTTCAATAAGGCTAAAAACGCAAACAAGCTCAGAAACAGAAAAAAACTAGTAATAATCACAATATAACTAGATAAACTTTCCAGTGAATACGGTTGATATTTTTGCGGAAAGTATGAATACGTATAGTACTGTCTTAACAAATAGTAGAGTACAAACGCACTAAAGATAGTGACTAAATTATATATATATCCATTAACAATAAAAACCAGAAACAAGAAACTTGCCAAGCAAAAAGCAATCGGCAAAATCACAAATTGAATAAAATTACCTTTGAATTTGTACTTATTAATCACAAAAACAGACAATAAAAGTAGAACTAACTGAATCAGCAAGAACAACCACCACCACTGAAAACTGTCTTTAATAAACAAAATCCCTGCCAACCAAAACGCTGACACAAATCCTAAATATATTTTTTGCAGTAAATACATAGCGGGTAAACATTTGACATTTCACATTTAACATTTTACTTTTAGTCACTTAACATCCGCACTCGAATCAATCTAGAGTTCATCCCAAAGAGCTAATAAGATATCATGTTCTGTCTCAAAATTCAAGTTGTTGATTTCGTATTTTTCTTTAATCAATTTGATCGTATCAACCAACTCTTTTTTAAACTTTATATTTTCATCTGACACATTCATAAAAGAAAATCGACTGTATTCACGATCAACGAACTTTTTCTTTTCAACAATTGTCTCAAACGGTTGCAGGAAATAGACTTGTAGAAATCTTTCAGCATCTTCCTCGAAAGTTAACTGTTTAATTTCAGAATCAACAACTGGAATCTGATCATTGATAATTTGAGGTTCTTGATAAAAATTTCTCAATAAAAAGAACAGTGCAACTGCCAGAATTACAAAAACAATAACAATAATAACAGCGAGCAAGGAGTTCTTATTAAATTTCATAGTTATGAACTTTTTTGAAGAGTAGTTTTACTGTTCCAAATTTCTCGAACAATCACACTAATAGCAGTTGCAACAGGAATCGCCAATAACATACCAATAACACCACCAACCCGAGCACCAATTAGCAGTGCCGTGATACTGAGGATCGGATTCAGACCAACAGCCTTTTGCATGACCTTTGGAACTAATAGATTATTTTCTATCTGTTGAATGATAACAAATAGTATTAAAACAAACAATGCTTTAATTGGAGACTGTGTGAAGGCCAGAAATATTGCAGGAATAGCTGTCAAAGTTGGTCCCAAATAAGGAATAAACTCACCGATTGCAGCGAGCAACGCTAAAACCAGAGCATAATTAACCCCCAATATCATCAGTCCAATATAAACCATTACACCAATAATGAGCGAGAGTATCAGCTGACCTTTTAGCCAGTCACCGATTTTTCGTTGTACTTTGTTAATCAACTGTAAAGTAAATGGCTGGAGTTTATCAGGTAAAATATAAGTTAAAGTTCTTTTGATCGCACTTTCTTCAACTGTCATGTAGAACGTAATTACCAAAACAATCACAAACGAGAAGATGCCACCAAAAATACCTGCCACAGTACCAAAAATATTACTAAACATTCCACCCAGATTAGCTTTAATCGCATTAATACCATCATCTAATTCACCACCAAACCCATGTTCAGCTGAAAAGTTTTTTATATTACCAAAGAAGCTGGATATCTTTTCAAAGTATTGAGGAAAATCATTAGACAACTGACCAACCTGTTGAACGATTGGCGGAATAATCAAAAAGACAACTGTAACGATCACGAAAATAAAAACCAAGTAAATTAGTAAAATACTTAGCCATCGTGGAAATTTAATCCGCTCCATACTATCAACCCAAGGGTCAACCGCACTTGCGAGGATTAAAGAGATAAACAAAATTGCTAGAACCTCTTTGATCATGTATAGAAAAAAGAGAGCCAAAACAATTAAGAAAAATTTTACGATCGATAAGATCGATAAATCAACAAGTTGTCGTTTTTGCATAAGTTATGAGATTAAATGATGTATACATAGATAAGATGAACCAATCTAAATAAAAACCATAGATCCCTCCAGCAAGGTCGGGATGACAAATTTTTATTAAATATTGATACTTTATCTAAGTTTATTATACAATATTTTTATAATTTTAACAAAAAGCTTATCACGTAACACGTAGCACATAGCACGTAACATAAATCGCATTCAAACTATACTTAAAATAAAAAACAGCCGATTTCTCGGCTGGATTTTTTAACTACTAGTTAGTTAGCTCTAAAGAGACAAAAGAAAGGAGGTGTTGAAAGAACATATATCTCAAAGAGCCAACTAATTAGTAGTTAGATTTATACATTTAGGTTGTCCTGCGAATCCGGTGGGATTCACAGGTGGTTGTTTCAAATTTTCAGACTAGGTGTTGATCTGCGCCAAAACACCAAGTCGCCCTCAGGAACCGTCTCCTCCTGTCCTTCTTCATAAACGATAATTGTAAATTTTGGATGCAAGTCGCTATGCAGACGAGATTCTCCAATCTCAACCTCAACAGCAACAGCAGCAGCATTTGTTGAAAAAATCACTCCGCAAAGTGACTGAGCCGCAAAATATTGTTCATTGCCACACATACAAACCTCCCTTGCTAGAAAAACCAAGAAAACAAAAACAACCAAAATGTATAAATTTAGATAAATTGTTAATGAGTACTGATTTTTGAGTATATCACATTTTCCAAAGTCTGTCAAAACGGGTCATCGCAATTAGTTGCATTTTTACTAAAATTAGAATATAATGACGGAGTGAATCGAAGTGAATACAAGTAAATATAAGTGAATATATGCGAGTCTAAGTAAATCTAAGCTCAAAAGACACTTCAACCAATATGAAAGGTATTACAAACAAACAAGCGTACTTTAGCTTTGAAATTCTGGATAAACTAGAAGTTGGTGTTGTATTACATGGATATGAGGTAAAATCAGTAAAAGCTGGTCAAATTAGCTTAAAAGGCTCTTATGTTTCAATTAGAAGCAATCCAAAACCAGAACTATTTTTAATCAATGCAAATATATCAAGATATCCAAAAGCAGGACCACTCCCCGACTACAATCCTGAGAGAGAAAGAAAACTGCTAATTAACAAGTCAGAATTGAATAAATTAATAGGAAAATTAGAGCAAACAGGCTTGACAATCGTACCACTTAAGGTGTATACTAAACGCAATCTCGTAAAGCTTGAGATCGGATTAGCAAAAGGAAAAAAGCTTTATCAGAAGAAACAAGAAAAGAAAAAACAAGACGTTGAAAAGGAAATTCGACGGGCAGTAAAATTCCAGAGATAACGTTTGACATTTAACATTTGACTCAATTTTGAAATTTGTTATTTGCCTGCCTTGCCGAAGCTGAGTAGCGTAGGCAGGTTTGTAATTTGTTATTTGGAATTTGGTGCTTACGTCAGTCCCGGGGATGCTGGGCTTCGACAAGCGATTTTATTCTATTTTGTGCAGAATGAGCTCTTAGCTGCTCATAAAACCGTTAAGAAAATTTTAAGTGCAAATACACTTTCAAGCAAAGTAAAATCATTGTTCGCAATGCCAAGCTTTGCGCCTGTTGCAGTTTAATTTTTAACTCAACCATCGGTCCTCAGATACTCACTATGAGATCACTGGTGTAAACTTAGCGAGTGTAGATTGTAGAAGTTCTCTGGTCTACAATTGAAATCATAATTAGAGATCGAGATTTAACTTTTTTGTCTTGCCTTTAGGTTAAATTTCTAAAAATCAGGCTCGACTAATTCTGTAGAATCAACATAGTTGATTGTTTGGACGCGGGTTCAACTCCCGCCATCTCCACTTCTCGATTCGCTCCACTCACTCGAAGCCTACGGCCTCTAGGAGGGCGAGAGATTATTACCAAAACTATAAATCTGTACAATCTGTATTCAGATCTGTACATCCGTACCCAATGAGAAAATCATACAAATTTAAAAAAAGACAAACAGTAGTGAAGAAGTTTGCGTATAATTGGAAAATAAGATCCAAGGATGTTGTTGTTATTGATTCAGATGGAGAACAACTTGGAGAGATGACGACAAGAGACGCGATTAATATGGCTCAAGAAAAAGGGTTTGATCTTGTAGAAGTACAGCCAACTGCCACTCCTCCAATTTGTAAAGTCATGAACTACGGAAGTTTCCAATACAAAAGAGAAAAACAACTTAAAAAACAAAAAGCTCAAGCAAAAACACTTGATGTAAAAAGTGTTCGAATCTCACTTAAGATCGGAGAACACGATAAACAGACTAGAATCAAACAAGCAAATAAATTTTTAGAAAAAGGTCATAAAATAAAAATCGAATTAATTTTGCGTGGTCGTGAGTTCACTCACATGGACATGGCTAGAAAAATGGTTCGAGATTTCAAAGATGAACTTTCAGTTAATACTCAAGTTGAGCAAGATGTTACGAAACAAGGTAATAAACTGTTCATCATTCTGATTCCGGAGAAGTAATCAGTTAACCGGTTAACCTCGCTTCGCCAGCCCGCAAAGCTACAGCGTTGCTGGAGGGCTGTTAATCAAGTTAACACAGTTAATCATTGACTTAAATTAAAGAATCCTTTATACTATCGAAATCATTACAATAACATGCCAAGGCGGATGAAAGTTATAACTCTGGCTCTCTGTACTAGTCTCTAAAAAGCCTCCTATAGCCTCATATAGCCTCCTAAGTTCATATGGGAAAGATTAAAACAATTAAAGCAGTTACAAAACGAGTAAAAGTAACAAAAACAGGTAAGATCATGAAGAAAAAAGCTGGTCGAGACCATTATAATTCAAGAGAAAAAAGTAAAGTTACAAGAAACAAACGAAGAAAAACTCAGCTTTCAAAAGCAAACGTTAAAAACGTTAGAAACTTTATCCAAAAATAATCAAAAAGTTGAATAGTTGATTTGTTTATTAGTTGATTATTACTACAGTCCAAACTATCAACCAATCAACCTATAAACCAATAAACCACTCCTATGCCTAGAGTAAAAAGAGGAACAATTCATACAAAACGAAGACGTAACATATTAAAAGCTACAAAAGGTTTTCGTCATGGTCGGAAAAAGCTTATCAAACTAGCTAAGACTGCAATGGTTAAAGCTGGAGCATACGCTTACAGAGATAGACGAACCAAGAAAAGAGTTATTCGTAGATTATGGCAAATCAAACTTAATGCAGCTGTTCGAGTGTTCGATCTAAGTTACAGTAAATTCATCCACGCACTTAAATCTAACAAGATTGAAATGGACAGAAAAGTGCTAGCTGACATCGCAGAAAACAATACTGAAATTTTTGCGAAATTAGTAGAAAAGATTAAACCTGCTAAATAAACTTCAATAAAAAAAGATCGACCGTAAAGGTTGATTTTTTTATTTATAAAGAAAAAACACAACGTAAGTTGTGTTTTTTCCCTGGCGGACCGGACGAGACTCGAACTCGCGATCTCCTGCGTGACAGGCAGGTGTGTTAACCAACTACACCACCGATCCAGATATATACATCTAAAAAATGTAATTAGATTATAAACGATTACTAACTTTAAGTCAATAGTTTATTAACAAAACAAAAGGTCTGACTTATGAGGTCAAACCTTTAAATGACTGTCTCTGCACAATATCAAGTGGATGAATCCAGCTCGAAATAGGCAGCTGAGATTTCTTGATTTGTGCCATCCACTCGTTCAAGAACGAGAAATTGATGGTGCCCGACCATGGCCGTTTGATCTTCAGGCACAGCTTTCACGTCGAGAACTCGACATGGACCGCCCCCAAACGTAGCATAGACAGCTGCGTGCAAAGGGTCTTGATATTTCTTCTTGAAAACCACTTTATCACCAACCTTGAAAGTTTGTTTCGCCATCAGTATACCTTTCAGCGAAGGAGGTTGTAAAATCCAGAAACATTGTAGTATATCAGTTATTCTCAAATGTGTCAATAACAAAAAAAATCCCTCGCAGAGATTTTCATGAGTTATCCACTCTGTTCAGCCCGACGGGTTTGCGATCGCCGAGGTGAAACTCTAAAGTGGGTTCATAAAAATACAGATTCTACGAGGGGTGATCTAGCCAAACGAGCAACTTCAGAAGCAACATCTGAATCGGACATAGGTTCGAAGCCACTACTGTGCTGACCAAATCAATCGTTATTATAGTGGATAAAGCCACTTGTGTCAAGGGATACGAATGACGCGATGCTAATCCACGAATCACACGAATGCCACGAACGCTTCGCCATGCAAATCCACGAATTACACGAATAATCGATTATTCGTGTAATTCGCATCATTCGCAAGAACATTCGCAGAATTCGCATGTCATTCGCGGATTAGCATCACTATAATTCAAAAAACCGACCAAGAGTGGCCGGTCACATATAAGCTGCATCATTCGGATCCCTATCAGGATCGGAAAAATCTAGATTAAAAATCCAAACAAGAAAAAGACCAATACCAATTCCCCAAAAGGCAGATTTGAGAGTTGAAAATCCAAAATTGGAATTAAAGAGAATGAAACTCACTGTTCCGCTGCCTAGGAAGATCAATAGACTTGCAAGAAAGCCTAGGTGTTTTTTACTTGATTTTTCATAAGGAACAACAAGTGCTCCAGAAAAAACATAGACTTCCCCATTTGCCAATCGAACTGTTAGCAGTTGATGGTGTCCCACACCACATTTATCCAGAAATGGTAAAGTTGATTTCTCAACTAATGCGACCATTTCTAAAACAAAAGGTTCATCTCCAACTTTTTCTCGAAGAGAACTCACCGCCTTTTCCCATTTCGGATCACTTGATAACACCACCAACTGACCGGGCTCAAAAGTATATTCACCTTGCTTAATTTTCGGTACCCCACTTGTTCCGAAATCAGAATCAGCTTCGCTACCAGTTCCCATGATCGTTCTCCTTTTTATCAAAGAAACAATGAATTAACTGTGATAAATGTTATATTATCAATCAAGTAACAATTTGTCAATATTTATATTTGAAAATTTGAATTTATGATTTGTTTCGAATTTCGGATTTCGAGTTTCGAATTTTGCATTGTTTACTATTCGTGTCTTAATGCCTCTATAGGATCTAAACCTGCGGCTTTCTTCGCTGGATACAGACCAAAAACAAGACCAACGACAATCGACATCAGAGTTGCTAAGAACATACCGAAATATGATACGCTAAAATCCCAGTTAAAACCTTGACTGTTTGCACCGACTGAAATTAAAAATGATAAAATAATTCCTATAATAATTCCAATAATACCACCGATCAATGTGATAATTACTGATTCCCAAAGGAACTGCCACATGATAACAGAACTTTTTGCACCGACGGCTTTACGTAAACCGATTTCGTAAGTTCGTTCTGTTACAGAGACGTACATGATATTCATTATACCAACGCCTCCAACCACAAGTGATATCGAACCAAGTAAAATTAATAGGATTTGTATTCCATTAACAACAACATCCATCATCTCAGCTGCCTGCTCCATGGAAACAACGGCAAAATCATCTTTATCAGGATCATCAATCTCGTGAGCATCACGCATAATCCATTCCATATCTGCTACTGTTTGATCACCAAGCTCAGTGTCAATCATCTGAGCAAAAATAAACGAAATATAATCAATACCTAAAATTCTTTTTTGCAGCGTTTGCACAGGCACAATCGCCATATTATCCCAATCAAACCCAAACGTCGCTCCCCTTTCCTCAGTAACTCCAATTACCTTAAATCTTTCTTTCCCTAATTTCACAAAATTATCAACTGGATCAGTTTGACCAAATAGTTTATCAGCCAACTTCGGTCCTAAGACAGCAACTTTTGTTAATGAGTTGTCCTCCTCTTTTGTAAAGAAACGTCCACTAACAACTTCTGTTTGATCAATATTGATAAAGTCAGCACTTACGCCAAACAAGAATGCTTTTGTTAATTCACTACTATAGCTGATCGCCTCCTGTCCCATTACTCCACCATAATATTGAGAGATATTTGGATGTTTCCCAATTTCATCAGCATCATCAAGAGTCATAGTTGTAATAGCTGCCCCACCAATCATACTAAAAGCATTTTCAACTGAAGCCTGAGAAGTGGAAGGCGTTTTCACCTCAACTTCAATAGTCCCTGATCCAAAAGACTCAATCTCAGCAATTATAAAATTTTCAATTGCATTCCCTGCTGACAACACAACAATAACGGAAGTTATCCCAATTACAACACCAAGCAGGGATAGCACTGTTCTGCTTCTATTTTTACGTAAGTTTTGTTTTGCGATGTTAAAGCTTAGGAAACGCATAATCACAGTTAATCGGTTAATCAGTTGACCCGTTAACCAGTTAATCCGTTAACCAGTTAACCCGTCAACCAGTTAATCCTAACTATTACAACATTAATTTCATTTACTATCCGCTTTAGATCTTAAATATTTAATCTGCTCGTTAATTTTTATAATCAAACTCTCATATCTGTTTATTAAATCATTAGACTTATCTTTCGAAAGATAATCCCTTCCTGACGCAACAGACAAATGGCTTTGTACTTCTTCTGCTTCTCCCCTTGAAATATACAACACTCTTATTTTATCCAAATAATAATATCTGCCATGACTCTCAGCTATATTCGCGATAACAGAGTTCGCAGCTTTTATCATTTGTTGAACTAATGCATACTTTTCAATATCGGGAAATTTACTTGTGACTTCATAAATCTCCATCAATAAATCATATCCTATTTGCCAAATTTTCATTTTATTAAAACCTTCAGCCATATTATTAAATAATTACTTTTTTGTATTTAAAAGATTAACTGATTAACCGGTTAACTGGTTAACCGCGACTCATTCGTACCTAAGCGCTACAATCGGATCAAACTTCGAAGCTTTACTTGCTGGATAAATTCCAAATATTAAACCAATAGCAACACTTACACCACATGAAAGTAATAATGAGGTTGGAGTGATGACAAAATCCCAATCATAACCAAGATATCTGACAATGGTTGCGGTTAAAAAGGAAAAAGCAACTCCGATTAAAATACCTATTACAGCAGCAATAAGCGTTATTGAAACAGATTCTACGAGGAACTGCCAGATAATGTCTTTTTTCTTGGCTCCAAGTGCTTTTTTCAAACCAACTTCTTGAATCCGTTCAGTTACTGCAGCCAACATGATATTCATAATCCCAATACCTCCAACAACTAAAGAGATAGCAGCGATAGCTACTAAAAAGTACTTTAACGAACTTGTTACGGCTGTTAGACTTCCTAAAGCCGCTGCTGTGTTTGCCACTTCAAAATCATCTTTACTCGGATTATCAATATTATGCCGATCACGCAGTATTTCCTGAGCCTGAACCACAACATAATCCATATTATCTTCGTCATCTACTTCCATTCGAATAAATCCAACATGATTAATACCAACTATTTTTTTCTGAACTGTCGTAACTGGGACAAAAATCATCTTGTCAGTATTTTGAAATGCTACAACACCTTTTGCTTCTAAAACACCGACCACTCTATAGTTTCTTTTTTTAATTTTAATAGTTTGCCCAATCGCATCTTGATCATTAAAAAGTTCTTGTTTTATTTCACTTCCCAAAACAACAACGTTACTTAACAAAGTTTCATCTTCGTCTAAAATAAACCGTCCAGAAGCTACATCACTATCAGAAATTTCTAAATAACCTTCACTAACTCCTTGAATATTCGCGGTTACTTTTTGATTTTGATAAGTCACTGGTTCCATTGTCGTAACGTATGATGAAATCGCCACGACTTCAGGAATTTGCGTTTCTAGAGCTTTTTTATCATCATTAGTCAAAGTAGTAATAACAACACCAAAAACAGCTGCTGGCGGCCCGTCACCATCACTATTGCCAGGTAAAACGCCTACTAAATTTGAACCAACACTTCGAATCTGATTCACAATAAGACTTTCTGCACCTGCACCAACTGACAAAACAATTATCACAGACGAAATACCAATAATAATTCCCAGCATAGTCAAAAAAGAGCGCATCTTACTGGCTCGTAGATTTTTAATTGACATTTTAATGCTGTTTATGATTATTCTCATATCGAAGTAAATAGAGGTGAATAGGAGTGAATCGAAGTAAATCGAAGTGAATCGGAGTAAATCGAAGTTAATTAAAAGAGGGATAAGAGTAAGCAATCGTTTCCTGTTTAGAAATTAACGTTCCGCGTTCTGCCGTTCGGCCTCGAGCTCACGGCCGAGAGGCGATCCGCGATCCGCATTTTTCTCTACTTCTTAATACCTGCTCCTTCATCAGTATAAATTCGATTAGTAATTTTCTCATCTGAAACAACGACACCATCCTGTAATTTAATCATACGTTCAGCGTGCTGAGCTGTATCTTCTTCGTGAGTAACTAAAATGATGGTAATTCCCTGCTTATCTAATTTTTGTAAAGTTGTCATAATAATTCCGGCTGTCTTACTGTCCAAATTACCAGTCGGTTCATCAGCGAAAATAATCGAAGGTTTATTCACAAGAGCTCGAGCAATAGCAACTCTTTGTTTTTCACCACCAGAAAGCTGATTTGAAAGATAGTCTCGTCTTTCAGACAACCCAACTAGAGCAATAGCGTCTTCAATCCTTTTCTTATGTTCATTAACAGGGACAGTACTGTACATCAGCGGTAATTGAACATTTTCAAAAACAGTTGTTCGAGGTAAAAGATTAAATGATTGAAAAATAAAACCAACTTGAGAATTTCTAATCTCAGCCATCTCATCATCTTCCAAGTCTTTAATATTTTTATTTTTGAAATGATACTCACCACAACTAGGTTTATCCAAAAAACCTAAAACATTCATGAGGGTTGATTTCCCACTACCTGATCTTCCCATAATCGCAACAAACTCACCTTGTTCAATATTAAAAGAGATGCTGTGAAGCACCTTTGTTACGACACCGTCGTTGTTGAATTCCTTACACAAGTCTTTTAGTTCAATTAACTTAGGCATAAAGTTGGTTTATTGGTTTATTGGTTGATAGTTCTGACGATATTAATAATCAACTAATCAACCTATCAACTATTTCAACTTCTTCATATAAGTAACGATCTCTTGTCCTTCTTCTAGACCGGAAATAATCTCGATTAAACCATTGTCTGCTCGAAGTCCAGTTTCAACTGAGATTTCTTTGTGAGTATTTCCATCCAAAATTCGGACAACTTTACCTGAACCATTATTTTCAATAACAGCTCGTCTTGGTACAAAGAGAGTTCCGGTTCTTGATTCAGTGAAAATAAGAGTATTTGCTGTCATACCCGGTTTAACTTGCTTTTCTGTACTTGGATCAAAAACTATTTTAACACTGTAATAAATAACGTCTTGAATAACTGTTTCACCTGGATCAATAGAACTAACCGTTCCCATGAATAGTTCGTCGTCACCAAAAGCATCCAAAGTTATTTCAACTTCGTCATCTTGCTCAATTTTCGCAATATCAGATTCTGAGATATCAACTTCTATTTCAAATCCGTTTAGATTTTCCATTTTCACAACGTGAGGTTTCGCTGATGAAGCAGTGACTTGTTCACCAATTTCATATTCAATAGAAGTAACCGTACCATCAATTGGTGCTTTTATAACTGCGTCCTCAAACTTCTTTTGAGCCAACTCGTAAGCAGCTTGCATCTGGGCTACCCTTGCTTGATTTGGAGCAATATCAACATATCTAGGATCAGCTGCCTTTAGGTCTAACTGAGACACAGCTAACTCCCAAGCAGATTTCGCAATCTCTATTTTATTTTCTTGACTTGTTAATTGAGAATCTTTTGTAGCAACAGCTAAATCATAGTTCGCCTTGCTGACATTGTAAGAATTTTCAGCAGAATTCAGAGCTGATTGATATGTATCTTGTTGTGTTTGTTTTGAAATCCGAGCACTTACTAAATTCTGATAAGCTGAACGCAAACTTGATAAGTCTGATGAGATAGTAACTTGTTCTGCTGAAATACTCGTTTTATAGCTATTAAGATCTGTACTGGTAAAATCAACCGAAGTAAGAGAGTATCGAAGCATTTCATAAACTGTTCTAAGTTCTGCAAACATGTTTTCCAATGTAACAGTTGCCACATTAACAACAGAATCAAGTTCATCATCAGTACTAGAAATACTAATATTTTCAAATTCACTTTCCAACAGCTCTATGCTTCGTTCTGCAGCGCCTCTTAAAAGAACTTCTTCATATACTGTAGTCATTTTTCGTTGACCAATGTACTTATCAAAATAAGTTTCTTCAATTACTTTATAAATTTCGTCTAATGAAACATGCATATCAGCAACAGAATCTTCAATAAGTATCAACAAGGTATCTTTGTAATTTTCAACTGTTTGATCCTGAGTATTACCTATATTACCTAAATCAACTTGTGAATCCTCGTAAGCTTTTTTCGATTTTGCTAGATTTTCTTCGTAAGTTACGATATCTTTTTCTAACTTAGTTTGCAGAGTTGTAAGTTCTTCAATTGCATTCTGATAATCGATATATGCTTTATTCGCAGTAATTTGAGACACATTAATATCTTGACTGCTCGCTCCTGCCAACTGTCTATTCAAATCAGCTTGAGCTTGTCTTAAATTAGCATCTGCCTGAGCTAATTGGAACTTCAACTCTCTATCATCAAGTCCTATAATCGGATCATCTTTAAGAACCTCCTGTCCAACAGCTGCGAAAAGATCTTTTACAACACCTGTTGTCTGAAAAGACAATGAAACTTCTTCAGCTGATTGCACCTTCCCTGTCGCGTCAACTGTCTGTACTAAATCCCCTCTCGCAACAGTTTCTGTTGTATATTCATACTCAGAGTCCGAACCTTTTACCAATACAAAAACTATAATAATAGCTATTACTATTAAAATAATTAACCACCAAAACTTTTTGAGGATTCTTCTCATAGCTTTTTTATGCGTCATTTAATCACAAATTTGATTTATGTTACGTGCTATGCGATACGTGTTACGTGAATATTATACCATTTTTTTAACCTTTATTAAACTTTTTATACACAAAAAGCCTCTAAGCTTTACAATCCTTTCAAATAGTGATACTATCCCCCTGATGACAAAAAACGTTCTATTCATAAATTAAACTTTAACCTAAACAATATGGCAAGACAAAACAAGAAAAAAGGCGTTGGGACAAAGGTTCCAAAGATAAAAAGACTTAGAAAACAAGGCCGAACTAAGTAATTAGAGATCTTCAATAAAAAATATCCGAGAATTACCTCGGATATTTTTATATACAAGTTTTCTAAGATTCAAAGTAGTACAAATAGATAACACCTAAGACAATAACAATCAACCAAAACAACATTATCTTCCATTTTGATCTAATGTGATCAAATTTTTTAACAACTGACTCCCGACCAACATTATAAAAAACCCAAACTATCCAGACCACAACAGCGATCACGACAAGAGCTAAAATTTTTCTATAATCAAAATAGTCCATAAATAGTTTATAAATTAATTATTTTGATCAGTCTCTAAATTAGTATTATCCGAATCGTCAGTTGTCTCAATTTCACCTTCATCAATATCATTCTTTTTTTTCAACTTAACAGACTCGATATTATAGAAATCTTCATGAAGCTCGTCTAGATCAACGCCCTTAATATCTTCCTCATGTTTCTCAGCATGACGTCTTGTTTGTTTTTGTTTACCATCAACAAGTTTTTCTTCCTCACGACCTAGAGTTGATCTCATTGTGACTGGCGCCCCAATTTTCTGAGCCTGCTCAACATCTTCTCCTAATCCATGAGGATGCAAGAATAAGTCTTCAGCTAAATATCCTGACAGTTCATGTTCAAGGTTGATAACCGGCGTTCTCTTTGGATAGTAACCAACCTTCTCAGCAGTTACATAATACTCACTGTTACCAACTAGGAAAGCATACCGACCATAACTGTCTGTAACTTGAGAATCTAGCAACTTATTATACTTTGTATCAAACACTCTTAACACAACAGTTCCAAGTCGATCCCTAGTCTTTGAATCACGAATTACACCGAAACTCTTTGGTTTAGAAGTAAAAGCCAATCGATTGAAGATAATATACATTCCGATATGAGCTAATGCAGTTCCTCCAACCCAAGCAGCTGGATTAATAACAAATGAAACAACTGCAACTATCGGTCCAGCCATAGTTAAGACTTGCTGTCCTTTTCGAATAAAATACAGTTTAACAATCATTGAAGAAGTTTTCTTTTCTTGACTTGGATCAACAGCAATTGGAGAAACAAATGAAGTGTTTTCTTGAGTGATCTCGAAATCATCTCCGTAATAGACATCATGGAACTTACCGTCAACCTCAGCTTTTCTCAAAATATTACTTGGATACTTAAAGCCTTTCTTATCTACTGTAATGTAATATTTACCTGGTTTCAAAATAAACTGATAACGTCCCTGAGCGTCTGTTACTTTTGTTCGGACTAATCTATTACTATCTGATCGATAAACACGGACAACAGCTAAATCAACTGATCGTTTAGTAACAGAGTTGTAAACAACGCCCCAAGTTTTCTTTCTTCTACGTGAGAATAGAACGATCAAAGGTTGAGTAAAGATAAAGTTTAAGTAAGAAAGCACAGTTGCACCAGATGCACTTGTAACACCTATTGTCGCTAATGAAGCAACTGATGTTGCAGTTACAACGGCCATTATCTCTTCTTTTACAACGTGATTAAGTTTTTCAATCGCTGGATGATCTATTGTGGCTTTCTGCACGTCTTTCACTGTCTTAGAAACTCTTCTAACCACTTTCTTTACTTCTTTATTATCAATACCTAGAACAGTAGTAACACCTGATGTTAATTCTTCAACTCCACATAATTTCTCATACGTTCGTTCATCATCAGTTCGTTCCCATTCTTCTTTTTCTCTTATTGATTGAATTAAGGCATTATTTGAACAAGAAGTTTCTGAATTATCAGCAATACTTTCACAATCGATATCATCTAAATCAGTTGTACCATCATTATCATTATCAATATAGTCATTACACTGTGTTCGTTTATTGCCAATAACGACGTCCGCACTCTCAGTTTCATCAACATAATCATCACAATCAAGATCAGCTGGGTAGTCAACTAAGCCGTCACCGTCATTATCAATTCCATCACTACATTGAGGTAAGATTGATCCACCTTGAGTACTTTCGTTATCATCATCTAAACTGTCACAGTCAGGATCAGTTGGATAATCAACAAACCCATCACTATCATTATCAATACCATCATTACATTGGAAATATACAGCTAGAGAATAGTCTTCCTCATCGTAATCACTAGCACTTAGACAACCTGGATCTTCAGGGAAGTCAATTAAACCATCACCATCATTATCAAATAAATCACTACAAGCTAAGCCTGTCTCAAATCCAGTAAACTCATCGTTATCTGAAGCACTAACACAACCAGGATCAAGTGGGTAATCAATGAGCCCATTTTCATCATTATCAATACCGTCATTACATTGATAAATATATTCAGAGTCTACCTCACTAGTATCTGCGGCGTTTTGACAACCTGGATCATTTGGATAATCAATTAAACCGTCACCATCATTATCAATAAAATCACTACAACTTGTTAAAATTGCGTTAAGTTCATCATTGTCTCCAGCAGCTACGCAACCTGGATCAAATGGATAATCAATATACTGATCACTATCATTATCAATCACATCACTACACTGAGTTAATCCATGATCAGTCTCGTCATTATCAGAGCTGCTATCACAACCTGGATCGAAAAGATCTACTTTGCCATCATTATCATTATCAACACCATCACTACATTGTGACAAGACAAGATTGTACTCATCATCATCAGCCGCTGAAGTACAACCAGGATCTGACATGTCAATTAGACCGTCAGCATCATTGTCAACAGAATCACTACAAGCAGTTAACAACTCATTTTCTTCAGTATCGTCAGCTGCGTCCGAGCAACCTGGATCTGCTAAATCAACTAAGTTATCATTATCATTATCAATACCATCACTACAATGTGTTGCTTTTATATTAAGCTCGTCATCATGTTGAGGACTGACACATCCAGGATCGAACGGGTAATCAATCAAACCATCTAAATCATTATCGATTCCATCGCTACACTGTGTTACTGTGTCATTTACTTCATCATTGTCAGTTTCATCGCTGCAACCAGGATCTAGCAAGTCAATGAAACCATCGTTATCATTATCAATACCGTCATTACATTGGTAAATAATATAATCTGTTTCACTTGTATCACTAGAAGAAGAACAACCTGGATCAGCTGGGTAATCAATCAACCCATCATTATCATTATCAAGTTTATCTGAACAAGCAACTGCGTCAATTGGATCAACCTCACTATTATCTGAAGCATTTATACAACCAGGGTCATTTGGATAATCAATTAAACTATCACTATCATTATCAAGACCATCACTACACTGTGTAATTAGTAAATTAGTCTCATCATTATCAGAACTACTTGAACAACCTGGATCAAGTAAATCAATTAAGCCGTCACTGTCATTATCAAGTCCATCACTACACTGCGTTAATGACACATTAATTTCACTACTGTCATCTAATCCGTCACAACCAGGATCATCAGGATAGTCGATTAATCCATCAGCATCATTATCAATCTTATCACTACAAGCAGGAACATCCTCACTGCCCATAATTGTATTTGAAACAGTGTTTGAATATATTAGCGCCTCTGCTCCGTCATAATTAAGTGAAGCATAATTACTAATCACCTGTTTTGGAACACCTACAACAGTTGCGCTAAATGAAACCGTACCACTCTCACCTACTTCAACAGTTCCTAGATTAGCTGTGACAACAGAACTTGAGTAAGAACCGTAATCAGAGTCTAAAACGTCAGTTTGAGAGGCACCGTTAACATAAATACTACCTGAAGAATACTGCGTATACTGTGGAACAGTATCAGAAATTACTACGCCAGCTGCAGCTGCGTCACCGTTGTTTGAATAAGAGATTGTATAAGTAATAAGATCACCAGGCTGAGCTTCGCCCGTAGCAGTTACATCATAACCAATGTTCAAATACAACAATCCGAAGAAAGCAATACCTGCAATCAACTTCAAGGCAACACCTCCCCAGAGACCTGCCATTAAAATTCTAAAAAATCTATAAAATTTCGAATGAGCTTTGAAACGACTAGAATCCGTTGGCTCATCAATATTATTTATTAATTTATAAACATCTTCAGTTTTCCTTGATCGGAAATCAGTAAAGATCATCTTAGGAACGCATTTTAGTCGAATCATCAACTTTTCTGAACCATTGATTATAATGGAAAGTAAGACAACCAATAAAACCAAAGCTAATCCAATCAAGAACTTATCAGTCCAAGCAGAAGTTGATTTCACTGCGTTCATTAAATGAAAATTATCACCAGCGTGAGCTGTAGTTCCAAAACTTATAAAAGAAGTTTCAAACCCACCTGACGAAACATCAGCAGATTTCGTTAAGACAAAAGCTGGACTTCCTTCTGGTAGACTTTCCAAAGTAACATTATAAGCCTCTGACAAAAAGGTTGTTTCATCATTTTCATTTATTGCTTTTAATTTAAATGTATACAACTGATCTAATACCAAACCGTCCATAACAATTCCACCATCACCCCAATCGCCGTATGATTGATAAACTGGTTCTTCTCCTAAGAAAGCATCAGCTTGCAACCAACCAACCTCACCTTCAGACAGTGACCAAATTGCGTATTTTGTATAAGCAGGATTTCCATTTGCATCAATTTGCAATGAGATTGAGTTATCAGACAGTTGTGAATGGCTAACAAATTCTGGAACAGCAGCATGAGTGTAAATAGACAGACCTTCAACTAATGTTGCTGGTGGTTCAGCTCGGCCAAGATCATTCACCGAATAAACTTCCCTTCTATAACCTGTATTAGGAAACAAATCCACCTCTTCATAAGCTTTGTCAGACAAAGAATCAACAATTGGATCTTCAGCGCCCTCATCTTCAGACCAAAATTCAAATGTATCCGGATAATCATCATTATTGCTATAACTCCAAGTCCACAAAATAGAGCTTTCACTTTGAGCCGTTCCGTATAAATTAGTTGGCGAATCCGGAGCTAACAAGGGACTTGTCCATCCCGCAGCACTGCTAATATAATTTAACGATAAATCATTCAAATAAGGACTCTTGTTAACATCCGTAGTACTCATCGTTGCTTTAGCTTTTATAACAGCTGTTCCAGCATTAAAAGTGTACTCGGCTCCAGGAGTAACCTCTTCCCAAGAAGAACCTCCTGCATTATATGTGAAACTATAAATGATATCATTATCACCAAAGATGTAATCTTCATCATCGTCAATTGCATTAAGATGCGTAGCTCCAGCTACGCCAGTAGTTCCAACAGTACAAGTAGTACCACTGTCCTCTGTATGAGCGTAAGTTTCATTATCACCAACAGCTAAAAATCTGGTGGTACTTTCATTTCTAATCCAATTCAAATTCTCAGAAGTACTACAGCTACTAATTGTTGACCATGTTACACCATCACTTGATTTAATAATGATTCCATTATCCCCTACAGCGGTGAACCAATTATTACTCATCTCAATATGATTTAGATTCTCAGAAGTATTCGTTGTAATAGTTCCCCAAGTAGCACCAGAATCAGCAGATGCAATCATTGTCCCACTGTCACCAACAAAGAAAATAGCACTTGCATCTTCGCTAACCCAAACACCATTAAGATTTTCAGCGGTAGCAGATGCTCCAAAATTAACAACCGCACAAGTTGTCAAAGTAATATCACTACCTGCATCAGCTGGTTGTAAATTAATTTTCGCAGCCACTCCACCAGTACCAGATGTATAAATAATATGTTCATTAGTTGTCTCTATTCCCATTTCACTCAGATCAGTTGCACTTGTCACAACTCCATTACACAAGTCAGTTTTAGTCACTAATGTCTGATCAACTGCTTTGATATAACCATCACTACCAACACTAATAATGTAAGTTGTTCCACCAACATCTCCTGACCAATAATCCATTAAATTACTGGTTCCCTCATCAACTGCTAAGTCACCCCAAACGCCTCCCATTTTAATAGCATTATTACCACTGTCACCAAGTACAAAACTAACACCAGCACCAACTTCACCGCTATTCATATCAACACCTCTCGCAGTTGTATCTTCCTGACCAAATGTATATGAAGCATCAGCTGTATCTTGTACGTAATATGTAATAGTAGTATCTGTTGGAGTATAATCGCTTTTATCTAAAGTAATAGTACTTAATTCCTCGGGATCAGTATAAACATCACTAGTAATAACATCATAATCAGTTGCAGCTGTATAAGTATGACGATGTTCAAACCTTCGACTCTCAGCAACTGATGGATAATTTGCATAAAAATCAAGATCACCATCACCATCATAGTCTCCCGTGATGATTGATTCTGATTTTGCCGCTACTCCAATTGTAGTATATGCAAAATTTAATTTCCCATGATTTCTGTACAGAATATCTGCTTCAGTTGATGCGTTTCCATTTGAAAAGAATATATCAAGATCACCATCTAGGTCATCATCTGCTAAATGAATATCTCGTGTATCAGTACCATCTGAAAAAGATAAATGTTCGGTAAATGTACCTGTTCCGTTATTTGTGTAAATGTAATTACCTTTTGCTCCGCTAGCATTATCAGCCAAAACTGCGTCTAAATCACCATCTTGATCTAGATCTCCAAGTCGAATTACAAAAGAAGCAACTGCGAAAGTATCAACGCCTGTAAATGTACCTGAGCCGTTATTTGTAAAAACAGCGCCCTGAACAGCTCCATCAGTATATGGGAAAACTACATCAACATCACCATCTCCATCCACATCACCAACATCAAACTTACCAGTATTATACGTACTTGTTCCAAATGGATTAGTAACAGCGCTGAATGTTCCCGAACCATTATTGGTATACAGTTCATCTTTGTCACCAACATTAGCAACTAAAACATCTAAATCACCATCACCGTCAGTGTCAGCTAACTTCACGTCAATTGAATCATCAGTTCCAGCACCAAGCGCTTTACCTGTAAAAGTGTTACTTCCACTATTTAAATAAACAGTGTTAGCTGTACCGTATCCGACTTCAGCAACATCAAGAAGTCCATCATTATCAACGTCAGCCACTTCCACTGCGTAAGCATTAACTGTACCAAACACAGCTGACTGAGTATATGAAAGTGCTCCATCATTTATCCAAAGTTCATTTTGAGCACCATTATTATTAACATAAAGATCCATGTCTCCATCATTATCACTGTCAAAAACAGCGAGAACTGACTCCCCTGCTGTTAAATTTGAAGACGAATAACTGTTTGCAGTATTTGCATAATAATAGTTCTGTCCATTTGCACCAATAACAGCGTCAGAGTCCCCATCCTTATCAAAATCAGCTGACACAAAATCAGCACCATGATACGTACCAAACACAGCTTCTTCTTCGTACTCTACTTGACCACGAACAGCGTACGTAAATGAGTATTTACCTGGATGTCGATAAACGTAATTAGCTGTTCCATTAGCTGAACCACAAAAAATATCTTCATAACCGTCGCCATCAATATCAGCTACTACCATTGAAGTATCTACACAAACATAGCCAGTATCAAGATCATTTAATTGAGTAAAAGAACCTGCACCGTTATTCATTAAAGCAGTTAACGAACCATCAGTTTCAGGTTTAAATATCAAATCTTTATCACCATCCAAATCAAAATCTGTTACAACTGGGTCATCCATTGCTCCCATCGCTACAGTTGCTGCTGCTGAGAAAACACCAGAGCCATCATTTGTATAAGGTTTCAACGTTCTTGCTCCACCAGCCACCCAATCAACGTAAACCAAGTCATCATCTCCGTCATTATCAATATCAAACATCTCAAATCTATCATTTGAGTCAATACCTGTACCAAAAGTTGTTGCAGACAGTGCTAAAGTATTTGTCCCATCATGTATGAACATTTTTTCACCATTTGTAACATCTAGATAGCCATCATTATTAATATCAGCGCCTCTAATACCATCCAGTGACGACATTGTTCCTAAACTTGCGCTAGCAGTAAAAGTACCAGTTCCATCATTAGTACATAAATATAGATCATTATAACCAGACGCATAATCTAAATCACCATCATTATCAACGTCAAAAATAACTGCGTCATAACTTCCACAAGCAACGGCACTAGCTGAAAAAGTGGCTGAGCCATTATTTGAATGAAAAACTGCGCCAGTATCAGTCAATTCTAAAATATCAGGAATCTCGTCACCATTAGCATCCATGACGTACAATTTCTGTGTATTACTACTTCCAACAGTAGCAACTGCTGCTGCGTATGTATTTGTAGCAGGTAATTTAACAACTCTATTGATACCAAAGTTGCCCCCGAAATCACTAGCGTCTAAATCAATGTCTTCCATTGATAAAAAATGTGTAATATATTCATAGACAGAGTCTGCTGCCACAGTAAAACTATAAATTCCGCTAACAGCTGACATCAAGCCATTCTCATCATAAGCTCTAGCGCGCCAGTAATAAATTTTTGATTCATCTAGATCAAATTCACTTGGCAATGTAAATGAACCAGTCGCTGCCGCTGCATAGCTTGAAGCTGACCAGCCGTAATCATCCTCTCGTTGATCAAAAACGAAAATATTATTTAATAGATCATCTGTCATGCCAATCTCAAGAACATACCAAAGTCGATCACTGTCAGCGTCAGAAGAACTCATTGTAAATGTTGGATTCACACTAACACCAGTCGCTGCATCAGCAGGCAGACTTAAAGTTGGAGCACCTGGTGCTGAGTTTGTATTATAAGCAATTGAAACACCAGTTATTGTTGGAGTAGCACTTCCGTCATCGCTTGTAATTGTGGCTCGCCAAAGAAGTTCATCTCCTTTTTCTACAAATGTATACAAAGTACCAGATGTTGCAGTATCCCAAGACAAACCTTCATTCGTTGACATTGCATACGTTATCGTTCCACCAGTAGTAACATGAGTTCCTGTTAAAGTCGCGTTTAAGACAACGTTTCCTCCTGTATTTGCATCTGTTGCTAATGTAACAGTACCAGAAGAAGCATATAATCCAGAGTAATAAGCATAGTAAGGTGTTCCAGCAGGAAAAGAACCTGTTGTCATCAGGACATGTGGAACTGTTCCGTTTAGTTCTAAATCACCTTCTGTTGCATCGTTATTGGCTGAACCAACAGTTGCAATACCTGCAGTACCATCAGCATCTTCCCATCGGCCATCACCACTATCCCATTGAGCATAATAACCGCCTTCAGCTGCTGCTTCTTCATTTGCAAAATAGATATGTGCTTTATCAGCAGAATCAAATTCCAATCGAGAACTTGCAAAATCTGGTGATCCACCAACGCCTGCACCTAAATTTTCTGTTCCAGCTGTTCCGTCCATCTGAGCATATTTAGAACCATCCCATCTTGTTAAATTTACACTTTCATACAATGTATCACCTGCGTCTTCTTCCCACATTATATACGGATTATCTGACAATAAAACTAATCGTTCATTTTGAGTATTCGCAACAGTAGAGATTGAATCATAACCCGCAGTACCATCCATCTTCACCCAAGCTGATCCACTCCACCTTGAAACAAATAAATTATTAGCGCCTCCATCATTACCTATAACAACTGGGTATGTAGAAGAATTAATTTCAATATCTTCATACATTGCTGCAGCAAAAACAGTCTCATCTGCGTCAGCACCAGACATATCAACCCACGCTGAACCATTCCATCGTCTAAACTCTGTAGCGCCACCAGTTTCAGTCCAAATAACATACGGTCTATTGCTAGCATCTAATTCTAAACCAATCGTACCTGACAAGATTCCCAATCGAACAGAGTCATAACCAGCGGTTCCATCCATTTTCACCCAAGCTGAGCCACTCCATCTAGTAAAATAGGCGCCCCAAACACTTGCATTTGAGAAAGCTAGATTCAAATAATTTGATCCATCTAAATACGCATAATCAGCAGGAGAAGAAACACCACTAAAACTTAACTGATCAGTAACATTAGTACTTGATCCAAGATTGCCCCAAGCTGAACCATTCCAATATTTAACATGAACATCCGCACCATCCCACCAGACTAGATGAATATTATTACTACCATCAATTAAAAGTTGGACTTGCGAAGCACTTGTAGAAGAAACAACTGTTTCAACTCCGGCCGTTGAGCTATCAGCCTGTGTCCAAGCAGTACCGTTCCAACGAATCAGATACAGGTCAGATGTAGAATTATCAATAGCCGCTATAACTGGTCGATTATTGCTGTCTAATTCCATATCAACGTATCGCCAATTCGTACCGGCATCAACTTCCCCAGGACCAGTGGATCCATCCGCATCTGCCCAGACAATAGTGTCAAGTTTAGCCGCTCCGCCAGTATACACAGTGCCTGAATGCGTCAGACTACTAAAATCTTCAGTATAAACATTGTCTCCGGCGAGCACGCCTGAATAATTTAATAAGGCTAGAGTTCCGCCAAATACAAAAAGTAGCAGAACTGAAAAATATAAAATTCTACGAAATGATTCGTTTTTCAACATAAGAAAATTCAATACTTTTTGACAAAGTATTTTTGTTAAATTTATGCTTTAATTATACCATAAAAGGGACTCTGCGTCCCTAGTAGTTATCAACATTTTTAGCACGTAACACGTAGCACGTATCACATAGCAGAAATTGTAAAACAAATATTAGATTAAGAGTCGTTTTTTCTAAAATGCCTAGCAAATAAAAACACCATCCCTGACATTATAATTACGACAGAAAAAAGCTGCGCCCATCGAATACCAAACAATTCTGGACTTGAGTCTGTACGTAGAAATTCTAAACTGAAACGTAGTATTGAGTATAAGATTAAGTAGGATAAAAATACGGAGCCACCTTTGACATTTGACATTTGACCTTTGACAAATCGCAAGAAGAAAAACAGAAGCAAGTCAAAAATCACCAAATTGCCAAGTGATTCATAAATAAACGTTGGATGAAAATATTCGGAATTCAAATATTCAGCTGGTCGATTAAGAGATTCAATTGGGATTCCCCAAGGTAAATCAGTTGGTTTACCGAAAATTTCTTGATTAAAGTAATTACCTATTCGGCCAAAGACCTGAGCAGAGACTAATCCGATCACAGCTAAATCTGCGATTTTCCAAAAATTTATTCTCTTAACTTTGCACATTAACAAAGTTGCGATAAATCCACCAATCATCACACCATGGACGGCCAGTCCCCCATTCCAAATTTTGAATATATCTAATAAATTGTCCTGATAAAACGACCACGAATACAAAACGTAATAGATTCGTGCTCCAATAACTGCGCCAACCGAAAACCAGATCAGCAACGCTTCAATAACCTTTTTATCGACTTGATACAGTTTCGCCAGTTTCAAAACGATAAAATACCCAATCAAACCACCAATCACCATCAAAAAGGCGTACCAATGAATCTCAAAAGGCCCGACTGAGAATAGGATTGATTGAGGGATGTAGTTGTGGAAGAAGTTAAACATAGAGCAGAAAAGAGAAGATAGAAGTTAGAGAGTAAAAACTGCATCATTAATTTTATTATAGTCTATAAAAATAAAAAATCCCAGACCGAGAGCCCAGAATTTAGGAGAATTGATTCATCAGGCGCGCCCCTGACCTCGTCCCATATTATGGAACTTCTGAAGTGACAGTTGCTTCAGTCGACCGAGATCACCTCGACGACTTTGCGTGATTGTTTTTTTCCTAGGACCATCTACTAAAACGACTTTGAGACCACCTTGACTCCCACTCGGTCCACAAGGACAGACGTTTAGTTCTTCACCAGGATGCAGGAATTCAGCCATTTCCCGGAGAAAGGTTTCCTCTTCGGAAGTCAATTGGATCGGTGTCGGCATGTTGCGCTCCTTGCTTTAGTCGGAAATAAGACAACAGCTTTACAAACGTCACTCCCTGCTCATCAGGAGGTAACTTAATCAGTATACAAATTATATTTTCTTGCGTCAAGTCCTACTTGTTTAAAACAAAACAGCCACATAAATGCGGCAGTTTTGTCTCTCTTTAGGTTTTGTCTTTTTAGCTTTTGCTAAAAAATTTCATATATTAAACCCATCTTCGTAAACGAAAGTGGAATTCAATTTTTATTTCTTTCCTTTTTTCTTTACAACTTTTTTCGCAACGACTTTCTTTGTTCTTTTCTTTACTTCCTTTTCAATATCTTTGTACCGTTCTTTTAATTCATCACCAATCTCTTTCCAGACTTCTGGTTTCAATAGATCATTCTTTGAATATTTTTTAATAATCTTTTCAACAATTGCATTATACTCCTTTTTACTAAATTTTTTCAACTTAGCTGTTTCCTTAACAAGGTCTTCACTTACTTTTTTTGTAACTTTTTTGAATTTATCACGGTTATTTTTTCCTGTTGTTGGATTAAAGAATAAACCAACCGCACCTGCTAACAACGCACCTAATGCTAAACCGCCTAAAAAATTTTTTGATTTCATATAATTAAAAAATATCTGCTTAGTTTCTAGCTATTCACATTATAACAATTTTTTAATATTGATTGAATGGGTTTATCCACATTTTCACGTAGCACGTAACACGTAACGCATAACATGTAACAATAATCGCAAAAATCACATTATTCACACCCAAACGTCCCTAATTACGAGTTGCTAATTACAATTTACTATGCCCCTTGCCAAATATTTAATATCATGCTATCATTGTGGACATATTATAAACAATAAATTTATTCGAAATTTACTTGATCTGTATGAAAAAAGACACTCATCCAAAATATAGTGCTAAAGCAAAAGTTATCTGCGCCTGCGGTAACGAAATTGTTGTTGGTTCAACAATGCCAGAAATAAAAACTGAGCTTTGTAGCGAATGTCATCCTTTCTACACAGGAGAACAACGACTAGTTGATACAGCGCGGCGTGTTGAAAAATACGAAGAAAAGCTTGCTAGAACAAAAACAGTTGCTCCAACCAGAAAAGGAAAAACAGCAAAACGAAAAGCAAAAGCTGAAGCAAAAAAAGCCGACAAATAACTACTTCAATATAAAAGGTTCCTCCATTTTAATTTACTAAAGAGGAACTTTTTTGATATACTAATAGCGCGATGCTAATCCACTAATACATGCGAATGATGCGAAAATTGCTGAGATGCTAATTTGCGAATTACGCGAATACTACAAATAGTTACTATTCGCGTAATTCGTAAATTAGCATGGCGAAGCGTTCGCCCGCCTGCAACGCTGTAGCACTGCGGGCAGGCAGCATCCTTACATTATTCGCAAAATCCGCATATTCGCATCGGTTTATATATATGCAAGATAAAATAAACAACCTAAAATTAAAGTTCAACGAGCTGGAGGAGAAACTTCAGGATATTTCGGTTACGTCTGATCCGGATAAGTTGAAACTGGTTTCGAGTGAACATGCTGAGATGCAGGGGACAATTGATATTATTGATAATTACGAAAAAATAGATGAAGCACTAAGACAGGCAATTGAGACTGCGGGAAATGCAGATGATAAAGAGTTTGCTGAATTAGCGAAGAGTGAAATAGAGGCACTGGAACCAAAGTTCAAAAAACTAGAAGAACAGTTAAAAAAGGAACTTTCACCGAAAGATCCTCGAGATAAAAAGGATGTAATTGTTGAAATTCGAGCTGGAACTGGCGGTGATGAATCTGCACTTTTCGCAGCTGAGCTTTTTCGAATGTATTCAAAATTCGCAGAAACGAACAGTTGGAAAGTTAAGATTCTAACTAGTAATCAAATTGGGATTGGTGGATTCAAAGAAATTGTTTTTGAAGTAAAAGGATTGAATGCATTTGCAAACCTTAAATTCGAACGAGGAACTCATAGAGTTCAACGTGTTCCTGAGACAGAAAAGCAAGGTCGAGTTCATACTTCAGCAGTAACAGTTGCCGTACTTCCAGAAGTTGAAGAGGTTGACTTGAAGATCGACCCAAACGATCTTCGAATTGATACTTTTTGCGCTGGTGGACATGGTGGTCAAGGTGTAAACACAACTTACAGCGCAGTTAGAATAACTCATTTACCGACCAATACGGTTGTTTCTTGTCAGGATGAGCGAAGTCAGATGCAAAACAAAGAAAAAGCCATGCAAGTCCTTCGTTCTCGTGTCATGGAAACAATCGAAGCTAAAAAACAAAAAGAACTTGGCGCTGAGAGAAAAGCTCAAGTTGGGACTGGTGACAGAAGTGAAAAGATTCGAACCTACAACTTTCCTCAAGATAGAATAACTGATCACAGAATCAAACAAAGTTGGAATAACATCGCGACGATTCTTGACGGTGGTATTGAAAAAGTTATTGAAGCGTTGAAAGAAGAAGAATTTAAACTGAACAATTAACAAATGACAATAAAACAATCACTTCAATACTCAAACAAAAGAACCTCCGCTCGATTAGACGCAGAGGTTATTTTAAGTTTTGTAATTAATAAACCTAAAGAATTTCTATATACATATCCTGAATTTGAATTAACAAAATCGCAGGAAAAAAAGTTTAAAGAATTAGTCAAACGAAGAGCCAAGGGAGAGCCTGTTGCTTATTTAATCGGGAAGAAGGAGTTTTATGGTCGTGAGTTCTTTATTAATAAGGACGTGCTTGTTCCACGACCAGAGACTGAAGTAATCGTTGAGACGGTACTGGATTCCTGCCTTCGCAGGAATGACGAAAGGAAGAGCAGGAATGACGGTGATAAAATAGTCGCAGAAATCGGGACAGGGTCAAGTTGTCTTGCGACAACTTTAGCGAAAGAAATTCCAGAGATAAAAATCATTGCTACAGATATTTGTGAAAAAGCGTTGAAGGTTGCGAAAAGGAATGCCAAAGAACACAAAGTTTTATCGAAAATTAAATTTTATAAGGGCAGCCTGCTTGAACCAATTAAGAATAAAAGAATTAACATCCTAGTAGCCAACCTACCGTACGGATGGCAAGAATGGAAGAATAATTGCAGCATGGAAACAGTCGGACTAAAATTCGAACCAGCAAAAGCACTTTTCACTGATGAGAAAGGATTAAAACTTTACAGAGAACTACTTGAACAGATTGCTAACAAAAAACATCAACCAAAACTAATACTGTTTGAGATAGATCCTAGACAAAAAGATACTATTAAAAAACTTATTAAAAAGATACTGCCCAACTCCAAAATTACTTTTATTAAAGATTTAGCATATAAAACCAGAGTTGTAAAAATCGAAAACCACTAAGCACGATGACTTAGTGGTTTCTTTTTTTGTTCTGCTGCCTCCGCTGTCACTACTGTTCGTAGTATGCATCCATCGCTTGGCGCATTTGATCATTGCTGGACTCACCAGGTGTGCTTATACCACAATCAGCATTCGCACAAACAGTAACGGTTCCCATACCGGGCTCGCCCTCGGGAAAGGTCGTCTGCGACATCTTGCCACAGTTCGGGCACTCAACAAATTGTATCTCCGCCATGAGAAACGTCTCCTCTGTTAGGTTGTGGAACAAATTGATATTAAATCATAACAGATAAAAAATAATCTGTCAATTAGAAAGAAGGTTAAATCGCTAAACTTGAACAAGAAAACAACTTCTTTTTATTTTACTACTATATTTTTACGAGTTTTTAAAAGTTCTAAATCACTATGATTACACTGACCGCGACAGTCAATTTTGGCGATATATTCAGACTGTTCATCTGTGATTATTTCTACAAAAAGATCTTTTATGGAATCATAGTTCTGTAGATCTGATTGAATTGCGAGAAGAGTTTCATTGCCAGACTCTTTTTTATAATAATTAGAAAAATAAATCGTTGATAAACTCTGCGGTTTAACTAACGGTAAATCAAAATCAGAAAGATTAACTTCGATTGGATCAGTTAAATTTACTCCGTTCAATCGATTATATCCATAAATTGCGAAACCTGATCCGAAGATTACAATGATTAATAAAAGACCGATTGTGTCTTTGTTTTTATTGAAATAGCTAAACATATAAAAGCATAATATCACAAATTAAGTTGATTAAAAACTAGGCTTTACGAAAATTGAGAATTCTGCTATTCTATTATTCATATGTCGACCTTACTGCAGATTACAAATTTAAGCAAAGCCTACGGACCTCATGTCATTTTGGATAAGGTTAATCTTAATATTATCGAAAAACAAAAAATCGGAGTTTTTGGTAGAAATGGTGCAGGAAAATCAACATTATTCAAAATCATCATAGGCGAAGAAGAGTTCGATTCAGGGACTGTAAACATTCACGATATTGCAAGATTGGGTTACCTCGAACAAAATGATCCATTCGAAGAGGATGAAATTGTGATGGATTTCTTACAAAGATACTCAGAAAAAGAAGAATGGCGCTGCGCAAAAGTTGCCAGCCAGTTTCAACTCAACAGAGATCAACTTTATAATCCTGTTACTGACCTGTCAGGTGGATATCAGATGAGAGTCAAGCTAAGTGCCATGTTACTAAAAGAACCTAACTTACTACTTCTTGATGAGCCAACAAACTACCTTGATCTGAAAACTTTGATTCTATTAGAAAAGTTTTTACAATCATATAACTCAGCTTTTCTAATTATTTCACATGACCGTGAATTCTTGAAGAATACTTGTAATGAAACACTTGAAGTTGATCAAGGTGATTTAGTCCTTTACCCAAGACCAATCGAAGAGTATCTAGAATTTAAACAAGAGCAAACTAGAACAAAACAAGCATACAATAAAAAAGTCGGAAAACAACAACAACATTTACAAAAATTCGTTGATCGATTCCGATACCAAGCATCAAAAGCTTCGCAGGCTCAAAACAAAATTAAACAGATCGACAGACTAAACACAGTCAATATCAAAATGCCTGAGAAAACTGCTAGAATTCACATCCCTACAATTGAGGATAAAAAAGGGCTGGCTATCCGAATCGAAGAACTTTCAATCGGATACAGCGATAAAACCGTTGCAACTGAGATCACTCACGATATAGAAAGAGGTGAACATATTGCGATTGTTGGTGATAATGGTCAAGGTAAATCAACTTATATCAAAACGATTATTGGCGAGATAGATTCACTATCAGGACAAGCTCGTTTCATGCCAAATATTAGAGTTGGTTACTACGCACAACATCTTCATGCAATGTTGAATAGTTCAGAATCAGTTGAACAGTATTTAGAAAGAGTTGCTGGACACGGAGTTTCACGTGAAGAAATTTTAGCAACCGCAGGATCATTTTTATTTGACAGTGATGGGATAAGTAAAACTATTCAGATTCTAAGTGGTGGAGAAAAAGCTAGACTTTGTTTAGCTGGACTTTTATTACAAAAAAACAACTTCCTTGTTTTAGATGAACCAACAAATCATCTTGATTTTGAAACAGTTGAAGCGCTAGGTAATTCGCTTAGTCAGTTTAATGGAACAATCTTGTTCATCAGTCACAACCGTACTTTTGTAAATATGATCGCAACGGCTGTTATTGAAGTGAAGAATGGATCAGTAAAACGGTACAACAATTCATACGAAGAGTATGTTGCTAGCTTGTCTGAACCTGAGAATGACACAGAAAGTTCATCGAAAAATACAACTAGAATAAAAATCCAGTCTCAAAAAGACCAAATTAAAAAGTTCAAACAACAGATAAGTAAACTGGATAAAAAAGTACAACAATACGAAGAAGAGAAAACAAAACTACACAAATACTTCGAGAACAACCCAGTTAACTATTCTCAAAAAAAAGCTGAGCGCCTTACTCAGATAGAAAGATTGATTAAGAGGTATGAGAATGAGTGGATGGAAGTTGAAGAGGAGATTCAAAAGTTAGAGGGTTAAAACCGCTTTCTGATTGGCCAAACTCCGGCATTCTCTTCGAGAGCCTTGAGCTCCTCAGAGCCGAAAGGCGCCGGAGTAACGTATAATTAGATGAGGCGGTTTTTTGGTTCTTCAAATTTAGTATATAACTTCAGGATAATAGTCAGGTAAAATCTCAATCCAGGTCGTTCCTGGATTCAAAGATATCTCTTTGTTGTTCTCATCGTAGAATCTGGTTCGTGAACTTAAATCAGGTCGTTGCCAAGTTCCGTCAACCGCGACTCCGTCATTAAAAACGATCGCTCGGCCAGAACCAACGGTTTCGTATCTCCGTCTACCATAAGAATCAATCACTTCACTATCAGTGTATAGAACCGCTATATTTTTTGCTTTGATTTCGTCTTTTTCTTCAGTTAGATGTTTACGTCCACCTTGATAACGCAGATAAGCATTGTCTTCTTGACTGTATTCCCAAACAACATTAAAATCATAAGATTGAAAACTAATCTCGATTTGCGAAGCCGCGTCTCCCCTATCTTCGATTTTTGCTTCAGGTTTATAAACCCAAGAATCAAAACTTGTCTCAATTCGCCAATCGTTTTTATCAACTAATTTGTTAATTAATTCAGACGAAGTGAACGCATTATGAGGCTGATATCGATAAGTATTGTCTCGCCAAAAATAGTTCCCGTAAGCAAACTCATTCATGTCATAACTGTAACTGTTTTTTATAATTTCTAATGCTTCATTACTACCGCCGACATGAACGTATAAACCATTGAACTCTTTTGCCCAGTCAACGTAGAAAGGTCGAGCTGATCGGACTGGTCCGATCTTTTTTGTCTCATCTTGAGATGAAAAAACGGCAAGAAGTCTTGTTATCGGAATTTCAACAACTGTCTCGTAAACAACTCTTGCTTTATCCAGATTCGCCGGAGGACGAGCTTCAACATGATTATCAATCATCACACCATAAACAAAAAACTGTTCATCATCAGACAAGCATGTCCCATCAAGATCACTCCGATGAAAACATTCGGGAATGATTTCGTTTTTAATTTCCTCAATCACTTGTCTTGCCTGATCTTTATTTTTCACAAAAACAAAATACGAAGAAACAGCCAAGGATGAAATGATTAACAAAACCAAAGCTATTGTAAGATGTAAGTTGTTTAGAATAGTTGCATTCTTTTTCATGTTAAATGTTTTTTATGTTTGTCGTAGAAGTGTAGAAGTAACAAGGCTACATGAGGCTATACGAGGCTAATCTATGAGGCCTCATTAATGGCCCCGTTTAGCCTCGTTTAGCCCCATAAAAAAGTGCCCTACATAAATGATATTGTAGAACACTTTTTTTATTCATTCAACTGTTATTCTTTTTTTGGTTCTTCTTTTTTCTCTCCGTCAGCAGCTTCACCATCTTTCTTTTCACCTTCAGCAGCCGCACCATCTTCACCTTCTGCAGTTGCGCCTTCTTCACCTTCAGCAGGAGTTTCTTCTGCGACAACCTGTTCTTCTTCGACTCTTGGAGCAGAAACAGCAACAATAATTTCATCACCTTCATGCAATACTTCGAAACTTTCTGGGAAAGTAACGTCCTTTACAAAGAGTTTATCATCAAATGTTTTCAATGCTGAAATATCAAGTTCCACTTTTGAAACAATTTCTTTCGGTAAACATTTTACAGTAATTTGATCCATGCTTTGGATTAATGTACCACCTAAATCTTTTACAGCAGATGAGACACCGATAATAGAAACGTCCACTTTGATCTCAAGTTTTTGACCTTCTTTGATCTGATAGAAGTCAACGTGCATTGGGAAATTTTTCACAGGTTCTCTGTCAAGAGATTTCACCAAAACGTCTCTAGGTTTGTCTTCACCTTCGATTGCAAGTGAAATAATTGAACTTGAACCTAGTTGAGAAAATAATTTTTCAAAATCATTTTTATCTAATTCAACTGATAGACTTCCTTTCACATCCGGTCCGTAAACAACAGCCGGTAATCCACCCTTCTGTCGAAGTGCTTCAGTTTTTTTACCAAAAACTTCTCGTTTCTTGGCTTTTAATTCATTGGTCATATTTTTTAAATTTAGTAATAAGTAACGGGGCTAAACGAGGCTATACGAGGCTAAACAAGGCCAGTGAGGAAGGCCAAGTCCAGACTATGTCACTCCAAACTTGATCCGGAGTTAGACACGATAGAAAGGCCTGACATTATCCTAATAGTTCCTTAACAATTCCTTCTTGGTTCATTTTTTGATAGATTTCTAGGAAATCGTCGGCGGTCAGTGGTCCTCGAGAAAGCACCTTGCCAACCTCTTGGCTTTGTAGGTCTGTTAATACACCTATAACATTCGCACCATGATCATTAAAATTCACAAAAACCAGTAAACTACCTGAACATAGTTTACACTGCATGTGCAGTAAATGTCCTTCTTCACGTTCCTCAACAAGATTAATATCTGCTGGGAACTGTTTTTTCCGACAAACAGGACATTCTGATATAATTTTTAATGAATTCAAATTATCTGGAAGCATATTTTAGGTGGCTGAAGTATAACAAAAGATCTAAATTTCGTCAAATGGCTACAAATAACGAATTTACTACTAATTTTACGAATTATTCGTGATTATATTAAGAATTTTGCAACTAAATATCCCAATAAATTAGTAGCTTTCGTAGAAATTCGTTATTCGTAGTAAACTTTTTACTTTTACCTTCTTACTGAAACACTCTGCGCCATTCCTAATAGAACTAAAGTCACAAGCAAAAAACTACCTCCGTAACTAAGCAGTGGTAGTGAAATTCCTGTAACCGGCATTATTCCCATATTCATTCCAATATTAATAAAAATATGTACAAACAGTACGCAAATGACACCAAGCACCAAAAACATACCAAAATCATCACGTGCTTTTTTTGCGATTACAATTAATCGATAAAAGATAATTGCCCAAAGTCCAAGAATAATTGATACGCCAATAAAACCAAGCTCCTCAGCAATCACGGCAAAAATAAAATCTGTTTGACTTTCAGGGATAAACTTCAACTGACTTTGTGATCCAAATCCAAGACCTCGTCCATAAAACTGACCTGAACCAATTCCAATAATTGATTGCGTTACATTGTATCCACTGCCAAGCGGATCAAGACTTGGATTCATGAACACAGCGATTCTTTCTTTTTGATAATCCTTCAGAACAAAACTCCAACTTGCGAGCAATATAATTATAAAAATAATAAATAAAGTTATTAAGTACTTTTTTGGAATACCTGTTATAACTAAAAGTATAAACCAAGTCGACATTAACACAAAAGCACTTCCCAAATCTGGTTGAAATAAAACTAAAGCCACAAAAGATAAAGTAATCAATAAGCTCATGATTACATGTTTACCAGCGCTAAATCGTTGCAATCGGTTGCTAAAAAACTTCGCAAGCACCACGACTAAAACGATCTTCGCAAACTCAACTGGCTGAAAATTAATCGGCCCAACATTAAACCAACCTTTTGTACCACGAATTATTGATCCGAAAAACAGTACACCAACGAGTAAAACTGTAGCCGCGACATACAGAACTCGACTATAAACACGTAGACTACTATAGTTACTCATTGAGAAAAATAAGAAAACAAACAGACCAATCACACCAAAAGCTATCTGTTTATTGAAATTACTAAAATCATCACCTTGCTGAGACAGACTGACACTATAGATTGCAGCCAAGCCAAAACAGAACAAAACCAAAACAGCTAAGCTCAGTGGCCAATCAAGTTTTCGTAAATTGTCCCAGAAATTCTTAAACATAGAACGAAGTGAATTGAAGTAAATTGGAGTGAATCGAGGTAAACCCCGCTGGGGCGGGGTAAATCGAAGTGAATTGGAGTGAATCGGAGCCCGCCTGCAACGCTATGCGTAGACATTGCGGGCAGGTGAATCGCAGTTAAGCGAAGAAATAAGGCTAAGGCTAGTAAGGAGGCTCCCCACTATTAAGTCACTCCGGACTTGATCCGGAGTTTGGGCAGATAAAAAAGCCGACCGCACTCAACTCTATTCTACCTAAAATCTATCTATTTGTAAAAAACCTACCCTTGAAAAAAATCCAGATATCTGCTATGTTAAAAAAGTCGTTCACCAACAAGACAAAGGCAGGTGACAGATGAGATGGATAGCAAAAACGCTCCTATGCATTTTGATTATCGTATTGGCTGTGCACATTGCAAAATCAGCCAAGGCAAACGACCTTTCGCTTGATGATCGGTTAACATTTCTCGAGTTTCAAGCGCCCTCATTTCAAATGCTCAACAAAGACATTCAGCGCGGCCTACTCTTTGAGATGTTTATAGCCGTCAATCAAACGTTTGAGCTCGCGGTGATTGAACAAGATGAAAACTACAAAGGATATTTGACCAGGTTAACAGACCTAGTGTCAATACTCCAAGATTCATTACCTGAAGAACTTCGACCAAACATCAAACGTTATTTCCCTCTAAACAAAGATATCTCAATCATCTCGATTGTTGACTCCGTAAGTAAATTGCGACAAGAGATTTTCCAAAGAATCTACTTTGATCCAGAACAGAAAAGCGCATTGTACAGTGATGATGTTTTTGTAAAGATATACGAACTTCATCTTTGGCGAAATGCAATAATGCCAATTGCTCTGATTCCGCATTTCCAGTCAAAGTTGGCTCAACAAACAATCCGAGAATTCACAGACAGCAATTGTTTGCTGATCGAACACGAAGGAAGATACAAGATAGCCAGACAAAAAAGCTCTCGACATTGATCGAGAGCTTTTCAAATATATATTTTTTATTTACAACAGTTCTAAGTGATCCAAACCAATATAACCAACTTCTACGTCAGTCATTCTCCCGCTTTTTAATAGATCACGAAATCCCATTAAGGATATTAATGAAACTTCTGCAAACTCGGTTTTATCTAAATTCTGTTCTTGAACTCTCTCACATTCATCAATCACAACACAGTATCGTTTCATTGTTGAATATGCACAGTCATAGACATGAGAAACATGTCTAATTAATCCTTGATACCCTGTTTCTTCAAGTAACTCTCTCTGAGCAGCTTCCTCTGGTGATTCATCTTGATCAACAATTCCCCCAGGTAACTCATGCAAAATTTCATTTGGTCCAGGTCTGTACTGTTTTACTAAAATAACTTTTTTATCTTTTGTGAATGCCAAAATCGCAGTAGCAGGCCCTTCTTTTTTAATATAAAAATCTGATTCCTGACCATCTTGCAATCGATACATTACCTTTTCAATCTTTCTACTATACTTATGAAAAATCACTTCACGAGATAGTTCCTCCCATTCCTTAATCTGCTCATTCATAAATCATTATAAAATTGATGATTGTAATTTGGTTATTGATTATTATCACTTCAACTCCCCCGAACCATTTCCAAACCCTTTAATAACCTCAGGATCAAGGATATTAATATCTTCAACTATTTGAATTTGCGATTTGGTTGGTAGACTGTTATAGATTGCTAAACTTTTCTCAACAATCTCGCTAGACGAGATACTGTCCAAAACAACCTGTCTCACTCCGATTAAATTATTTTCATTATAAATAAGAACATAGAACTTGGGTGACCAGTAGTTATATGAGCTTTTGTTAATAATATCAAACTCTAAAAAAGTGACCTCCAACTTTTCCCCTTCTTTTTCTGTGACACTTTTATTAATCACAACATTCTGATAATCAAACTGAAGCATCTTCTCTGCTAAAGGTTCGAAATTAGAAACTTTCTTCCATTTAACATCCACAATTACTACATCAACATTATTACTTAACTTCTCAGTTGAAAAACCGATTTCAGTTAAAACCTTCTTCTGACCTGGTAAAACAAAATCTGTTTTCGTAGTTGTTCGATTATCACCAAACTCAAAATAGTAATCAAACTGTTCAACGACCCAAGTCTGATTTGGGTTCTCTATCTGACCAACAATATCAAACTCACCTCGTGACGTTGCGATCATCTTTGTATCTTTTATAATGAGATCTTTTGCCTGACTCACTTCTGCAATTACGTCCTGATTCAAATTATCTTCTAATAGCGCGTTGTATACTTGTTCATTCTCATACTTCTCAGAAATAAAAGTTGTAATCAAACCTCTCAATCCATAGACAATAAAGAACAGAGCTACTAAACCAAGCACTGCAATAAAAATTCTTCGCAGCAACACACGATTACTGACGTACCAATATGAAAATTTGAACTGTCGATCTTTGTTTTTGTCTGAATAGATATTGTTTGACATAAGGTTAAAAGGTCTTAGGGAATTAGAAGTTGGAAGTTTGAAAGTAACTGTAAAAAGCGAGAGAAACAAAGAAACATTCAGGGTTCTTATTGTTAAATAATAGCACAAAAGGGGGTAATAAACAAACTTTTTTGTGAACAAGTGCTCTTCCATTTTTTATTAATTTGTGCTAAAATGGGTTTAGTTACATATACACATAAAAAAGCAATAATTTGCTTATTCTTTATTTTTACTCAAATATATTATGCCAAAACCGACTACGAAAAAGACTAAACAAAAAGACAAATCATCATACGGTGCTGATAATATTCAGGTTCTTGAAGGATTGGCTCCAGTTCGAAAAAGACCGGGAATGTATATCGGAAACACAGCTGAAGAAGGATTGCATCACATGCTTTGGGAAGTTGTTGATAATGGAATTGATGAAGCAATGGCTGGCCATGCTGACACTATTGTTGTTAAAATTTTACCAGATAACATTATCCAAGTTATTGATAATGGTCGAGGAATTCCTGTCGAAATCCACAAATCAACAAAACTTAGTGCGCTTGAAACTGTCATGACAAAACTTCACGCTGGTGGTAAGTTTGGTGAAGGTGGAGGTTATAAAGTTTCCGGTGGTCTTCATGGTGTAGGTGTTTCTGTTGTAAATGCGCTATCAACATCACTAAAAGCTGAAGTAAAAAGAGATGGTAATATTTATTTTCAAGAATTTAAGAAAGGTGTTTCTCAAGGAAAAGTTAAAAAACTTGGAACAATTAAAAGAACATTAAAACCAGACCCACTATATCCAGAAAAGGCTTTCTCTGCTGGAACTCAAGTCACGTTCAAACCAGACGGTGATATTTTCACTGTTCTTGAGTACCAATGGAAGAAGATTTTAACCCGACTTAGACAGCAAGCTTATCTAACAAAAGGAATCAAAATTATTGCAATTGATATTCGAGATAAAAAGAAACCCAAACAGTTTGGATTTTATTTCGAAGGTGGAGTTGCTTCATACTGTAGACATTTAAATATTAATGACAAACAAAAACACGACAACATTTTCTACATTGAAAAAGAAGTTGATGATATTAGTATTGAGATCGCAATTAAATATACAGAAGAGTATAATGAGACACTACTAGCTTTTACAAATAACATTCTTAATCCAGAAGGTGGAATGCACGTAGCTGGTTTTCGAACTGCTCTAACTAGAACATTAAACACATACGCAAGAAAAAATAACATATTAAAAGAAAAAGACGAGAATCTAACAGGTGATGATGTTCGTGAAGGACTGACAGCTGTAATTAGTATTAAATTGCCTGAACCTCAGTTCGAAGGACAGACAAAAGCTAAACTTGGTAATGCAGAAGTAAAACCTGCAGTAGAATCAGTTCTGTCAGAACAGTTAGCAATATTCCTAGAAGAACATCCTCGTGATGCTGAAGCAATCATTGGAAAAGCTTTACTCGCTGCGACTGCCAGACGAGCTTCAAGAGCTGCTCGTGAAACAATCCTAAGAAAAGGTGTTTTAGACAGTTTAAGTCTGCCAGGTAAACTAGCTGATTGTTCATCAAAGGACAGTGAAAAATGTGAAATCTATATCGTGGAGGGTGACTCTGCGGGTGGTTCAGCTAAGCAAGGTCGTGACAGAAAAACTCAAGCGATTCTACCACTTCGTGGAAAAATCCTTAACGTAGAAAAAGCCAGAATCGATAGAATGCTTGCTAACAATGAAGTTAAATCATTAATTATTGCACTTGGAACAAATCTTGGCGAGCAGTTCGATGTATCAAAACTTCGTTACGGAAAAATCATTATTATGACCGATGCGGACGTAGATGGATCTCATATTAGAACTTTGTTATTAACTTTGTTTTATCGACATTTCCAAGAACTTATCAAGCAAGGACATCTATACGTTGCTCAGCCACCATTGTATAGTATTAAAAAAGGCAAAAAACTTGTATACGCTTTTGATGAGGATGAACTGCAAGTATTATTAAAAGAAAACGCAGCGACAAGAAAAGAATCTTCAACAAAAAAGAAAAACGAAGAAGAGACTGACGATAAAAAAGAAGCTGAGACAGACACTGTTAACGAAGAAGAGATGACAGAAGATGAACGAGACTTGAAAGCTGCTGGAGTACAACGATATAAGGGTCTTGGAGAAATGAACCCTGCACAACTTTGGGAAACAACTATGGATCCAGCAAATCGAATGCTAAAGAAAGTAACAATTGAAGACTGCGAAAAAGCTGATTAGATATTTGATATTTTAATGGGCGCAGAAGTTGCACCAAGAAAGAGATTTATTCAGACACATGCGAAGAGTGCTAATTTAGATATATAAATAGTAATAATAATAATAATAAAGACTCTACATTAGCAAACTAGTTGAACAAGTCGTAATTAGAGTATTTTTTAACAAATTATATTTACTAACTTTGGCTTTATTTAGCATAATATGGATATTATCCCACATTATTTACTAATCTAAAGCCTAAATAAATACATATGTCGCAGTTTGACCAGCCCCCCCAAGAGCCAACAGTAGAACAACTTATCGATCAATTAAAAAAAGAAGCTCACTTAGCTTATCTAAAAAGCATGGAACTTGAAGATAAAAGTGGGTTGCTTGAAAAAGGTGTTTCGCCTGAAGAATTTGAAGCTTCGGAAAAAGCCTTTAAGGAACTAGGATTCAACATTGGAGACAGGGTCGAATTTAAATGTACGGGACAAACTCATGATGAATGGGTGGAAGGTGATATTATGGCCTTTTCTGTTCATGAAGATGATCGTAAATCAAAAGTTTTAATATATGATAACTCAGGGGGCAGAGGATACTCAGACATTGACTTAATGGATGCTAAACATAATATTAAAAAAGTATAAAATTACTAAAAACGCTCCAAACGGGATTAATGATCTTGTATGGAGCGTTTTATTTTACTTAATTTCATCCTAAATATCATTAACAACAATAATTCTCATTTTTTATTAAGACTATAATGTTAAAAATGCAGAAAGAACCGACGAAATATTTGATATTTTAATGGGCGCAGAAGTTGCACCAAGAAAGAGGTTTATTCAGACGCATGCGAAGAGTGCTAATTTGGACATTTAGTCACGTAACACATAACACGTAGCACGTAACAAAACACAAAATTATCAATAAAAAATCACCGACAAGTTTGCGCGGTGGTTTTTTGGATGTTTTAACCTGTTGAGATTCGGTCAGGCTTTTTGTATTCTTGACAGTCAGGACAGTTTAAACACTCTGATGGAGTAAAGTCTTGTCCGAGCTGTGAGTAAATGCTTTGAGAGATTTCTCTTTCGTAGCGCAAACAGTAGTAACGCACAATTGGCTTTAGCCAATACTGTCCTTGAATAATTTTCGCAATCAATGAATCAAGGTCATCGACATTAATAGTAATGAATCGAGTTTTTGAAAGAAGTAAAAGATGACTTCCAGATGGATAAGACCTCATCGAAAATGGAAGTTCAATGTGTCTTTCGCTAACAATGCCTTCTTCCTCACTATAAGGATTAGCATCAAATACCTCTTCTTCTAAAACAAAATCGCGTGCAATGTACACATTTTTTTCATCAATAAACAGTATCAACATTTTCTGTTCGGGCAAATAGTAACCAGAAATGAATTTTGCCACGACAGTAGTAGAAAAAAGGTTAAACAGCTGTATCCTTTCCAATTTAAATTCTAGTTCAATCATCTGCATGATGTCCTCCTTGTCAATCAAAACATCTAACTACAGCTTATCAAATCCAAAAATTGCAGGCAAGTGTAATTTAAAATAAAAACCGCCACGCGAATGCGCGTGGCGATGAGACGTGCGAGCCTGACTCAACTTTTTTCGTAGAAAACAGTGTGATAGATGGTTCCACCTGGAAGAAGAATCTGCGATGAATCAACCACCTTAAAGGTCGGGTTATCGGCAAGCCATTCATTCAACCTCTTTTCAATCGAGTTTGCCAAGTGCGGATCATTCGTGGAAAAATAGAAAACCTTCGCAGCTTGCATGTCTGATTCTCCTTCAGTTGAATTGTCCAGCGAACAGTAGTCATTAACAAATATTACTAAAAATCAAGCAATTAGTCAATCGTTACCATGCTTTACGTCTAATTTTAGCCAAAACAATGTGCTATACTACTTTTTACTTTCTACTTTCCACTTTCCACCGACTTACCTATTGCCTTTTTCATTAATTTATACTATAATAACTTCAGATGGCCCAAGAGGGCTTTTTAAGATACGAATGAATACAAATTACGAATTTTATACAAATATACAAATGTACTAAGATAAGCTTAATAAATCCATTTGTAAATTTGTAACTGATTTGTAGTTTTGTGTTCAATAATATGAATATCAAAGAAAACAAATTAGTCACTTACTTAATTGAATCAAAAGCTGAATTAAAAAAAGTAAGTTGGCCAACAAAAAAAGAGACTATTAAATACACAATTACAATTGTTGCAATTAGTGCGTTTGTTGCAGTCTTTTTCGGAATTCTAAACTTTATTTTCACAAAATTACTGGCAACAGTAATCTAATATTTAAATGTTCTTTTCTTGAGTTAAAAAGTGATAAGTAACTACTTACTACTTTCTACTCACTACTTTACTAGAATATGCCAAAACAAGACACTTCTCGAGGGAAAAGATGGTACGTTATTCACACATACAGTGGATACGAAGAAAATGTAACTGAAAATCTAAAACAAAGAATCGAATCAATGGACATGGAAGACAAGATTTTCAACATCATGGTTCCTACAGAGAAAAAAATCAAAATCAAAAACGGAAAACGTAACATCATTACCGAAAAAATCTTTCCTGGATATGTTTTCGTTGAAATGTCTGTGACTGACGATTCATGGTACGTTGTACGAAACACTCCAAATGTAACTGGTTTTATCGGCACAGGAACAATCCCAACACCAGTTAGTGATGCTGAGATCAAATCATTACAGAAAAGAATGGGTGTTGAAGAACCAAAATACTCAATTGACGTTGAAGTTGACAGTTCTGTTAAAATCATTGACGGACCATTCAAAAACTTTGAAGGTAAAGTTTCAGACGTTGATGAAGAAAGAGGAAAAATCAAAGTACTTGTTTCAATGTTCGGCAGAGAAACTCCAGTTGAATTAGATTATTTACAAATCACACAGATGTAATAGTAAATAGAAGTAAATCGAAGTGAATCGAAGCGAGTCGAAGTAAATATAGTGAATATAGCCTGTCTGCCGTAGTTTTATAACGTAGGCAGATAAATTTAGCAGGTTTGGAATAACTTAATTACCAATCATGTAATATTTACAATTAACCAGTTGCTAGGATTTCGATAATGCAATCGGATACCCTAGCGCTAAAAATGTATGGCAAAGAAAGAACTAACTAAGATTAAATTGCAAATTCCTGCTGGGAAAGCAACACCTGCTCCTCCAGTTGGACCAGCTCTTGGACAACATGGTCTAGACATTCAAAATTTTTGTAACCAGTTTAACGACGCTACAAAAGATAGAATGGGAGATGTTGTTCCAACAATTATTACAGTTTACGAAGATCGAAGCTTTGATTTCGTAACAAAAACTCCTCCAGCTTCAGCGCTAATCATTAAAGCCGCTGGATTGAAAAAAGGATCAGGAAAACCAAACACAGAAACAGCTGGAAGTATTACAAAAGATCAACTTCGACAGATCGCAGAAGTAAAACTGCCTGATCTAAACACAAACGATGTTGAACAAGCAATGAAAATCGTAGCTGGGACAGCACGACAATCTGGAGTTAAAATTAAATAATTAACAATAAATAAATTGTGGGAGTTATTTTCATCAGAAAGTAACGCCTGAACCACGATCCACATAAACTTAATATCTTCAAATATTAAAAAAATGGGTCGTATAGATCCATTTTTTATTTATACTATAAAAATATGACAAAAAGAATCAACAAACTAAAAACATTTATTGACCAAAAAAAAGTTTATCCAATTGCTGAAGCAATTGAACTTGTAAAGAAAACAGGAAAAAAGAAATTTGATGAAACAGTTGAACTTCATGCTCGACTTGGAATCGATCCTAAAAAAGGTGACCAACAAGTTCGTGGAACAGTTGTTCTACCTCATTCATTTGGAAAAAGCAAAGTAGTTGCTGCTTTTGTTCCACAAGAACAAGAAAAAGAAGCAAAAGAAGCTGGTGCTGATGTTATCTATACTGAAGACAACCTAAAAGAGTTTCAAAAATCAGGAAAGATCAATTTTGAGATTGCTGTTTCAGTTCCAAAAATGATGAAGAACCTTGCTCCACTTGCAAAAACACTTGGACCAAAGGGATTAATGCCTTCACCAAAAAACGAAACTATTACTCAGGATTTGAAAAAGACTATCAGTGAACTTAAAAAAGGTAAGATCGCATTCAAAAATGATGATTCTGCAAATATTCACCAAGGACTTGGTAAGGTCAGTACTGAAGACAAAGCTCTGATTGAAAACTTCGAAACATTCATCAAAGCCCTATCTGACTCAAAACCAGAATCAAGCAAAGGTGTCTTTATCAAAGGAATTACAATCTGTTCTACTATGGGACCTGGTGTTAAGGTTGAGGTGTAAGCACATTTGACGTTTAACCTTTGACATTTGACTCAATAGTAAATAATCATTCTTACTAACCGAGGATGCGAATCCTCGGTTAGTAGAAAACTCATAAGAAAATAATCGCAAACTTAGTGTTTGCGGTTATTTTTGTTTACGGATTTTACCTAAGATTACAGCAATACCAGCATCGAGCTTGACAAATTATGAAAAATATGATACAATCTTATTGTAATGCAAATCTGCATTGCGCTTCAAAAAAGCCGGGGTATACCACCCCTCACTTAGGAGGTGTAAAATGGTAAAATCCTTAAAAGCTATCCTCGCGTCCTTTCCCTCCACGTGCATCGAGAAGGTTCGCCTGATCAAGCATGCGGAATTCAAGGACATGAACGACCTCGACGAGGCCGTCAACGAGATTGCTTGGGCAGAGGGAGTCGACAACGTAAACGTTCGTCGGCTTCTGGACGCCTTCTGGGCCAGTGTCGCGGGGGTGGAGATCGTCACGATCTTCGTGAACGACAAAGAGTGGCTCTCGGGAAAGACCGAGTGCTTCGACTGGCGATACGGAACCCAGATCATCCCACGAGGTTCGTGGGCGATTGGATTCTTCGTCAGAGGGAACGCGGCCAGCCTGGCCGCGCCGGAACTGACCGAATCCAGAAAACAAGCGCTCCACAACGTCCTTCAGGACGCACTGGAGCACGTCGGTGCGTTTAACACCGACGTCGAAGAACTCATTGAAAGGCAAGTGCTGCCAATCGAAGAGTTCTAGCCCCCCAACAACAGATAGACGGAACCACTCACCTGGTTCCGTCTTCGCTTTTTAAAAATTAAATCTTAGATTTACTAATTTTAGCCAAATCCCCTGTGCGTAACTCACTTTGCGTTACTGGGTTTGTTTTGGTAAAATGAATAAGAAATACAGTAGAGAGAAGTTTGAAGATAGTTAAGAAGATTGAAAATAGAAAATAGATTCATGTTATTTCTAACTTCCAGCCTCAATCTTCCTAACCATCCTCAATCTTCCCCTTTCTAAAATTTCGTTTAAACAAGAACAAACATAAAAAATTATCGAACTATGTTAACACGACTAATCATGGTAATGACCGCTGATGGTGTGATTGCAAAAGGATCAGATCATAATCCAATGGATTGGACATCAGCTGAAGATAAAGCTCATTTTAAAGAAGTGAGTAAGGATTTTGGTGTGATGATAATGGGACAAAGTAGTTATGATGCAATTGGTTCTCCCCTACCTGGCCGACTAAACATTGTATTAACAAAAGAAAAAAGAACTGATCAACCTGGATTACTTGAACATAAACAAGGCGATATAAAAGTTATTCTTCAAGAATTAGAAAAAAGAGGTCACGATAAAGTTTTAATCTGTGGCGGTACTTTTGTAAACTCATTATTTCTGCAGGAAAACTTAATCGATGAAATCCAAATCTCAATCGAACCAAAACTTTTTGGTTCAGGTCTTCGATTGTTTGATAAGATTGATATAAACACTGATTTGCACCTAATTAAAATAAATAAACTCAACAATAATACAATTAACTTATTATATAAAGTCATTAAAAAGTAAGAGCTATTAAGACTTGCTATATTTACTATATTTACCATATTCACTAAATTCACTACTCTATGCCTGTCAATCTACAAAACCCAAATCAAACAGACTTAGCTGGGACGAAACTTTTATGAACCTAGCTTTTTTAACTTCAAAAAGATCGTCTTGTAAATTTCATGAAACAGGCGCTGTCTTTGTTGATAAAAATAAGAGAATCATCTCAATCGGATACAATGGTTCAACTGCTGGGGATCTTCACTGTTTAGAAAAAGGTTGTGCAAAAGTTGACGGCGATCCAATTAGCGGCCAATTAAAAAGATGTCGCGGTGCACACGCGGAAATTAACGCCATTATTAACGTACAAGATTCAACAAGATTAAGAGAAGCTACTCTGTACACAGTTGTATTTCCTTGCTATGACTGCATGAAAGCTTTGAATAATGCTGGGATAAAAGAGATTGTTTACAATGAAATCTATACAAGAATTCAAACTGGCGGAGAGAAGACTGAAGAGGAGAATGAAGCATGGGAATTGGCTAGACAACAAGGAATTGTGGTTCGACAGTACAGTGGTGAGAATTTTTATGAAGAGAAAATGAATAGAATAAACCTTTCAGTTGATATGGAAAAAACAGTTCAACCGACTAGTCATCGAATTGGAGTAACAGGATTTATTTATAATCAAGATAAGGTTTTAATCGTAAAACGATCAGACACTGAATCATTCCTGCCAGGTTTCTATGAATTAGTTGGTGGAAAGATTGAGATGAATGAAACATTAGAAAAAGGTCTTGAAAGAGAAATTTTCGAAGAAACAAATTTAACAGTACAAATTACAAAACCGTTCTCTGCGTTTGGGTATAGCACTGAGCAGGCAAACACTGTTGACGTACAGTATATATGTATCCCAACAAGTCCAGTTGATAATCTAACACTGTCAGAAGCTCACAAAGATTACAAATGGATGACTGAAGATGAAATCGATAACTATCAAATCAGTGATGAAATGAAAAAAGTTATCAGACAAGGTTTTGAAACTGTAAAATTAAACTCATTAACAACTCAATCATCAGAACAGGCAAAAGACGAACATCCTGAACGTCAATATTTGAATTTATTACAAGACATTCTAGATAACGGAACACGACAAGAAGACAAAGGTACAGGCGCTGTCACTCATAGTGTTTTTGGGCGACAACTTCGGTTTGATCTAGCAAAAGGGTTTCCACTGCTAACAACTAAAAAAGTATACTGGAAAGGTGTTCTATACGAGCTATACTGGTTCCTATCAGGTCAATCAAACATCAAATATTTAGTTGATAATAATGTTCATATTTGGGATGATTATCCATACAAGATCTATCGTGAAAAAATGGAAGCTGGTAGAGTTCCAAATTTAACAAAGGAACAGTTTATTGAGAATATTAAAACCGATACAGAGTTTGCGAAAAGCTACGGAAATTTAAAAAATGTTTATGGTGACATGTGGCGACATTGGCCTGCTAAAGATGGACGTGGAATCGATCAAGTTGCTTGGTTAATCAAAGAACTTCGAGAAGATCCAGACTGCCATAACGCACTTGTGAACTCATGGAACCCTGAATATCTTTATTCAATGGCAAAACCAGAAGAAGCGTCTCGATTCCCAATCTGTCACAACATGTATCAATGTAATGTTAAGAACGGTAAACTCTCACTTCACTTGTACCAAAGATCAGCTGACATCTTTCTTGGAGTTCCATTCAACATCGCAAGTTACGCTTTGTTAACTTATATCTTCGCGAAAATAACAGGCAATGAACCTGGTGAATTCGTTCACACTTTTGGTGATGTTCATATTTACGACAATCATATAGATCAAGTGAAAGAACAGCTTTCTCGACAACCAAAACCATTGCCTTCACTGCGAATCGACGACTCAGTAAAGGAAGTCAACGACTTCCTACCAAAACATGCTATACTAGAAGGATACGATGCACACGAAACAATCAAAGCTGAACTTTCCCCAACTGGTGGCCTAGCTACCAAAAGCTGGAAATCTTTCTTAACAAAACAAAATTAATTTGCATTGTGATTATTAGTATTATATTAGTATAATTAGCATCGCGATTATTCGCAATATTAGCATATATGATTCTAGGAATAAAAAAGCTACACGAACTTGTTCGTGAGAACAAACTTGTTGAAGGACTTTGTGAACGAGAGAAAAACAATCCAGAAGGTGCTGGATTTGATCTTCGACTTGGTGAGATCTATTCACTCGAAGGTGAAGGTTTTCTTGGTATTGAAGAAAGAGAAACTCCAAAAACAAACCTTATTGCAAAATTTGATGAGATGAAAGACGAAAAAGATCAGTTCTTCATTTTCGAACCTGGTAAATACTATTTAATCAAAACAGTCGAATCAGTAAATCTACCAACCACTATATCAGGTTTAATTTTCCCAAGAACAACACTCTTCCGATCAGGACTTGGTCTTTTTAACGGAGTTGTTCAACCTGGATACTCTGGTGGCTTAACTTTTGGAATTTGCAACTTAGGAAAAAGTAATATCAAAATTTCACTTGGTGCACGAGTTGTTCACCTCACATTCCACGAAGTTTACGGGATCGGCAACCAATACAGAGGACAATGGCAGGGTGGAAGGGTTGGAACTGATGGTAAGGAAGTTCAGGTTTAAATCGCAGTTAAACAGTGAATCTAACTTTTATAAAATTAAAACTCCCATGTGATGATTCACACAGGAGCTTTTGATGAAAACACTCTCTATGAGACATTTGTTGTCTATGTGAACTGTTTATCGGCGTAATCGCATTCAGGATTAGTACACCAATACTCGAAATAAGTTCTTGCGTCTCCCTCTCCTGTTAATAGTGAATTACAAACAGGACATACACCCCAGTTTTCTTTCTGTGCTTTCACCTCCGTCTTCTGTTTTTTAGAACCAAAGAATCGTAGTAAAAACATACGAAGCCACATCGCAGACTCCTTTCGTTGTGGACTTAAATAAGTCCTAGTATAGAAAGTTTATATAAAAATATCTTTATTAATTTAAGCATGCTTTATAATAAAAGTCAATCGAGAAGCCGCTTACCTGATACATATGCTTCAAATCATCACAGTTGGCGTTCTAATTATAAAAGACAATCAGATCCTACTAGTAAAACACAAAGCCAAAGCTTCTCATCTTAATAATGTATATGGCTTGCCTGCTGGAAGGGTTAAAGACGGTGAATCGTTTGAAGAAGCAGCGAAAAGAGAGTTAGAAGAAGAAACTAGTTTAGTGGCAAATGAGTTAAAAGAATATCCTAATAATGAATACATTGCAGACATAAAAAGAAAAGACGGGACGACAAAGACTTTCTCAATTACAATTTTTCTTTGCAATGAATTCTCAGGTGAACTTAAAGAAAATGAAGAGACAAGGCCTGAATGGATTAATCTTTCAGATGTTTCAGAACTTGAACTATTACCGAATATTGAAAAGATTATTCGAGATGGGAGAAGTATAATAAATGAATAGATGTTACTAAATTTATATTAACCGAGAATGCGCATTCTCGGTTAATATAAATTTAGTATGAAATCAATAGTCGTCTGCGGATCAAAAAAGTACAAGGAGGACATCAAAACATTTTGCGAAAAACTCCGAGATTTTGGTGTTTTTGTTTTTGAACCAAACATCCAAGAACCTTTATTTGAAGATGAATTCATTCAATCAGAACATATTACAAAAACTCTTTTCAAAGGATTAACTTTAGAACATTTTGATTGGATACGCAAAGCTGACATTTGTTTCATCTACAATAAAAACAACTACGTTGGAACAAGCGTTACTCTGGAAATGGGCTACGCTTGCGCACTCAGTAAACCAATCCTTGCACTTTCAACAAAGACAGGCGATCCCTGTAGGGATTCCTTAATTGATCGTGAGATAAAAACCTTTAACGAGTTAATAACTCTTCTTAAATAATAATTATTTTCAAATTACTTCTTAATAATTCACACAAAAGCTGCAAACGTCAGCTCTTTATTTTTAATTCAAAAAATGATAGAATAATCATATAGGATTTATCAAATTTCTAACATTCAACCTTTACTTGTATGAAACTAGAAGCTGTAATTGGACTAGAGTTCCATGTCCAACTAAAAACAAAATCCAAAATGTTCTGTGCTTGTGGTAATGACTCAAATCCAGACAAACCTAATGAGAATATCTGCCCTATTTGTTTAGGTCATCCCGGTACACTACCTACAATAAATCAGCAAGCTGTTGCTATGGCAATCAAGGCAGCTCTAGCTTTGAATTGTAAAATTAACAAAGATACAAAATTCGATAGAAAAAACTACTTTTATCCAGATCTACCAAAAGGTTACCAAATATCACAGTACGATAAACCTATCGCCGAGAAGGGATTCTTAATTATTAACAATAAAAGCAAAGACGGACTGACGGGGCGACTAGATCAAGAGGATCAACTAAAAAAGATTGGGATTACTAGACTTCACATGGAGGAAGACAGTGCTAAATCAACTCATAGTAAAAAGTCGACTTTGATTGATTACGATAGAGGTGGTACACCTTTGGTGGAAATAGTGACAGAAGCACATCTAAGTACACCAAGTGAAGCAAAAATTTTCGGACAAGAGATTCAGTTAATAATGAAACATCTGGAAGTCTCACATGCAAACATGGAAAAAGGAGAGCTTCGATGTGATGCAAATATTTCATTACGTCCGGTTGGTGATATCAATTTATACACAAAGACTGAAATAAAAAATATTAACTCTTTTCGAGCATTAGAAAGAGCTCTTCAGTTTGAAATAGAAAGACAGACAGTGCTTTGGCATAATAATATGGCACCGAAACAGCAAGAGACTCGTGGTTGGGATGAAGGCAAGCAGGAAACGTATTCACAAAGAGTAAAAGAAGAAGAACATGATTATAGATATTTTCCAGAACCAGATTTACCACCACTTGAGATAAGTGATGAGCAAATTAAAGAGATAAAAAGTCTTCAACATGAACTACCTCAAGCAAAAAGACGTAGATTCATGGAAATGTACAGTTTCACTGGAGAAGAAGCCAAGATTTTAACAGAAAATAAAAAATTATCATTCTATACTGAACAAATCATTTCAGAACTAAAAGACTGGTTAAATACAATTGCCAAAGAAGAAGGGACTGAAGAAGAAATTTGGGAAAAGAATAAAAAGAAACTTGTTAAACTAGTTTCAAATTGGTTAATCAACAAATTCATCCCGATAATCACCGAAAAGAAAATTTCATTCAAAAATAACAAAGTAACAGCTGAAAATTTCGCAGAGTTCATAACACTTGTCTACACAAGTAAAATCAACAGCGCAGCTGCCCAAATAATTCTTGAAGAGATGATCAAAACAGGAGCTGATCCGTCTCATGTAATGGACGATAAAGACCTAAGCCAAATGGACAGTTCAAGTGACTTAATCGATATTGTAAAAAAAGTTATCGACAGCAATACAGACCAAGTTGAAGAGTATAAATCAGGTAAAGAACCTGTAATTAAATTCCTTGTTGGACAAGTCATGAAAGAATCAAAAGGGAAAGCTAACCCGCAAAAAGCAGAGGAACTATTAAAGCAAAATATAAAATAGAGTATCAAAAAACCGAGAATGGTCATTCTCGGTTTTTTATCTTGCGCATAAAAATGCCTAATTTTAGTTAAAAATGCCCCCAAAACTTGACAAATAATTTTTATTAATATATAATTTGAGTACAAATTCACAAAAATGTGTTATATTACATCGACGGCGTGGGATACGTTTCCACAATCACCACGCCCCCCGGACTGCCCTCTTAGGCGGTCCGGTTTTCTTTTTATTCATTTTTCAATATTTTATTCACTTGATTATAATTATCTATCCAACTAATTGTTCTATCCCTTTTAAACCAAGTCATCTGTCTCTTTGCATATCGCCTATTATCTCTTTGATTAAGTTCAATAGCATCTTCCATACTAATCTCATCTTGCAAGTATTTTACCACATTTTTGTATCCAATTCCACTTAGAGCAGGTGATTTAGAATCTATTCCATTATCAAGCAAGTTCTTCACTTCCTCAACTAAACCTTCATCAAACTGTTCCTTGGCTCGTTTATCAAGCTTTTCGCACAGTTTTTCACGTTCAGTTTTCATTCCAAATTGGACAAATTCATACTCTGACTCCCCTTTTTCAAAGGTCAGAGGCTCCCTTGTGCTTGAACAAATTTGGTATGCACGAAGCACTCTCCGAGAGTTAGTTGACTCAATTTTGTGTTCAATCTCCGGATCGATCTTTTTTATTTCTGATAATAAATATTCAATCCCTTTTGTTTTGAGTAGTTTCTCAGCTTTTTGTCTTAATTTAGGATCATATCCCTTGCCCAGCTGATAATTATTAACCAAAGCTGAGAGATATAAACCTGTTCCTCCAACAATGACAGGCAATTGATCAGGGTGATCTTTAATACACTTTTTACAAGCCTTTAGCCAGTCATCAAGCGTAAATTCCTTATCCGGAGCAACTATGTTAACAAGACACTCTTCTATCCCCTTCCAGTAGTATTTTCCATTTTCAAGCTCAACTGGGTCCTTATTAGTCCCAATAGCCATTTTCTGATAGATCTGCCGTGAATCAGCCACAATCAAAAAACCATTAAAATCTTTAGCTATTTTATAAGCAATTTCAGATTTCCCTGAACCTGTCGGCCCAAGTACAATTATGACTTTCTTTTTATCCATATATTTGATACCATGATTATAACGATATTTAACTAATTTTACAATATGAAAACTATTTATCTAATCCATGGTTGGGACGGGAGTCCTAAGGAACCAATGCATCAATGGATTAAAACTCAACTTGAACAAAAAGGATACACAGTCATTATTCCGAAAATGCCAGATCCTGAAGTACCAAAAATTGAAACATGGATCCCCTTTTTAACAGAAATCATACTGAACTTAGATGAAAACAGTTATTTAATTGGACATAGCGTTGGTTGCCAAGCTGTTTTGCGATTTATGGAAACCTTGCCAGAAGAAATTAAACTTTCTGGAGTAATTTTGATCGCACCATGGATGCATCTTGATGAACAAACTATTAAGGATGAGGGGGAAGAAATTGTTGAGATTGCAAAACCTTGGATGGAAACACCAATCGATTGGAAAAAAGTTAAATCTCATACAAATAACTTTACTTGTCTTCTCTCTGACAATGATCCATACGTTCCCCTTTCAAATAAAGAACTATTCGAAAAAAGTCTTAATGCAAAAATTATAATAGAAAAAAACAAAGGTCATTATACAGAAGACGATTCAATCATTGAAAATCAAACTGTAATTGATCTTATTCGTTAATACTTCTAGCATTTTTCATATGAAACAAGCATTACAAGACCTAGTAAAACAAGCTGACATTCAAATTAATGGCGATCGACCTTGGGATATTCAAGTTAAAAATGAGGACTTTTATAAACGAGTTCTGGCCGGTGGGTCTTTGGCTCTTGGAGAATCCTATATGGATGGTTGGTGGGAATGCGAAGCACTTGATCAGTTTATTGATCGAGTTTTAAGTATTGATTTGGATCAAAAAGTAAGGAATTCAAAAAGCTTACTTTGGAGTGTAGTAAAAGCAAAGCTTTTTAATCAACAAACAAGAACAAAATCAAAAGTTGTTGGAGAAAAACATTATGATGTTGGTAATGATCTGTATCAACAAATGCTAGACAAAAACATGTGCTACAGTTGTGGGTATTGGAAAGAGGCTGACAACCTTGATGATGCACAGGAAGCAAAGCTTGATTTAATTTGCAAAAAATTAAAACTTAAACCAGGTATGACAGTTTTAGATATTGGTTGTGGCTGGGGCAGTTTTGCAAAATTCGCAGCAGAAAAATATCAAGTAAAAGTTGTTGGATTAACTATTTCAAAAGAACAAGCCAAACTAGCCAAAGAAAGATGTGAAGGACTTGATGTAGAAATTCGTCTCCAAGATTATAGAGATGTAAATGAAAAATTTGATAGAATTTTGTCAATTGGTATGTTTGAACATGTTGGATGTAAAAATTACAGAGAATACTTCAAAACAGTTAACAGATGCCTTAAAGACAATGGATTAACGTTAATTCACACAATTGCAGGCAACAGATCAGTAACAGGAACTGAGCCTTGGATCGGTAAATATATTTTCGCAAATAGTATGCTCCCTTCAGCTGTTCAAATAACAAAAGCTTACGAGGGACTATTCAGACTTGAAGATTGGCACAATTTTGGAACTTATTACGATACAACACTGATGGCATGGCACAAAAACTTCAATGACAACTGGGAAAAAATAAAAGACAACTACGATGAGCGTTTTTTCAGAATGTGGAACTACTATTTACTTTGCTGTGCAGGATCATTCCGATGTCACAAGAACCAACTCTGGCAGATCGTCTTTTCTAAGGTAAAATCAAAAAGCATCTATGAGAGCATTAGATAATTATATATATCAATGACATCTAACACTTCTTTTTCTATGAAAAAAACACTAACTTGGTTACCGAGAATTTTAACAATCATTTTCATCTGCTTCATCAGCATGTTTGCGCTAGATGCGTTTTCAGATCCAAACGGGTTTTGGTTAAATTTAGCAGGCTTTTTAATTCACTTAGTTCCAAGCTTTGCTTTAATTATCTGCCTAATTTTGGCATGGAAAAAACCGCTTATAGGCGGCATTATTTTTATATTTCTATCAGTTGTGTTCACTTTTGCATTCGACACTTATGAAGATGTAGTAACTTTGCTTATAATTTCATTCCCATTACTACTTGTAGGCATACTTTATCTTGTTGATTTTCACTTGCGTAAGAAATAACCGAGAATGCGCATTCTCGGTTATTTTTTAATAGTCCCTTTCAACACCCACTCTACCGCCTCTTTTACTTCTACGTCAATAAGATCACCTTCATTACAATCACAATCATAAACACGAACTCTCTTCATCTCACGTGAATTGCCCTCACAAAATTCGGACGTTTTTTTATCTATTAAAACAGATACTGTTTTACCAATAAACTTCTTACTTTTTTCAAGAGCAATCTTCATCATAACTGCGTGAAGTTCATGCCATCGACGTCGTTTCTCATCTTGAGAAACATCATCTTCAAGATTAGCAGAAGCTGTTCCACCTCTAGGTGAATAAGTTGCGTTAAATGAAATATCAAACTTAACTTTTTTATAAAATTTCAGAGTGTTTTCAAACATTTCTCTTGTTTCACCGGGAAAACCGAGCATAATGTCTGTACCTATTGCAATATTTGGATTAAATTTTCTTAACTTTTTTACAATACGAAAATAATCGCGCGCTGTATAGTTTCGATTCATTGCTTTTAGAATATCATCATCACCACTTTGCAAAGGCAGATGTAAATAGTTCAATAATTTTGACAAACCTAAAGCATGCAAAACTTCATCACTCATATCTTTTGGATGTGATGACGTAAAATGAATTCTTGATATATAATTAATTCGGTTAACTTCCCAAAGCAATTTCGCAAAATTATGATCATATGGATTGTCTTTTGCAAAATTTTCAACATCTACTGGATCATAAGAGTTTACATTTTGACCTAACAGTTGTATTTCTTTATAGCCCTTTTTTGCCAAAGCCTTAATTTCCGCTAAAACATCCTTCACTGTTCGACTAGTCTCTCTACCTCGGACATAAGGGACGGCACAGTATGAGCAATAATTATTACAGCCTGTCATAATTGGAACAAATGCTTGATAACTGTTTGAATATGATGGCAAAACATCAAAATAGTCTTCATTAACATATTCACTTTCATCATGTAAAAACTTCTCTAATTCAGAAAGATCTTTTATGTTGAAGATTAGATCAAACCGTTTTTTATACTTTTCTTTATCTTCAGGTAACACACAACCAGTCAATATTCGCTTAATTTGCGGTTTCTTTTCTAATTCTTTAAGCAGCCCCAAAGCACGATCCATAGCAGTTTGTCTAACACTGCAAGCATTGATAACCACAAAATCAGCTTGTTCCATCTCATCAACAAGTGAATACTTTAAGTGTTCAAAAACAGACTTAATTCGCTCTGAATCAGACTTATTCATTTGGCAACCAAAGGTAATAATGTGGTATTTGCTCATAAGATGTAGCTATTGCAATTTTATTTAATTTTACGTAAAATAGCATAACACATTAATAAAACAATATCAACAGACTACCACTTCATTATGTACGAAAAAAGTGGTATAATTATCAATATGTTAATTCACTTCTATAAAATTGTAAACAGTTTCAAGACAAATCCAGCAAAACGAGATAAACTAATCATTATTTCACTAATTTTGTCTGTAATAATCAACCTTTTAATTTGGATTCTTATTTACACTAAATTAAAACCAGCCATCATACTGAGCGGAAAAGCGGAAGCTTTTATTCCCTTACACTACAACATTTACATGGGGATTGATTCATTTGGAAACTGGAAATGGATATTCTTATTACCAGTAATCGGATTATTGTTTACTTTTGCAAATGGCATTATTTCTTTCCTACTTTATAACAAAAAAAAGATACTTAGTTACTTTCTATCGTTAACAATGCCTCTTATTCAAATTTTACTATTACTTTCGACTCTATTTATTGTTTTAATAAATATTTAATATGGAAACAGCAATTATGTTTAAAATTGGACTTCTATCTATCATATCGTTTTTAGTTGCTTTTTTTGCAACTCCGTTATTAACTCATTTTTTATTCAAAAAGAAATTCGGCAAGCAAATCAGAGACTCAAAATCAGCTCCAATTTTCGCAGCACTGCATAAACAGAAAGCTGGGACACCAACAATGGGTGGTATTCTAATTTGGGGAACAGTATTAGTTATTTCCTTAATTTTCGCTGCCCTTGCATACTTTGCCCCTGACACATTCTTTGAGAAATTAAATTTCCTAACAAGAGAACAAACATTACTTCCATTAGGTGCTTTGATTTTCACAGCCATTATCGGACTTGTAGATGACTATCTAGGTGTCAGAAAAATTGGTCCAAAGGGTGGTGGGTTAAATGTTGGTTATAAATTAGTATTATATACATTAATAGCAGCGATTGGAGCAGTTTGGTTTTATTTCAAATTAGATTGGGACGTTTTTCACGTTCCCTTTATTGGCAATTTTGAAATAGGTCTTTGGTATATTCCTATTTTTATATTAGTTTTAGTCGCAACGTCATTTTCAGTTAACGAGATAGATGGACTAGATGGACTAGCTGGTGGAACTGTGGCTGCAGTTTTAGCAGCTCAAGGAGCGATTGCCTTTACTCAAGGTAAATTTGAATTAGCTGCTTTTATCGGAGTTCTAATAGGTGCCTTGATCGCTTTTCTTTGGTTCAATATCAACCCAGCACGATTTTTCATGGGAGATACTGGTTCAATGAGCTTAGGTATAACAATCGGAATTATTGCCATGTTAACGAACACTGCCCTACTATTACCAATCATTGGATTCATCTTTGTTATTGAATCGCTATCAGTGATAATTCAATTACTATCTAAAAAATTCCGACATAAAAAAGTCTTTTTATCAGCACCAATCCATCATCATTTCCAAGCCAAAGGTTGGACAGAACCAAAAGTAGTAATGAGATTCTGGTTAATCAGCGCTGTCAGCGCCGTCGCTGGAGTAATTATCTTTTTGATGGACAAAGGCTGGTATTAAGGGAACACAAAAATACAAATAAGTTACAAATTTACAAATGTGTTTGGATAGGGTCATCTAAGTACATTTGTAAATTTGTATGCAATTTGTAATTTGTATTCTATGAAGTTTCCTAATTATAAAAATAAAAAAGTACTTATACTCGGTCTAGGTTTACTAGGGCGAGGAGTTAAGGATGCTATTTTTTTTGCTGAGAAGGGTGCTAGCGTTACAGTTACTGACTTAAAGTCAAAAGAAGAATTAACTGAATCACTTGAGAAGCTAAAACCATACGATATTAAATACACTCTAGGTGAGCATAAAAAAGAAGACATTATTGGATCTGACCTTATAATTCGAAATGCAGCAGTACCAGCTGATTCAAAATTTTTAAAATTAGCACAAAAACATAAAATTCCTGTTGAGATGGACGAATCACTATTTGCAAAGTACTGCCCCTGCCCTATTATCGGAATCACTGGGACTCGCGGAAAAACAACTACAACAATTTTACTTGGAGAAGTTCTAAAAGAAAATATAAAAGATAAAAATATTTTAGTTGCTGGAAACCTTCAAGGTCAAGCGACCTTACCTCTAATTGATCAAGTAAAAAAAGACGATATCGTTATATTAGAACTATCAAGTTGGCAATTACAAGGATTTGAAAAAAATGAGATTTCTCCTCAGATAGCAATTTTCACAAACGTATATCCAGATCACTTAAACAGCTATAAAACAATAAAAGAGTATGTGGCTGATAAAAAGAATATTTATAAATTTCAAAAAAAATCAGATCATTGCATACTTAACAAAGAAAATGGCTATACAAATAAGTTAGAAAAAGAAGTTCCATCACAAATCACTTGGTTTAGAAAAAAAGATGTTCCGAAAAAACTAAAAACTAAATTGCTAGGGAATCATAATCTAGAAAATATTGCAGCTACACTCGCAGTGACAAAAATTTTAGATATTCCAATAGAACAAGTAATAAAAAGCATTGAAAAGTTCAAAGGAGTTCCTCATCGACAAGAATTTGTAAAAAACATCAATGGAATTGATTTTATTAATGATACTACAAGTACAACTCCAATTGCAGGTAAAAAAGCCTTAGATAGCATTACAACACCGATCATCTTAATTGCTGGTGGAGCAACGAAGAATTTGAATCTGAATCCATTTGCAAAAGCTATTACAAAAGAATGTAAAGCCGTTATCTTACTTGAAGGTACAGCCACTGACGAACTTGAAAGAAAAATTAGAAAAAATGGCGGGAAAGAACTTATCATTGATAGATTTGATGATTTTCAGGCAGCGATTGAAAAAGCTTATTCTCTAGCCTTACCAAATGACACAGTACTCCTGTCTCCAGGTGCAGCAAGCTTTGGTATATTTGCAAATGAGTTTGATAGAGGTGACCAGTTCAAAAGAATAGTTAATCAACTATGAGTAATCATCATAAACCTGATTATTTATTGATTATTGCTTTTGCCGCAATAATTCTTTTTGGACTGTTAATGCTCAGCAGTGCTGGCGCAGCCATTAGTTACCAACAGTTTGGAGACAGCTTTTATTTTGTAAAACATCAAATCTTACTTGGTTTAATTCCAGGTATTTTTTTATTGTTAATAATGGCAAAAATAAATTATCAGTTCTGGAAAAAGCTAACTATTCCCCTACTTGGAGCGTCAATATTTTTATTAATTCTTGTTTTCATACCTGGAGTGGGTGCTGAATTTGGAAGCGCCCGCAGTTGGGTTCACGTTGGAAATCTTTTCTCATTCCAACCAGCCGAGCTGGTAAAGATAACGTTCCTTCTTTATCTTGCCAACTGGTTAGAGAAAAGAGGCGCGACTGGAATAAAAGACTTCTACTACGGATTTCTACCATTTTTATTTCTACTTGGAGTAATCTCCATTTTAATGATCAAACAACCTGACATGGGAACACTGTCAGTCATCATATTCATGAGTATGGCCGTGTTTTTTGCCTCTGGAGCGAAGATAAAACACGTAGCGATGATGGTTGGCGGAGGAGTAGCAGCTATTTACGCAATGATACTGTACTCACCTTATCGTGCGGCTAGATTAACAACTTTCTTGCATCCAGAACTTGATCCTCAAGGGATTGGTTACCACATCAATCAAGCTTTTCTAGCAATTGGTTCAGGTGGATTTTGGGGAAGAGGATTTGGTCATAGTAGACAGAAATTTCAATACCTACCAGAAGCAATCGGTGACTCTATCTTCGCAATTATTGGAGAAGAGTTAGGATTCATCTTTTGCATTATAATTTTAGCACTGTTTATTTTCATCATGTACAGAGCAATCTTAGTCGCAAAAAGTTCAATTGATCAGTTCGGCAGATTAGTTGTCATTGGAATTATCAGTTGGTTCACATTTCAAGCATTTTTCAACATTTCATCAATGATTGGTTTAACACCAATGACTGGAATTCCTTTACCTTTCATAAGTTATGGAGGAACAGCCCTTGCTGTGAACATGGCAGCAATTGGTATTTTGATTAATATTTCCAGACAAACAAAGAAGAGCAATTAATTATATAAACAAAAAAGACTTCTAAGTGAAGTCCTTTTTTATTACATTGATATATTTATTTACGGTGCCATTTTTCGAAGTTTTTCAATAACAACTGAAAGAGCTTTTATAAAAACAGCCACTTCGACTTCGCTATTAAATTTACTTAAAGAAATTCGGATACTTCCATGTGACCATTCAGGTTTTCGCCCCATTGCTGATAAAACGTGAGACGGTTCAAGTGAACCAGAAGAGCAAGCTGAGCCAGTTGAAATAGCAATGCCTTCCATATCTAGCATCATTAAAATACTTTCGCCTTCAGCTTTTAGAAAACTGACATTCAAAATATTTGGTAATGAAGTACTTAAATCACAGTTTATTTTAATATTATCTATTTTACTAATTTCTTTAACTAATTTATCTCTTACCTTTTTTACCTTTTTGAAATTTGCTTTACCTTCACTTGAAATAAGTTCAATCGCTTTTGCTAAACCAACTATCCCAGGAACGTTAGCTGTCCCAGGTCGAACACCAAACTCTTGATGTCCACCAAACTGTACGGGTGAAAATTTGACACCTTTTTTAATAAACATTGCACCAATACCTTTTGGTCCGTTTATTTTATGGCCTGACATTGTTAAAAAATCACAGTTAAGTTCAGAGACGTCACAATCAAGATAGTTCACAGCTTGTACGGCGTCTGTATGGAAATATAGAGGTAATTTTTTGTCTCTTTTTTCATTCTCTGTTTTAATTAGTTCCCCAATTTCTTTAATTGGTTGAACAGAACCAACTTCATTGTTAGCATACATAACAGAGACTAAAACTGTATTTGATTTTATCAATTTTTGTAATTTACCAACTAGAACAACCCCATTTTCATCAACTGGAACATAATCAATTTTCACTCCCCTTTTCTTCATCTCTCGACAAGTTTCAAGTACAGAAGGATGTTCAATTGCTGAACAAATAATATGTATATTCTCTTTGAATTTGTTTACAACTCCCTGAATCGCAATATTATTCCCTTCAGTTGCTCCCGCAGTAAAAATAATTTCTTGATTTTCACAATTGAAAAACTTAGCCACAGTTTCCCGTGCTTTTTCAACTGCATCAAGAGCAATCTGCCCTTGCGAGTGAACGGCATGAGGATTTGCAAAATGTTCCGTATAAAACGGAATCATCTCTGCAATCACCCTATCATCAACCTTAGTTGTAGCTGCATTGTCGTAGTATATATTCTTCATAAAGAAACGATGCTAATTTGCGAATTATGCGAATGCTGCGAACGCTTCGCCATGCTAATTTGCGAATTACGCGAATAGTTAATATTCGTATCATTAGAGTAATTCGCAAATTAGCATCCCAGTACATTTTCGCATCATTCGCATAACATTCGCGGATTTGCATCGGTTTATATTTTTTCAACACCACTCACCTCTGGTATTTGTTTTTTAAGATAAGTTTCTATTCCTTGGTGAAGAGTAATTTCTGCCATGGGACAACCGTGGCATGCACCGGTTAATTTTACCTTTACAATCCCCTCCTCCGTTACTTCAACAAATTCAACGTCTCCCCCATCTGCTTGTAGTGAAGGTCGAATTTCGTTTAGAACTTCTTGTATTTTCTTTTCGTCTATCATAATTATAGTGAATCGAAGTAAATCGCAGTAAAGCGAAGTAAATCGAAGCTAGATTATTTTTCTTTATTTTTATAATTAGTTATAGCGCTCTGTAATCCTTCTTCCGCTAGGATTGAACAGTGATATTTTACAGCGGGCACATCACCTCCTAAATGAGCGACTACATCGTCCTTTGTAATTGCTAACGCTTGATCAAAGGTTTTCCCTTTTGCAAGTTCAGTCAAAGCAGAGGAAGCTGCGATCGCAGCAGCACATCCAAGTGTTTCAAATTTAACATCTTTAATAACTTCCTTATCTTTATCAACTTTAATATATATTTTCATGATGTCTCCACATTTAATATTTCCAACCTCACCAACTGCGTCAGCATCTTTAATAACACCTTGATTTCGAGGTTTCTTAAAATGATCGAGTAATGTTTCACTATATTTCATATATGTTATGTTAAGAAATTTAATTTAAATTTAGATTCTCACTTTAATCTTTCAACTTTTTACTTTAATCTTTTCCCTATATTTATAATGAGTTTAATGTTTTATTTTTTAGAACTTTTTCCAATGATTTATAGATTTCTACCCAGATACGATGGACAGAGCAACCACCAGGTTTACAAACAGCTCCGTCAGCACATTTATACGGTTTAACATCACCTTCCAAAACGATGATAACATCAAAAAGTTTAATTTGTCCGGCTGGTTTAGCTAAATAGTATCCGCCCTTTTTACCAAGATCAGCTTTTACGATTTTGGCTTTTTTTAATGAGGCAAACATTCTTTCTAGATAAGCTAATGAAATCTTTTCTTCTTTTGCGACAGACGCCAAAGAAACCGCTTTTTTACCGGTTTTATCTAGCTGACTCAGGGCTCGCAAGCCATACTCTGTTCTAGTTGAAAATTTCATAATGCCGACTTAATTAGTAGGTTAAAGACATCATAACAATTTTGTAAAAAATTGTCAATAATAAAAACAGCGCTGTTATTTACAGCCCTGTTACTTTTTATAAAAGTGACTAGGTGCTTGGCATCATCACAGAGCACCAATCTTTTGAATCAACCGGTCGCTGCAATACGTCAAACCTATGTAGAGTACCTTTTCCCGTCCTTGCATCATAGAATCCATTAAGAATCATCACTTTCAGGCTTAAACCGTCTTCACTCAGTATTTGTGGAGTAACACAGACGATTTGCAAGTCCCGTATTCTCACCAAGGATGACCACCTTGAACATCCAAGTATAAACAATTCAACCCTTTTTGATGTTTTATTCATTTTGTCTGATTCCACAATTCTAAAAATTTTGGACCTCCTACGAGTCAATGCTCGAAAAAAAGATCGTCCACGAGGCCCCTTACCTACTATCTCAAAAGGATCGAACGGAAAGTCAAAAATACAAGATGCTTTTTTTATAGGCAATTCAAGCTGGTTCCAAGTCATAACAATCTCCTTTAATCTAACTGATGTTGTTTATGCTACAACATGGATTATCTTTTTAGACCGAATATATAAGGTTACACAAAAATAACAAATTTGTCAATATACAAAAAAATCGCCTAACATGACGATTCATTTGTAATTATTTAAGTTATTTCTTGATAATCAAAATCCTCGCTTCACCACGCAGAATACTCATTGCTTTTTGCTCATCTGTCATATCAGCTTCGTAAAGTCGGATTGGTTCATCATTCTCATCTTCTGGTAGATCATGGATTGCGTTTAGAACTGTTTTGAATTTGAATTTATAGCCTCTCCCACTCATAATACCAACGTCATTTGTAATAAACTGATCACCATCATAGCCTCTTATTAAAATATAGTGATAGATTGGACCGAGGTTACTATAGTATGGATTTCCGAGTAGACGACCAGCTGTTGGTACAATTACAAGATTACCATCAGCTAACTGATTTTTTATATTATCTAAACTGATGTCGTCAGTAATCTCAGTATTTAAGTTATAATACTCTCGCGCAATCTGATCCACTTCCGCGAGTGAAGTATCAGTATATGAACCGAATTTATCCATCTGCCAATCAACAACTGATTTGATTTCCTCATCCATCTGATCAGCTGTAATCGTTTGATTATTAAAGTAACGATGAGCTAAAATCAAAACTGCCTCTTCACATGCTTCCTGATATGGCATCCCCCAATTTCGATGTGGAGCTTGCGATTGGAATGGAACATCTAAATCAATCATTGCTGCTGATAAATTTTCTTCTAAAACAGGATCCTCAACTTGATCAGCAGGTTCAACGTCTTCATCGTTACTAATTTCCACTGCGTCATTTTCATCTTGAAGTTCAGTTTCCTCAATTTTGGGGTCATTAGTACCACTTTCTTCCACAACAAAGTTCTCTGACTCATTAGTACAGGCAGTCAGAGAAAAAACTAGTAAAATTAGTATAAATAGTTGCTTCATAGTTACATTTTACTACAGATCGATAAATAACACAATCAGCTTGACATCTTCATTGAAATAATGTAGAATGTTGATACACGTAAATATAAATTGGTTAAACGACTTAGCAGACCTCTTATTGGTCTTCTATAGCCCTCTTTAGCCTTCTTAATAAGTATGGCACATAAAAAGGCAGGTGGAAGTACTAGTAATGGACGAGATTCCAATGCTCAACGGCTTGGTGTAAAAAGATACGGTGGACAAACTGTTGTATCTGGTAATATCTTGGTCCGACAACGAGGTACAAAATTTCACCCAGGTGAAAATGTAATGAAAGGTAAAGATGACACCCTTTTTGCAACTATCAACGGAATCGTTGAATTCACACATAAAAAAGTCAAAAAGTTCACTGGTAGATTAACCAAAAGAACTTTCATCAATATCGTTCCAGAAAAAAAATAACTTCTTAAAAAACTCAGCCGTAGGGCTGGGTTTTTTGTTTGATGAATTTCATTATGGCAGTTTATCAATCATATTTGTAAATTCTGAATTAAGGGATGACCAAGGATAATTCTGCCAACTTTCAGCAATGCCGTGTTTAGAAGGGTTTCTATGGATGTAATTAAGTTTGTTCATTAAATCAGATTTATTCCTTGCATATCTATCATGAAAAGATTTATGCCATTTGAATTTAGGATATTCCATCAAAGAATGCTTATTTATAAAATCATTTTTAAGTCTAGATAGTCTATTCCATCTATTCATTTGTTTTTCATATTGATTAATTAAAGAAATATCAATAGAATCTTTATTATCCCGAGAATGAGAATCTTTATTATCCTGAGAATGCGAGTCTTTATTATCCCGAGAATGCGGATTCTCGGGTACTGAAAGTTGATTATGGGAGAGGATTCTATTGATATTTTGGGAAGAATTCTTTTTTATTGATTTCATGATATTTGAAATGGATTCATCATTTGATCTAATGAGCATATGAAAATGTTCTAAATTTATAATAAATGCAAAAAGATCAAAGCCATAATAATCCTTTGATTCTTTTATCTCATCAATTAAGCATCTGCTTAAAATAGGATTCTCAAAATATTCAATATTTCGAAACGTGTTTGTCGTCGTCAAATAATATTTCCCTTTATAAAAATTCCTCATATCTTTATTAATCAGTACCCGAGAATCCGCATTCTCGGGCACTGATTTGATTTTAATTATTATTAATTATAACTAGGGACAACTTTGTCGTTGTCCCTAAATTTTTGAATAAATTGTGTCATTACCAACACTGAATGCCTGGGAACCAAATCTCCCCTTCTCCATTCCCGCCGGCACGGCGATCGAATGGCAAGTTGCACTCAATCGTTGCAACCGTATGGTCATAGCATGACCATAATGACGGGTACAGACAAGCACAGTTGAAATCAATCCATGGCTGACCTCGCAAACAGATATCACGAAGCGGGCTGTTGACGGTCACGCTCGGTGAGCCTATGGCTTCGCCAAAACTGGCGTACCAAGCATATGCCTGCATATCTGCCGGGCAAGTGAACGTGCACGTAACAAGGTCGTCCATACTTGGACAATTATCTTGTTCTTCTGGCGAATCAGGCTCCATTTCAGCTTCAGGCTCATCCTCGATCTGATCTTGATCAGGTTGTTGAGGTGTATTACAAACACCATTCAGACAACCAAACTGACAAGGAATGATTTCGCGATGGCAATAGCCTTCGTATAGACAGTATCCTGAAAACGAGACCTGATTATTACCATCACAACTGTCAAACGCATAGCAATCTTGCTCGGTTCGACAGCTAAGACAATGAGATACACCCTGACAAGGATCTTGTTCAGGTTCGATCTCGTCTTCAAGCTCTTCTGGTTCAGGTTCTGGCTCCACCAAATCCTGATCAGTGAACGTTTCCTGATAATAACACCCTGCCAAACCAAGACAGGTCGCGCCGTCAGGACAAAGTTTCCCTTCATCCGTAAACGAGTTACAGTTATCATCAAGCCCATTACATGACTCTGTTGCACCGGGATGCATGAGAGGATCTGCGTCATCGCAGTCCCCTTTGTTCACAGTATACCCATCATTATCCATATCCATCTCGTTCTCATCATAGCTACCGCCAGTGATGTAGTACGAGTTCAGGCAACGATGAGCCATCTCCATTGTGATATCAGGGTCAAACAGCCGAAAACTGCCTTCTAGCTCGTTCTGATTAGCATGATAGAGGTATTTATCAGCATACCCCATCTCGTTGTATGCTTGCTCAGTTGAGAATGCCCGCAATCGGCCATTGCCAGAGGCAACGAAAACCACGCCGCGCCCAAATCCGGAAATCGGATAGTTGGGTTTAACAAGGGTGCCGTCACGCACGTACAAGGTATCCATCAAGTCACATCGCCAGAAATACTGGTCTTCAGCTTGCTGATCCGTTAAAACTTGCAATCGTTCATCGATTGTCCAGCTTCGGTAAGCGAATTCTGAAGAGAACTCATACAGAGCGCAGTGACTTGAGTCGTGACTGGCTTTTTCATACAGAAGGATTGTGCCGTCTTCCACTTGGAAGAGTTCACGAACTGGTTGCCAATCAACGATGAAACCATCATCGTAACAACTCAGTTCAAGGTCACTGACCTCAATCACCATGTCACGTGGAAAATCATGCGCTTCGAAAACCTGATCGCTATCGATCAGATTTTTCTTGCCATCAATGAGCACGTATACATCAGACTCGTTGACCGAGCTGATCAAAGCTCCATCTGGATGCCAAGTCACAACTTGCTCTTCAACGAAGAGTGAAGCACAGTTGGACGCTGTACGCCATGAATTGACGAATGTATCCAAATCGTAGCGATTGAACTGTCCAGCTGTTCGTCCTGGATCGTGAACAATCACTTCACTGTCGGTCATTCCGATGACGACCATGAAGTGTCCCAGTTTAGCTGTATTCATTTTGATATGAACAGCCACCATGACGGGGTTGTCTTTTTCGATCTCCTGCCGGAGTTTATCGAGGTGACAGGCGTTACGTTTGATAACGAAGCCTGTTTGCCAATGATTTTCCAGCAATTTTTTGAGTTGCCCCATATTGGTTAGGTTGCCGTCATAGTGCTCAGCACCGTAACTTGTTTGCGGGACAATATAGTTGTTGTTATACAGCCAATCGATAGCTGTTTTCAGATGCTCGACCGTAGGTGAGAAATCTTGGAGATAACTCGCCATGATTAGAGCAGCGGTTGGTCCGCAATTGGAATTAAAACTCCAGTCGCCCGGAGGCGACTGGGGTAAAAATTGGACTTCGTCCAAGAGGATCTGATTGTTGTTCTCGGCCAAGACCGAACCGGTGATGGACACAAGAATCAGAATGACTAGAATAGCTACCTTTTTCATGATTTTTCTCCTGTTTGCGTATTGCTAGTTTAGAACGAGAAGTTCTGGATGAAGTCTTTGAAAACTTCTTGAGCTTGACCTTCGTCAACTCCATTCACATGGAGAGCGATGTCGTAGACAAACTCGCCTGATCGGATGAAGTATCTCGGATCACCAAGATAGACGGCGTTGTGAGATGTCGCTTGGACAGTCTCATTATCGGTCAAAAAACTCAGGTCAACGGTTTCAAAGCCGGTCACGCTATCAGGATAGTACTTCGCGAAGAAGTCATCCCAGCCCTCTGAGCTTTGAGTTACGTTAACATTGATCAGAGCGTAGTAATTGGTATACTTCTGTGAATTGATCTCACTCTTGCCACTGACTTCGATATAGTAGTCGTCAGGGGCAGAGCCACCTAGGACAACTTCTTTGTCAGTGTTTTTTACTAGTAAAGAGTAGATCAGCTCATCATTCTCACCATGACGTTGTGCCAACTCGACGAACCAGCCGTCTGGGTAGTTGAACTCAAAATCATTTGCAGTGTAAGCAATCCAATCACCGGCTGTAGTAGGCTCGTTGTCTTGCTTGCCTTCTTCGTACCGAGTACACCCGGAGATGAAGAGAGCTGTAGCGATCACAACGGCTACGATCAAAAAGTTACGAAATTGAAATTTACGCATATCGATTTTCTCCTTTTCGAGGTTTGTTAGAATGGGTCCTCGTTTTACCCTTAACATACTAACGTTAGCATGCTAAAACTGATTGTCAATGGACAAGAAGGCCACAGCCTTCGTTTCCTATTTCGATTAAACCACACAAAGATTATTTTCCCCACGAAAATGTTATCCACACTCGTCAGAATATAAAAAACAGCGATTTTACTAAGGGAAAATCGCGTTTTTCTTGTCGAGGTAGGTCGTCAAGATTTTAGAGTTAAATTATTACAAACAAAAAATCTCGAGTTTTTATCGAGATTTTTTATTCTATGAAACTATTTGAAATATTTATCATCCTTAACCAATTCAACCGCTTCATCATACATTTTTTGCAAATCATGATGTTCTTGCCAATTTATGAGCATAGCTTCTCTTAAATTTTCATGAATTTTATATCCAAAATCCTTATCGTTTGTTATTTCTGTAAACGGACCATTCAAAATAACGGTTGAAGCTTCCTTTATAAACTCGTACTGCTCTCGAGTAACTTGTTTCCAGATCTTTTCACCATAATATGCGAAGAATTGAAAATGTAACAGTTCATGAATGAAGGTCATCAAGTTACGATCAAGTGAATCATCGACGACAAGCCAGACATAACCATTATCAAAACTATACGGGCATCTTTTTATTGTTGTAATAAAACAAGTAAAATCATCACGATATATTTTATGACCAGTTAAATTTTCCATTATCTGAAACAATTTGTCTTTACTGTCATCAAAACCTTGCTGAAGCGAAGACACAACTTTTTCTATATCAAAATCCTCATACAATTTTTCTAGAATCGGTTTTAGATAGGCATAAGCTTCTGCCTCTGTTTTCCCAATAATAAACGGCCAATGCTTTTCGTCTATCCTTTGCTTCCAATCAACGCCATGAGAACTGTTATTACAAGCATGCCACCAGTTCCAAGTGTCTTTTTTGATATCTAGTTTCATTTCTATTGTTGGCATATATAGAATATTATTGATAATAAATCCATATATATATTATATCATTGCCCTATAAGTAATAAAACAATGCCTTAACGTAAAACTTTTCACAATTTGACAAAATGCGTCAAAAATGCCAAACATCATTGACAAATATTGATAAATGTACTATATTGAAAATGAATAGTAGCTGTAACAAAAACCCCAAGCCTGTGGAGGAAAGATAATGAAACGCTACACTTCGTTCTTTTATATCATGCTTTTCGTATTTCTCCTGTCGCCGGCCTGCACCGGTGGCGGAGCGCCCGATCAGGGCGACAACGACGTCTACGACACAGATGAAGGTAACGTCGGCGACATCGATCAGATCGATGTGACTGACAACACCGAAATCAACGACGAAACGCCGAGCGACACGGCTGAGGAGCCGGTCGAAGAGGTTGAAGAGCCGGACACGCAAATCGATCCACGTACTCCATTCCTGCCACTCGAGGGTGAATGGGAATGCGTAGAAGGTGATGGTTTTTACCAAGGAGATATCGTCAACCTACGTATTGCTGAATGGGACGCTGAACGGGAAGCCGTCAAGGTCATTGGCATCCAGCCATGTCCACGACTAGGCTTTTCGCAAAAAATCGCAGAAGATATTACGTTCTATGGTGCAATGGGCACTAAGTTCGAAGAAATTCTTTGCGACAACGGCACATTCAATCAAGGAATGAACATACTAACGTTCGATGCTGACGGAATCTTCTTCCAATACGAAAAACTGGAGTAGTAAAGCCTGCTGGAACTTCGTCCACAGGCTTTTTCAATTCAAAAATCAATAGACAAAAACAGAGGCCTAATACCCCTGTTTTTATATTTTTTTTTATAACCATCAACGAACAAATGACTCAAGCAATAAACTTCTAGAAAAAATCCTGTGTACTTTGATCAGCAGCTGACTCTGGTCGAACATAAATATAAGAGCTGTACCACTGTCCTGTAGATTCATCAGATGATCTCATAAGACACTCACCATCGTTGCCATTTAGCCCGTCACCTAACTGGTAAACTTCTACAACATTTTGATTACACCAATTCCAATTGTCAGATACTGTAACGCGTGGTTTATATCGACACCACAGATTACCTTCTCGTAATACATGACAATTTTCATTAACAACTTCATCGTCCTCGTCAACTGAACCACAAACAGGTAAACTCTCAGGTGAAGCACAAGTATAAGAATGAGAATAGTTAAAGTAATCATCCGTACATGATTCAAAGGTATCACCCCAATTATCATAAGTATCAGTAGAGCAAGTGGCTGGTCTTCCAGTAAAATCAATTATACCATCACAATCAGAAGTTGAAGAGCAAGAATATCCAGGGATCATCTGACCATTATCTAGACACAGTCCAAGTTTTTCATGTTCTTGCCTTTGACATCTAGGTTTATGGTTTTTCAACTTACCAGTTGGTCCAGTTGGATCACTCTTATCTCCCCAATCAATTTTGACTTTTTTAATTGGCATTGCGTTTCTATCAGCCCATGCATAGAACTTCAAACTGACATCTGCTTGCGCACCAATTATTTCAACTGGCCCAGAACTGCTAGCACCGTCACCTGAAACAACTGTAATTGTGTTTGGAATAGCAGTATTAATATCATTATCATTAACAGTCTCAGCTACTCCCATTACAATCGGAGAATACACTTTATCGCCTAAACCTGCAGAAGAGTTAAAACTTTTCGTTAAATTATCCCAAGGCAAAGATGAAGTTGTATCTTCTACGTATTTCCATGCATACAAACCAACATTATCTCCAGCAGAAGTGCTATCATAGCTATGATCAAATACTGAACTAGATTGAGCAAATAATCTTTTCAACTGCCAGTCCGAAACATTAGAGCTAGATTCCTTACTGATATCAAAACACATTGTTCCGCCGGCATAAGCAGCTTTAGAACCTAAGTTTAATCCTTGATCTACCACACCTTGACACTCTTTACGATTGGATTGAAGAGAAGATTCTCTAGAATTATCCTCACCAACCGCCAAATAATTATACATGAAGAAACTACTAGTATCTTGAAGTGAGCTTGAATCATCAGGCAGAGCACCTAGAAAGCCACAAGCTTCAGGATATTCCAATGATTCTTCAATAGACATTAGTGAAGCTTTTTCAGCGTCTAAATTACTTCCAATTAAATTATCCATTGAACCTCCGCTGAATGTATTACAGTTCGCCAAACCAACAGAACCTGTATCGCCACCACTTCTCACTTTATAATAATGATCTGAATAAATAGGACTAGAACTTGGAATTACCACGTACTTTGAGCAAACAGGAGCATCAGCTTCATACAGCTCAATAGATGGTGTTCCTTGTCTTGTGATTAAATGCTTTGCCGCAATCATATTTGGTTCTTGATACTCTTTTGTATGTACTTGTCTATCAGAGTTATACTCTACTTGTATCTTTGCGTAGCAGTATTTAGTACCTAGACCACTTGGTTTCTTACAAGACATCTCCTCATCACAATCAGAATCACTATTACACAGATTATCTGAACTTAAAGAATTTGTTGCATATCTAGTTCCTGAATCATTAATACAACTTAGATATTCACAGTCATCATCTGTACTTTCACAATTAGCATCGCCAGTATACAGTGCTCCACTAAACTTAAAATCTTCTTTTCCATCTCCATCATTATCAATATCGTCATCACACTGTTTTTTAGTTGTGTAAACACAATCCTCACAAAAGATATGATCACCTGAAGATGTATCTATACTATAAGAATGAACTCCGTTCGCTGTATAGTCTCTATTCAGGGCACTGCTTGCAAAATTCGGACCATTATCAAAATACCATGAAAGTTTTGAATTATCAGCATTAGCATCTGTCACGCCAGTATACTCAGGAATGCATTCATGATGAGTAACAATAGTATCAGCAATCTCTCGTTTATCACCAACACCTGGAACAAACGGACCTCCTTTATACAACTTCCATGATTTTGCATCAAAAAACGTTGTCAGACCTGGACGATATCCTTCTGGACAAACTGGTCCATTATAATCAGGACCAAAAGACCCTGTCCACGGATCTTCAATCGCAGCATCTCCATTGTTTTTAGCTCCACACTGTCTGAGGAGAGCTTTTGCAATAGTTAGTGAATCAAAAGCTTTCTGATTATAACTTGTTGGATCTGATGCTAAATTAGTTGTCCCAGCAATTAAACTATTAAAATAATCTTTATACTCTGGCCAATAATCATTACTAGGAACATTCGGCATATTATAATGAAGAGCGCCTTCATAACCATCTGAATAAGAATACATTCTATAAACATCCTCAAAAGAGGCTCCATGGAAGAACTCCCACCAAGGAGTACCATTAGTCCACTTCACATACGCAGAATTCCAATCAGATTGTTTATATTGCGTGTTTGGTTTCCAGTCACCGACCTTAGTATTCATCATATTTCCTTCGTTCTGTGTAATCGTAAATGACTGATCACCATCTTTACTATAAAAATTCCGAGGTGCAGCCAACTCATCGTCATAATCCAGACTTAAATTGGAATTTAAACCATCATAATCACCACAACTTAAACTTCCGTCAGTTCTAGCAATGTAAGTATGACGTTTTTCCCATCGCTCTGGTTCCACACAAAATTTAGGATCATCAGTACCTGCATATTCATCATCAATATAGAAACCAGCTTCTTCATGATTATCACGCAAATTGTTCAAACCTTGCATGTTGTTTGTTGGATACCAGATTAAACATGGATGTTCTGATGTGTCATAAAGTACAGTTGATTCATCGTATTGCAAACAATATCCACTCAAACCAGTATATTTAACTTTGTTCTTGTTTGCTTTTGCACATAAACCATTGTCTCCACAATCTTTAGTAGAGCAAGACTGATCTGTATCAATTACTGGATACTCTGAATCAGTGTCAGGAATTTTTTCAGGTGTTAAATCACAGGTACACGCAACATCTAAGTTATTCATACAGAATCCTGCATCAGGTGCTGGACTATAATCTGAATAGTTTGGATAGAACCGTTCATCAGAGCCATATCGATAACTCGTATAGAAACAACCATAATCTTTGTTATCACGTCCGGCAGGATTTTCTCGATGTGCAGAACTTAATGTAATAGTATTCACATTCTCATATCCTTCAACAGTATTTTCATCTATATATGATGGAAACGGAGATTCTTTCTGCGGATAAACTCGACAACTCACAGCTGCTGAATCAGACAACGTTTCACTACCCGTTATAGACATTAAACATCTTCCATCAATATATTTACATTTTGCATCCAAGTCATTGTTACACAGAGCACGACACTCGCTTCTAGTTGTATACTTATAACTAACTAATCTAAAATTCTCATCTGGGTATTCACATTTTGTATCACATGGATAATCTTCTCTTTCACCACATGAGTACGGTACATTATTTGGATTTGGACAAGAATTACCCGGTTCAACATAATTACCATCATCACATTTATTCAAATTACATTCTGTGTCAGTACTACAAATAGGATTTCCAACAGTACCACCACAGAATCGCGCTACTCTACAAATATTTGTACCCGTACAGTCATTATTGTTATAACATGCAACACCGGTGGACTCACCAGTTTCTCGACTATAACAGTACTTAGTGTTAACATCGATCGCTGTGTAATAGTTAAGTGGTGCCTTATCAACAATCGCATATCCAGAATAATCCAAATCAAACCAACCCGTGTTTCTCGTTTTATATTTATCACCCGAAGTTAATGGTTCATTATTAGATAATAAATTTCTGGCAATTGGTGTTGTTACAAAATGTGCACATTTTCCATCAGCAGCAAGTTCTGTACATAAACCAAGCTCGTCACATTCTTCAACGTACGTATTGGCACGAGAGTCCCAACTCCAATGAGTACTCTTACAGCCATACCAAGATGAACAAACTCTATCCTTCTTAACTTTAACAATTAAATTCGAGTCATTTTGTAATAATTTTCTAGCTGTACACTTGGCATTTGTCTCAAGCAAATCTTCACTAATAGCCGTACTTCCCCCATCAGCACAAACAAATTGATCACCACTAACACCTGGAGCTGCATCTATCTGTTTTATTTTATCTAAACATAAATCAACCATGTCATTTCCAGCGTCCTCATAGATGGCCAGACATGCCTCCATTGCTCGACAATAAGTATATTCAGGAGAGCTACAATTTGGTTCAGTAATAATTGTATCTACATTATTATCATTATATTTCAGAGGCGACTGTGGTACATTCTCCTGTCTAACTTTGAAATATGTTTGATAAGCATTTCCAAGTTCATTACTTGACTGTGAAGTATCGCTTAACATCACACAACCAATATTTCTATCAACAGCACTATTACAACTTGTTTTATCAATATTTTCGTCGTTTAGATAATAGTAAGCCTTACCTCCATAATTTTTTAATAATGAAGCACCACTACCAACCATATTCTCTCGATCTGTTGGATCTAGGAAAGCAGTACATTTATCAGCTTTGTTTTCACAAATTCCAACATAACCATCATAATCAGCGTCATCATTTCTAACAACATGATCCGTACCGTCATAATAATAATCTTTTGTTTCACAAGGAATATCACCTTCATAATCATCTAAATCTGATTTTCTAATAAACCAACCTTCATAAGTATTACTTGCTCCAAGTAGAGAAACTGCTGTACCTTGACGATATTCACAAACCCTATCATACGGATTTCTAAAATAGTAATTTGAACCATCCTTGTCAGTAAACTCTTCACATCCCTCTTCCGTTTCAGAACACAGAATATTTGAGTTCAATAAGTTATCAGGATTTATTACATAGAACTCTTCATCATATATACCTTGACCTTCTTTTTCTTTAACCACAGTACTACTGACTGTTGGAATTAATAATAGATTCCCCGGATTATTTGGATCTTCAATAGAAACGCTTTGATTTGAAACAACGGTTAATTCAGGTTTCCCAACCGCAGTACAACCTTTTGACCCAGCAGGACAACGACTATCATCATTTAAAACGAGATACAACCATTCATCAGCTCCGAAATTAATATATGACTTATCAGGATCTACCGATCCTGCCTGTTCAACTGGTGATGTATTTGCTGCAATTTCAATTGATTTTGGTTGATAGTCCTGACTGTTCTTTGTATCTATAACAGCTTCACAACCAACCTTGCTTTCATCACAAAGTGAACTAAATCCTTTTAGATAATGAGTTGCACCATCTTTATCATTATACTCACGACATCCAACCATTGCTCGAGGTAGATCTCGAGTTGTGCTGTTTAATGTTATATCATTATCACAAGTCACAGGAATATCCCATGAATCTTTTATCAAATAATTAACATCATTCTTTTGAGCAATCTTATAATTATCTATATAGAAAGTGTTTTCACCAATAGACATAATCTCTACAGTTAAATTTGCTGAGATATTACCCTGAACTAAGAAATTAAATGTTTTGTACTCCCAATTTGACTGACTAACACTAACAACACCAGAATCAAACGTTTCTCCACTAGGAGTTCCATCAGTAACAATCACTCGAATATCTGACGTTGCTGAACTTGCATCAGCTTTAATCCAGAAAGACAAAGCGTAATCGCCAAAACCACTTGCGACCAAATTTGTATATTCAGGTTTCGTACTTAATGTTTGTGAAACACCTCCAAAAACCAAGATTGGACCTTGATCTCTTGATTCAACTCTAAGAATTCTTTTCTGTTCTTCCTGTGATACATAATCAAATGCAGCACTTTTCTCTTCCCAATCAGAGAAGTTTGTTTCCAAAATAGTCTGTTCATCACCAGCAAAATTACCTCTATACTCTCGACATCCAGCACTATCAGAATCACAGGTTATACCTTCTCCAGGAATAGCCATGAAAATACATTCATTGTTCTGCCAAACACCTTTTCGCTGTTCACACTGAGACTGAGCTAGGACTGTAACAAACTGAGTACCTGTAAATTCAGTATAATCTTGATATTGAAGAGTTCTTCTGTATGGATGACAGTTTTCACTACAAGAAATAACCTGAGAACTTAATCGATATGAAGCTTTTCCATCCTCATCGTAATACTCTAGACAATCAGGGTTAGATTTACCTGCAAAAACATCAGCATTACAGCTAGCAGCGTTTGTCGCAGCGTCCAAAGTCGCGGGTTGAGTAACGTTGCTATCAGATTTCAAATAATGTGATTTTAACTGATATCCAGCATCTTCACTTGATTCCCAAGTAAAGTACATTGCACAACTACTTTCATTTTCAGGAACTTTCACGCAATGTTTCAACTGTTTGTAATACTCTTTTCCTTCCCCACCAACAGCTAGTTCGTCTAAATTAGTAAACTCTTCACAACCAACATTCTGAGCATCACACTTCTCAGCACTTCTTGTAATTAAATATATAGGAAACTCTTCTTGTTCATAAAAAGTTTCTTCTTTTTTGAATGATTTATAACCAGCACACTCTTGCGGACAGTAATCTTGTGCTGAAGCAATACCGTAAACCTCACTTCCACCATCAGTTGGTCTATACTCATCACAACCAACTTCCTTTGCAGTACAGATCTCTGCAAAGTTTTCACAACCTCGTGGAAATGGACCTTGATCTTGGTTAGTCGCTGCTGTGCTTGCTAAAACAACTGAACTATCATACGGAGTTCCATAAATAGAAGCACTATTATAGCTAGTATCATAACAACCAATATACGAAGGCGCTTTTTGAACATAATTAATATTATTCAATGTAGAATCAGCACCATACGGTACGTATGAATGAGTTAAACCTTCCGCAGGAAAACTAATCTCCTCAACCATAATATCATCAATCTTCGCTCCTCCTGTTACTGTGAAAATCGGTTGTATCCAGATCCTATTTTCTCGTAAAAAAGTTAAATCACTATTTTGAATATTGTTTGGAACAGTCTCAATTATTGAATAAATTCTATCCCAACTACCAGCAACAACCTCATCACTACTATAAGAGCTAAAGTCTGTTGTTGTGTACAGAGTTGGTTTCGCAGCAGAGACGTGCGGTGAATACAGGTCAATTGCAACAGTTGAGCTATCTGATTCTTTTTTAATAAAAGCGGAAACAACAAAGTACCGTTTATTCTTCTTATAAACATTACCTATCTTCGGTCCATTTAAAACACCACTACTAGCAAAACTAACAGCTGCAGTTCCTGACATTGCATCGTCAACCAAGAAACAGTTACTACCTCCACAATTAATACCAGCAGCTAAATTAGCATCATCCATTGCGCCTACATATTCTTCAAAACTACTGTTTGGAGCTTGGTTTGAACCATAATCAACTTTTGTTCTAACAACTTCTGTACAACCTTCATCTGTTCGAGAACAACTTTGTGCTTCAACATTTTTATTTAATCTTATAATTGAATTACTAATATTATCATGAGAATAATCACTATTTTCATCATCTAACCAGTTCCACTGGTCTGTTACTTTTGACATAGCAAGAGCGTACCATGAGCAACCAGCATTTGCACCATCACACATTCTATTATCAACTGTTTTATATACATAACCTTCAGTTCCACCACCTCGAATCTTCAAGCTTTTACAACTATCAAATGAAGCGAAACATTCATTTCCACCGAACTTCCAACTGTTCTTTTCTGCGGCACAGTATCCCCATGACTCACATTCTCCATTATCACTTTCCTTAATACAAGTCTTTACATCAGCACAATAAGAATTACGAGCATTTGTTCCTGGTGCAAGTAATTCTTCACCGTATCCTTCAATTTCACATTTTGCTTTAGGGTATTTTAATATCCAATTTGGATTAATTAACCCTTCATACGGACTACCTGAAATATTAAACCCGTCTATTACTGTATTTAACGAGACATTACCACCCGATGTTTCATTTAGAGTCGCAGCAATCTCCCAACCAATAGGTATAACTCGAGAGGTTCTAAGCTTTACTAAATTTGAATAACAAAAACCTAACTCATAACAAGTATCAGTTGAATTTCTTGCATCATTTTTATGTATAATAGGTTTGTTACCATTGATATATTCCTGTTCAATAGCTTGAGCAACTGTTAAAGGTTCTCTTTGAGTTGCCATTCGAACAGCTTGCGCAAAGTTATGATCCATTACACAGTTGAACATGGTTGCATTTTTTGGACAACTAACAAAGTCAGATAATAGATTTATTTCCTTTGGATTATAATTTACACTAACTTTTTGTACTGTTGAATTAGCAAAAGATCTTTCGATTCTATCATCTCTTTTTTGTTGACTTAAGTATCCAAAAGCAGCTCCCTGTGGTGGCACATACTCATCTGCTTCACTCTTAATACCAAAATCAAGTAATTTTTGAGTAGCAACTTTTAATCCCTGAGAAACAAATGTTGTTAAAAAAGCACTTAAAACTGCTGCGGGAATATCAGACATAACATGCATAGCAGGACCAAGTTCCGTTTTTTCCGCTTCCTGAATAGCTGAGACTTCATTCATGATATACCCACGCCTCAACCAGGCTGGAGTGGTAATATCTTTTCCAGAAATACTAGTTTTTGCTTTCATTCCTTGTCCTTCTCGTCGCTGTTCTTTCTCTGCAGAGAGAAGCTCGGCTTTAGTCTTATTTAATTGACCTTCAACAGTTAAAGCTATTCCGATATCAGCAGTTTCACGACTGGTTGCCACTTCCCAGCCAGACTCGAGCATCTTACCAGTCATAAAAGCAGCCAATTTATTTGGATCGTCTTTATATAAGGACTCATATGAACGATATTTTTCTGCTAGACTTGCACCAAGTGCTTCATAGTTACCTTTAATTTTAGTAAAAGTACAAAGAGGTTTCTCCTGCTCTTGATCATCCGGAATATCAAGTCCAAGTGTAATCTGCATTTTCAAACTAACATCAGGATCACAGATATCAAATCCAAGAGAATCCCAAACAGAGCCACGCAATGAATCTAAAAACTTACCAGTCGTATTATCCACTATATCTTTTTGGAACTTTGCCCAAGTTTTTGAATAAAACATTGGATCACCTTTACCTTGCATGGCTTTTAGTGATTCAATAGCAGCCGTCCTAGCCAGACTTACCATTGCATTCCTCATTGTCAAAGCTGCCGTCAATTTAATCGAATTCCATAATTCAACAGTAATCGCCTCTTCAAGCTCATCAGCCAATTCATTCGCAGTATCAGTAAACCACTGATTAATATCTGTAGCTAAAGAAGTCGATTCAATCGCTTCTAACGCTGGAGCAGAGACAACTTGTCCAAACGCAACACCTGGTGCAACCAATTGAAAACAAACCAAAAATATAACGACTTTTGTAAATAGACGATTTAAACGATTAGGTCGATGAGAAGAATTCATAATATTTTATTTTAAGTAAATATAAATTATTGTTGTGCTTGAGCTTCAGCAAGAGCTCTTGAAAAGATAGATTTAAGGTCTTCATCAGAAACTTGATCCAAATCTGAATCACTATAACCGTTCTGTCGTAACATTTCCCTTATTTGGTCTGCAGAATAGTTATATGGATCAACAACATCCGTACCAGTAGACAAATCCATATCCTGCATAGCATTAAACGCATCTGGATTTTCTTTTATTGCGGCTGTATAGAAAGCGACTAACTGTTCATCAGTAAATTGGTCAACTTGAGCTTGAGTCGCAACGCCAGATTCTAGAATTAGAGCTCGGAGTGTATCAACAGGAGGAACAACTATTTCTTCATCGGGCACGTCCAGCAAACTGTCAGTTCCGCCCTCTCCACCATTTCCTGATCCAGAAAAACAGGTATATCCATCTGGACAGTTTGGATCTGTCCCTGCATAGATCTCTTCATAATCAGAAAGTCCATCACTATCACTATCAGCAAGAAACACGCTTGTTTCATAAACAAACTCTTCATCGTAATCATTTATTCCATCCGCGTCTGTATCTTTTTGCCGAAGAGCAATTGAATCTTCATTATCGTTTAACAGTTCCTTAACATCAACTGCGTTATCACCTTTATTTTGAGCGACTTCAGCCAAAGGAACATTTAACAAAGCACTCATTCGAGCAAAACCAATCAAAACTATGACAAATAAAATTATCACAAATCCAATAATAACTGTTTTGCGTCTTTTGTTATTTTTTTCTAATAGAGCCTGATCTTCTTCACTTACAACCACTTCGCCTTCGATCGGCTCTTGGTTTTCACCAGAGAATTCTTCATTCATAAGCTAAATAAAACAAAAAAATAATTTTGTTCTTTAAACAAATGATTTCACTAAATTTATTATACCATAAATTCACTCTTCTAACTAAAAAAATAGTGGATAATATCCACATTCTTTTCCACTAAAATTAGTTAAATATTTTTCGTTTGATTAATCGCGAAAAATTGTACTTAAAACAACGTTAGTGATAAAAGTTTACTTAACGAAATTGGATTCCTGCCTACGCAGGAATGACGATTTGAAGGTACGTTATTCCAATACACCAAGGGGTCTGGGGGGCGACTGTCTAAGCGTCATTAATCAACGCACAAAAAGTCGCTAAATAGAACATAGTGAGTTTTAGCTCCCCAGCAGTTTTCTTGCCTTGCCGAAGCTTATGTAATAGCGAAGGCGGGTGGTTACTTTTGGCGCCAAAAGCAACTCGACCGAGAGGGCGAAAAATCAACGCAGCAAACAATATTCAATTTTCGACATATTTTCACCGAATCCACAAATTTTACCTGGTGTATTATAAAGATCCCTCCAGCCCATCCTACGCTAATAGCTTCGGAGGGCAGGCAAGGTCGGGATGACAAAAGATTAAGAGAACAAACACACTATCCAAAAAGCTTCACCAACTTCTTCCAATCATCCAACTCCAACTCCTGAGCCCTCACATTCTCATCCAAACCTAACTCTTCAAAAAAACTATGCAATAATTTTTTATCAAAACTTTTACCTAAATTCCCAATCAACTTCTTTCGTTTGCTTGAAAATCCAGTTTTAATTAACTTGAAAAACAGATCCTGCTCTTTCCGAGATAAGTCAGATTTCAACAACTCGAGCCGAATCACAACACTCTTAACTTTTGGGGCCGGAAAAAAACAGCTTTCTGAAACAGTGAACAAAATTTTCGGTTTGGAAAAAAGCTGTACACTCAAAGCTAAAATATTCATGTCCGGCGACTTCGCCAACATCCTCTCCCCCACTTCCTTCTGAATCATCAAAACCATTTCACTTGGTTTGTTTTTGGCTTCTAAAAATTTTCTAATGAAATTACTGGTAATCGAGTATGGCAAATTAGCAACAATCTTATAATTCTTCCCTAAATTTTTCGTAATTTCCTTTTCCTCAACTTTCAGAACATCCTTATGAAGCAACTTCAAATTAGAGGATTCACTATACTCATCCTCTAAAAATTGATGTAATTTTCGATCAAATTCAACTGCCAACACCTTTTTTGACTTATCAATCAACTTTGCTGTTAACGATCCAAATCCAGGCCCCACCTCCAAAACTCGATCAGTTTTTTTTATATTCGATTCACGTACAATTTTATTCAAAATATTATCATCAATCAAAAAATTCTGCCCACGCAACTTCGTAGGATGAATCCCCAACTTTTCCAAGTTTTCCATCAAAACAGATATTTTCATAAACTATATTTTCATTGACTTAATTTCAGACGCAATACGTTTTGCTAATTTTGCATGTTCTGCAGAGTCAAAATGCACACCATCAGTACCAACTGGCAAATCACTTGAATCTACTAATTTACAACCATTCGTTTTTGCTATTTGAGAATATGTTTTTTTAAATAACTTAGATTTCGCCGTACCACCAACGTAGTATTTAGCATAATCAGTTTTTTCATTAATAATGGGAGGAACAACCAAAACTAATTTCGGCTGTATAGATCTAAATTGCGATTTTCTTGCCAAGATAACTTTCACAAAATGCTTTTCCAGCAATTTTCCAATCTGTTTTGTTGTTTTTCGATAACTTGCCTTTAACTCATTTGTACCTAACATAAGAACAACTGCGTCAATGGGATCATGAGAATCTAAACATGGAATAATATATTGACTTCCGCTTCTCCCCTCTTTCCCTGGCCGTTTGTCATCAGAAACCAACGTTCGACTAATCAATCCTTCTTCAATAATTTCAAAATTACGTCCAAGTAATTTTTGCAAAACTTTTGGAAACCGAATATTCTCTCCAAATCTTTCATGATCAGAATCAGGAATATATCCCCAGACATAAGAATCGCCAAAACATAAGATCCTCTTTTTGCTCATATAGTTATTATTCTTCAAAATCAAGTTTCAAATAATCTAAGACGTCCAGTTTCTTTTCTTCAGAAATAAACTCTGGTTGATTATCGTTAATTTTAATTGGGTAAAAATCTATCTTCTTAACACCCTCCAAAGAAAAAGAAACTTGAGCAATCACACCTTGCAAGGCGGTTGCTGGCCAATTTTCAGGATAGATTAAGTTACCTAAACCGTATAAGATATACTTGTTTTTATATACTTCTGTCTGCTGAACGAGATTTGTTCCATTACCAATAACTAAATCAGCTCCTAAATCAATCGCCCTGCGAGCAAACGATTCCTGAGTTTTTGAGACGGTTCGTTTATTCTCAAGACCTGAATGCATAGAAACAATCAAGAAGTTAACTTGTTCACGATACTTTTTCATATCTTTTTCCAAATCTTGCAGATTCATCATAAAAACACCAGCCGTAGTTTCGGTTGCTTGATGAATTGCTGGACCATAACTGTAACAAAGGAATCCAAACTTAACGTTCTCAACTTCTACAATTGCCAATTTATTCTGATCACTATTCACTGATGCCCCACAAAAATCGATCTCACTATTTTGCAACAGCTGAACAGTTTCAATCAAATCATCTTGACCATTCTCCATCACCTTATCATTCGCTAAATCAACAATTGCAATATTATTATCAGACAAGAAGAAACTGTCCTCTAACGGATTGTTAATATTAGCAAAAACAAAATCTGAATCCACTAATTTTTCTTTAACTAATTGCGGTAAAGTTGAACGCTGTCTCTCAGGACTTAGCGTCAAATCTGGCGCGAAAGTTACTTTTATTTCCAAATCCTGTCTCTGTTCAAGCAACTCTTGAGCTCTTTTTTGTTTCACAAACTTATCAAGCGAAATCAAACCATCGCCCTCAAGTTGCGACACAGTGTAGATATCATCTCCGTCCAGTCCACCATTCTGCCACATTAGAAAAGCACCTGCAGCGAGGCAGACTAGACCGAATAGGATTATAATTATTTTTTTCATAGAATCGCAAGGAGACTATACGGGGCCAGCCCGCAATGTCTACGCATAGCGTTGCTGGCGGGCTAAACGAGGCCATTAAGGAGGCTAACCCCAAATTATGTCACTCCGGACACGCCTGCCCTCCGTAGTTTTCTAAACGAAGGTGGGATCCGGAGTCTGGCCAAGTAAAAAAGCCGAACTTACCCTTTTGCAACCTGTTTTAAGTGAGCCTCGATAAACTCGATCAAGTTACCATCTAAAACTGAGTCAACTTGATCAGTTTGAAAATCTGTTCGATGATCTTTGACCATCTTATAGGGATGTAATACGTATGATCTAACTTGATTTCCCCAGGCAGCTTCGCTGAACTCGCCTCTTAATTTCTGTTTTTCTTCCTCAACTTCAGTTTCATGATATTTTTGTAATTTTGATTTTAGAACTTTTAACGCAGTTTCCTTATTCTGCTGTTGTGATCGTTCATTTTGACAAGTCACAACGATTTTTGTTGGTAAATGAGTAATCCGAACAGCACTATCAGTTGTATTTACACCTTGCCCACCATGACCACCTGACCGATAGGTATCGATTCTTAAATCCTTTTCGTCAATTACTAGATCAACAACTTCATCTACATGAGGCAGCACTTCAGCTAAAGCAAACGAAGTGTGTCTCATCTTTTCTGCGTCAAATGGAGAAATTCTAACTAATCTGTGAACACCTGCTTCTGATTTCAAAAACCCATATGCATTATACCCTTTTACTTCAAACATGACACTCTTTATCCCTGCTTCTGATCCTGCAGACACATTTATAATCTGAGTTTGCCAATCATTCTTTTCCGCAAAACGTAAAAACATTCGCAACAACATCTCAGCCCAATCTTGAGCATCAGTTCCACCAGCACCAGCGTGGATTGCCATGATCGCGTTACTATGATCATATTTATCCGAAAACATGACGTTTAGTTCCAGTTTATTCATTGTTTTTTCAATAGTAGCGAGCTGAGACTCTATCTCTTTTCTCAAATTAACGGTTTTATCATCCTTATCAATTTCAGTAATTTCAAAAAGGTCTTTCAAATCCCGTTTTACTTTGTCCCAAATTTCAACTTCAAATTCAAGGTGACTGGACTCCTGACTAATCTTTTTTGCCCTATCATTATCAGACCAAAAACCAGACTCCCCCATTTTCGATTGAAGCAGTATTATCTCTTGACGTTTTTCATCAACTTTAGCAATCTGCCAGAGTGAGTTCAGACGGTCTTTTAGATGAGTTATTTTATTTATCAAATCTTGCATAGAAATGAGTACAGGTAAATATGTGTAAAGACAAGTAAAAATATGAAAATATAAGCGAGTCTAGACAAGTCTAAGTAAATCCAAGTCTGACTACATAACCACTTAGCTCTTATCGTTCATCGCCCATTTATCTCAATTTACGTTTAAAAGACTCTAATTTCAGTTGTCCTATTTATTGGGACAACTGACCAACTTCAACTATACGATTTTTTCGAACAGTTCTTTTTATAAAAGTTCAGTTGGTTACAACTTGTAACCAACGAACTTACCTTTGGATAAAAGTGTGATTGATTTGGATTTTTTATCAAATTCAACTTACTCTTCCCTCTCTTCCAACTTCACCTTCACAATCATTTCCTCTCCATCTCGCACAACTTTTAATTCAACCTCATCGCCAGGTTTATATTTAGCGATTTCATTAACAAGGGAATGAGTATCGTCTAACTGTTGGTTATTAACTTCTACAATAATATCACCTTCAGCTAAACCTGCCTTATCAGCGGGAGAATCTTCAACAACAGCTAACGCATCAGGACTGTCACCTCGGATGATCAAAGATCCATAATCAACGCTTAAACCATTCTTTTCAGCAATTGACTCATTTATCTCGACATATCTAACTCCAAGCCAAGGACGGACAATTCTGCCATTCTCAAGCACGCTTGTAACAATAGTCTTAGCCTTATTTATAGGTATTGCAAACCCAAGAGAACTACCTTGAGCATTGATGGCTGTGTTAATTCCAATAACCTGTCCTGAAATATTTAATAACGGTCCACCAGAGTTTCCAGGATTAATAGCTGCATCTGTTTGAATAGCGCTGTCAAGCACTTCCGCACTACCAAAACTATCACTTGCCACCACTCGACGATCAATTCCACTGACAACACCTCGAGTAACTGTATTATTATATTCTCCGAGTGCATTGCCGATTGCAATAACAGTTTGTCCAATCTGTATATTATCAGAATCGCCCAGTTCAATTACAGCTAGATCTGTTGCTTCAATTTTCAACACAGCAATATCTAGAACTAAGTCTCTACCGAGAACAGTTGCTTTATATTCAGTTCCGTCATTTAGAATAACTGTGTAATCAGCGGCTTCATCTTCAACGACGTGACGATTAGTCAGAACTAAACCACTTTCATCAAAAACAAACCCACTACCAGTTGCAACCTCTCTTTTCCCACTAGAATTCGGTTCATCATAAAAAAAGAACGGCAAAACACTTGGCCCTGTTTGATCATAATAACTTTCAAGTTCTTTAGTTGCCACAATACTAACAACTGCCGGACTGGCCTTCTTCACGACCTCTATCGTTGGTGAATCTTCTGTAATACTAATAACTGTATCATCGCCTTGACTGTTCACCTGATTTGCAATATTCGTTTGCAAAAACGATCTTCCCCAAGAAGTATTTTCCAAATACGGTTTCAAAAAGAATGACCCAAAAGCACCACCGACGGCGCCTACGATTAGACTTAGTAGGATTAAGATTAGGAGTTGATTTGATAATTTATGCATATAAAGGTGATGCTAATCTGCGAATGACATGCGAATGCCGCGAACGCTTCGCTATGCTAATTTACGAATTACACGAATAATAATTATTATTATTCGTATCATTCGCAAGGACATTCGCATCATTCGCATGTCATTCGCAGATTCGCATCGCGTTCCGCGATTAACTAAATAGAACCAAAACTTACGTTCTGGTCAAATTATATATATTTTAAAATCATTTAAGTAAATTTTCTAAGAAAGAAGCTGATGGACCTTGATTGAGTTCATTCAAAGTTCCCATTATCTCTTTGTACTGATCCATTGTACTACTGAGGTAAGGGACAGCGAAGATAAGACCAATTGCAACTGGGATTACGATGACAAGTACTTTAATCACGCCAAAAACTCGTTGCCACATAATATATCGTTTCACCTTTTGCAGATCTTCATGAATTTCCTTACTGAATTCCAAATTTTTTTTAAGAAGTTTTAATAGTTCCTCCTGCATATAGACGCGATACTAATCCACGAATGCATGCGAATGATACGAATGCTTCGCTATACTAATTTACGAACTACGCGAATAATTGAGTTCGTGGTGCGATTATTGGTATCGCGATTAGTATCATTAGTATTATTTGTATATTAGTATTTAAACCCCACGAAGTTCGCAAAGCTCGAACCAATCTTTTATTTCTTCTATTATACCATCTAATTCTTTTTTTGTGTATGGACGAGTTTGACTATGTTTTGGATCGACTAGTTTTTCAGCTGGCATGAACTGCTGAATGAAGTATTTTTTTGCTCCTTTGATCTGTTGTGCCATCTCGATAATGTCTGATCTAGGATGAAGTGGTGGTAGCACAGTTGATCGAAACTCGTGTTCAACTGTTGATTCTTTTATCAGTTCAAAACTCCTTTTAATCTTTTCAACATCAATCTCACGATCAACAACTTGATTATATTTTTTCCAAGGTGCTTTTATATCCATAGCTATGTAATCAAGCAAGTCGTCTTTAATTAAAAGCTCTATAACTTCTGGTTTTAATCCATTAGTGTCTAGTTTAACTAAAAAATTTTGATCCTTAACTTTTTTAATAAACTCATAAAGATCTGGCTGCAAAGTCGGTTCTCCACCAGTAATACAAACCCCATCAATCAACTTCTTCCGTTCATTTAGAAACTCAAAAAACAACGACTCATCAATCAAATCAGCGCTGCAGTTAACTAATTCCGGATTATGACAAAACGGACAGTTTAAATTACAACCAACCGTAAAAATGGTCGCTGCGACTTTACCTGGAAAATCCAGTAAAGTAGTTCGTTGTAGTCCACCGATTTTCATAGAAGATTTAAATTACTTGTACCTTTATATGTTCATCTTATCTTGATGAGTTGAGCAAGTCAAATATTTTAAATTAGCCTCATTGATAGCCTCATATAGCCCCATTAGTATTAAAAAAGCCTAAAGCAATGAGTCTTAAATTTTTAGATACTAAAAACTTAGGACTTAAAACTTTAGGCAGAAGCACCTATTCTTTTGTAGCGCAAACTTTATAGTTAGTTCTATCATCAAATTCTGCCTTTTTTCCATTGTTCCATCTGTTGATAGGACTTAGATAACCAACGACTCTAGAATAAACCTCGCATTTTGTTCTTTCTAATTTTTGTGAAGCCATAGTAAATAGAAATTGGAAATTAGAAATTTGAAATCAGGGTAGTCAATCAGACAAATCCTTATTTCAGTTTCATTTCCTATTTATTTTTATTTTTGAATTGGACTCTCAGGTTGAACAACTGGGGCAGGGGCTGCTTCTTGTGTTTGAATAGGGCTTTCAGGTTGAACTACTGGGGTAGGAACTTCCTCTAATTTTTGAGTTGGAGCTTCGACTTGATAGTTTTGTCCTTCGAAATAACCTTTTTCTTGATCACAGTAAGGACAGTATTCGTGCTCACCAGCAATATAACCATGGACTGGGCAAACACTGAAAGTTGGAGTTAAAGTAAAGTATGGTAATTTGAAATTCTCAGCAATTTTTCTAACTAATGCCTTTGTACTTTCAACTGAAGGCAACTTTTCACCAACAAACCCGTGCAAAACTGTTCCACCTGTATATTTTGTTTGCAGGTCATCTTGCAGCTTAAGTGCTTCAAAAATATCATCAGTATGTCCAACTGGTAGATGTGATGAATTTGTATAGTATGGATCAGCACCTTGAGTTTTAACAGCTGTTTCATTAGCCGCGATAATCTCTGGATATTTTTCTTTATCAAGTTTTGCGAATCGGTATGATGTTCCCTCAGCAGGAGTTGCTTCTAGATTAAACAGTTCATTTGTTTCATTCTGATAATCCATCATCCTCTCTCTCATGAAATCAAGAACCTGACCAGCGAACCGGTGTCCTTCTTCTGTTGTTATATCAACTTTTAATAAATTGATAATCGCTTCATTTAAACCATTTAAACCGATTGTATTGAAATGATTTTTCCAATAAGTACCAAATCGTTCTTTTATTGCAGACAGATAATGTCTTGAATATGGATAAAGTCCTCCATCAATGAATTTTTCTAGAATTGTTCTCTTAATCATCAAACTTTCCTTACCAAGATCCATCAATTCTGACAATTGAGTAAAGAACTCTTCCTTCGTATTGGCAGCATATCCAATTCGAGGTAAATTAATCGTTACTACCCCAATACTTCCTGTTAATGGATTCGCACCAAACAGTCCACCACCTCGTTTTCGAAGTTCTCTATTATCAAGACGCAGACGACAACACATACTTCTTGCATCGTCTGGACTCATATCACTGTTAATAAAGTTTGAAAAATAAGGAATACCGTACTTGGCAGTCATATCCATAATCTGCTCAATAATTGGCGCGTCCCAGTCCCAATCACTTGTTACATTATAAGTTGGGATAGGCCAACTCAGAACTCTTCCTCGTTGATCACCTTCAAGCATTACCTCAATAAACGCTTTGTTAAACATATCCATCTCAACCTGGAACTCACCATAAGTCTCTTTCTGAGGTTTCCCTGATATAATAACTGCTTCATTTGCTAATGTTGATGGAGAAAATAGGTCTAAAGTTACATTTGTAAACGGTGTCTGGAACCCAACTCGAGTTGGTACGTTCATATTAAACAAAAATGTCTGAACTTTCTGTTTGACTTCTTCATAAGTTAATCCATCGTATCGAATAAAAGGTGCCAGTAATGTATCTAAACTAGCCACAGCTTGAGCTCCAGCAGCTTCACCTTGCAGAGTATAAAAGAAATTAACTAACTGACTCAAAGCACTTCCAAAATGTTTCGCTGGTTTACTCTCAACTTTGCCACGAACACCGCCGAAACCACGGACCAAAAGGTCCTGAAGATCCCAACCGCAACAGTATGGACTTAGAAGTTGCAAATCGTGAATATGTAAATCGCCAGAAACATGAGCGTTTTTAATATTTTCTGGATAGACTTTGTTCAACCAATAGTTAGCACTAATAGTTGAAGCAACGTAGTTATTCAGCCCTTGTAGAGAGTAGTCCATGTTTGAGTTTTCTTTTACTTTCCAATCAAGTTGTTTCAGGTATCCTTCCATTAGTTCATCAGAATTAACCATTGACTCAATGTCTCTCATCTTTGATCTCTGATCACGATAAATTATGTAAGATTTAGCTACTTTGATCAGTTTCTGTTCAATTAAAATCTCTTCTACGATATCTTGAATCTCCTCAACCGCAGGGATTGATCGTTCATGAAATTTCTTATTAATCCTTTCAACTACTAAATCAGCAACAGCTTCAGCTTTCTCCTGGTTTGGTTCACCAACAGCTCGCATTGCATTAAAAACAGCGCTATTTATATTATCTTGATCAAAATCAACAATTTTATTGTTTCTTTTCACGATTTGGATAATCTGATTGCCTTGATAAACCATAGATATAGTAATTTAAGATTAATTTTAGAAAATTAGAGAGAAAAAAAACCAGTACCCACTTGTACCTCAGTTTTCAAACTTTTCTTACCTCTATTTTACCCCATATCGAACCTTACAGCAACTTTCACAAATACTAATTTTATCATCTAAATTTCAATCAAAATCCAGCGTCGTAAATTTCTACGTTTTAAACTGTGGATAAAGTTGGGAAGCGGAGCGAAGTAAATCGAGGTAAATCGAGGTAAATCGGAGTGAATCGCAGTTAATCATAATGATTAATCGATAACTAGAAAAACTAACCTCCTATAGCCTTCTTTGCGACTAAAAAAGCACCCGCAATTTTACTCACGAGCACTTTCATATGATTAAAGTTCGTACTGTTCGTACATTAGTTCGTAGTTCGTAATATTACCCTACATCATCTTCCTCCGAATAAACGCCGGAATCTCCAAATCCTCATCATCAGCATTCGCTTCTCCGGGCTTTGAAATGACTTCTTCTGGTTTAATTCTATCAACATCTTTTTCTTCAGGATTTAACGTATCTTGCTCTAACTTCTTGGCATCGTAACTAAAAGGACTCTGTACTGGAGTAGAAGCTGGTGCAACAGGTGTTGAAACTGGAGCTGGTCGTTCTTCTACTTTTTCTTCCCTTCTCGGTTCTTGAGCAACGAAGTAATGAGGAGTTTTATCAAGCGCATTATTAGACTGACGAATAATATTGCTTTGCCCAGGAATGTCGTCGAAACCAGTTGCGACAACAGTGATCTTTAACTGATCCTTTAGATTTTCATCAACAACCGCTCCAAAGATAATCTTAGCATCACCATCAACTGACTCAGTAATTGATTTCGCAGCTTCACTGACTTCGTACATTGTTAAATCAGGTCCACCTGTAATTGTAAATAGAATACCTTTTGCTCCTTCAATAGACATTTCGAGCAATGGACTTGAGATAGCAGATTTCGCAGCTTCAATCGCCCTGTTATCACCTGAAGACTCACCCATTCCCATTAACGCAGAACCACTATCTGACATAATTGTCTTAACATCAGCGTAATCAACGTTAATTAAACCTGGAAGCGTAATTAATTCTGAAATACCTTGAACACCTTGTCTTAACACTTCATCAACAACTCCGAAAGCTTCAAGTAATGGTGTCTTTTTATCAATAATCTGCCAAATTCTATCGTTTGGAATAGTAATTAGTGTATCAACTTTATTTTTAAACTCTTTCAGCGCTTCCTCAGCAATCGTTTTTCTTGGACCACCTTCAAATGAGAACGGTTTTGTAACAACAGCAATTGTCAAAGCGCCCAACTCTTTTGCGATTTCAGCGATTTTTGGAGCAGCACCTGAACCAGTTCCACCACCAAGACCACAGGTTATAAATACTAAATCAGCACCTTTTAACATTTCACGAATCTCATTTTGAGACTCTTCTGCTGATTTACGACCAACAGCCGGGTTCATACCAGCGCCAAGCCCTTTTGTGGTGCTTTTACCAATATGAATTTTATTAGAAGCTAAATTAGACTGCAACGCTTGTAGATCAGTATTAGCCACTAAAAATTCAACCCCTTTGATTCGACATTGAATCATACGATTGATTGCGGCTCCTCCTCCCCCTCCAACACCTACAACTTTGATTTTTGCAAATGTTTGAATTTCTGGTTTTACTTCTGGCATAGATTATAAAGTTTATTAAGTTTAAATAGTTAAAAAAGTTAAAATAGTTTTTAGGTAATTGAGAAAATATAAAAAACACAGACAAAAACAAACCATCTTTTGGTTAATCATTTATTTTTGTTATGTGTTTTTGTTTTTACTGACTCTTTATTTTTGTTTTCTAACTTTTTATTTTTTCTTTTTATTTTTCTAGATATCCCTTTTCAATTATTTAACTTTCATTACCTCAATTTCAACCCAATATCCTCAATTTCAACTTAATCTCCTTTTTTATTTTTGTTTTATGATTCACAATCTGCTCCGATTTACTGCCGCTTTTATTTTACAGATGTGCTATCGCAGACTAAAGTCGTACGTGAAATTATGGCGTTTACTTCGATTTACACCGATTCACTTCGATTTACTTCCCATCTACGATACCAAATTCTTAAACCAACCCTTAACTTTCCCCGCAGCATCCTTTACTGACTGTAAATTATTCAATGTAAACTTTGACCCACCTGCTCCACCTCCTTGATTAAATCCCCAAAGTACAAGACCAAGTGCTGTGCAGTATGTTGGCTCATTCACCTTATCAACCGCTGTATTGAATTTCTTATTTATTCCAAGTGAAACAGGTAACATTGTTTTTCGTTTTGAAACAGGTACAATGCCTGCTAATTTCGAACCTCCACCGATTAACACGAGTCCTGCTGGTAACAATCCACTTCTGTTTATCTTCTGTAACTCTAAGTCTACTTTTTCAAAGATTTCTTCTGTTCTAGCTTCAATTATTTCAGCAATATATTTTTTAGAGAAAGCTTGATCATCTCCACCAAAGTCACGTAAGTTGATCTCGTCAGTTTTTTCAAAGCTACTTGGTGAAGCACTTCCAATATCAAGTTTTATTCGTTCAGAAACATCAAGTGATGTTTGCAATCCAATCGCTAAATCAGCTGTAATATGATCAGATCCTACTGGTAAAACAGAAATATGGATTAGATCACCCTCTTCATACACTGCCAACTTAGTTGTCGCAGCTCCGATATCAACCAAACAAACTCCTAACTCTTTTTGTCTTACACTTAGAACTGATTCACTAGCTGCTAGAGTTCCAAAAACTAAATCATTTATATCAATACCTGCTCGATAAACACATTTCGTAACATTACTAATCTGAGAACTAAGTCCTCGTACAACTTGAGTTGTTACTTCCAGCCGAATACCACTCATGCCAACTGGATCCTTCACACCTGTTTGATTATCTATTGAAAATGTTTTTGGAATGACATGCAGTACTTCATAATTAACAGGAGCTGCCACACTTCGAGCTGCTTCAATAACTCTTTCTACATCAGTCTCTTGAATCTCGCCACTAGTTTTTGTAATAGCAATTACACCATTGCTTTCTTGTGATCGGATATGAGATCCACCAACTCCAACGTAAACATTTTCAATTGGCAACCCAATCATTCGTTCAGCTTTTTCTAGGGCAGCAGAAATACTACTGACAGAATCTTCAATACTAACAATTGAGCCTTTATTAAGACCTTGAGCAGGAACGTCAATAACTCCAATGATGTTAAGTTGTTCACTTTCATTGGTTTTGACAATTTGTCCTACAACAATCCTAATATTAGATGACCCAATATCAAGCCCAGCAATGATATGTTCGTTTGCCATAATAATAATTTTCTATATCTTAAATTATAGTATATTTTTTTGATTCTGCCAAACAAAAACTGTGAACATCAAAAAAGACCTAAAATAGCCTTGAATCAAATTGTTTTGCACACTAAATTAGTTCAGGCAAAACAATGTCTTAAATAAAAACTTGTTACATTGCAAGAAAATAAGGTAAAAATATGATCAATCCTATAATAACACTAGTTATTGCTGCGATGAAAACGATTGAGCTCATCACATCCTTTATTTCTTTGACGTAAAGATGAACACGAGGTTTCAACATATCAACAAACCGTTCAAATACAGTGTTGAGCATCTCCAAAATAAGAACCATTGCGATCATTAAAATAACTAATGCCCATTCCCAAACTTTTATTTGAAAATAAAAACTTAAAAATAAGACAAAAATACCAGCAATCAGATGTATCCGAAAATTTTGTTCTCGTTTAATTAACGAACCTAATCCTGAAAAAGAGTACTTAAAACTTTTCAAAAGTCGCTTAAATCTGATCATATTTATTCAAAATTTTTGTTTCTAAACTTTCCATTTTCTCAGCCTCCTTCTCTTTCATGTGATCATACCCAATAAGATGCAAAAATCCATGTAAAACCAGGCGGTTCATCTCTTTTTTCAAACTATGCTTCATCTGTTTAGCCTGTTTCTTTGCGACTGATAAACAGACAAGGATTTCACCCAGCGGCTCTTCCCTGCTCAATCGGTCATCATTCTCAAATGACAAAACATCAGTCACCTGATTTTTCTTTCGGTAAATACTATTAAACTGTTTTATCTTTGTTTCACCAACAATCCCCAAAGAAACCGTTTCTTCACTACTTTTCTTCGCCTGCTTCTGAGCCAGATTCAACAGTCTTTCCAAACTCCTCCGACAAACATGCGTCTTCGTTGTATTATTCATCTCTAAATTTATCATATTGCGGATGTGCGGATCATTTGCAGATTATGCAGATTAATATTTTGATAAAGTAAAATAATGTCTATTACAATTAGATATGACTTTAAGAATGGGATTCCAATCCGCAATATCTGCAACCTAAGGGCACGCCGCAAACTCACAATCCGGCCCAGTCCTCCCAACAGAACTACCATCCGGACAGATCTTAGCTTCCTCGGTACAAGCAATTACATTATCAATCGGTTCATCTGGCGCAACAGGTGCTTCAGCAAAGTCCCCTTCAATAAAGTTAAAACTATCAACCATCATCTTAAACATTGCAGGATAAAAAGCCTCTACTTTCTGACCAATTCCATAGTTGATAACGTAGACCATGTCTTGCTTTGCAATGAAAACAGTAAATCCATCCGGTGATTCAATAACTGGGATATCGTAATGATTGTTGTAAAATTTCAACTGAGTTCTAGTTGCTCGTGGATTCAACCGTAGATACCAATCAACAATAGATTCTTCAGAATTCTTGTTCGCAATGAATACATTAACAAACTCATTATTACTTGAAGTAAACAGTACATCTTCAGTATCAAGAGGATCAAGTGAATCAGCTAACCAACTTTTTGGATATAGAAGTTTATAACTGTACATTGTATTCTCATACTCTGCAACAAAATCACCTTCTTCTAACTTTACCATACTTTGAGTTGGACTGTAAAAATTCATTAACTCAGAACCATCAGCATAACCATCACCATCTGAATCAGCAATTGTTGCGTTTGTGTTAATTAAAAGTTCTTCCTGATCAGTCAGACCATCATTATCACTATCAACTGATGCCATAACATTTACATTGAATCGATTTGCATAACTATAATCAAACTCTTTCGCAGGTACTAAATTATCAGGTAAAACATCATCAACTGGATCATCCGCTGGCTCCTCTGTATCTAATTCATCAGGTTGTGGTTCATCAGCATCATCTTGATCAACGACTGGATCAACTGTCTGAGGTTCGAAAACAACTTGATTTTGATTATCTTCACTAGAAGGTAAATATGTATAGACAAGTAATCCAATTGAAGCTAAAACTAAAATTGCTAGAATTACCATGATAAGAATAACACCCAGTTTACTCTTCTTATGTTTAGGTGCGCCGTTAGAAGGTTTAGAAGCAGTTGCAGTCCCCTTTGATCCTTTTGTCGCAGAAACTGTTTTGTCCCCTAAATAATACTCCATGGGCATAGTATGAACTTGCTCATCTTGTGGAGATTTTTCTTGTTCTTCTTTAAGCGGTTTATTTACTTTATTGTCTAATTTTGGTTGTTCATCGTCAAACATAGGAAAAGGGGCCAGCCCGCAATGTCTACGCATAGCGTTGCTGGCGGGGCTAAACGAGGCTATACGAGGCTATAAAAGGCTTTCGGATAGTCCTTGTAATTAATTTATATTCAAATTGTCTTTAGCTTCTTGAAAATTCAATAACTTACCTGCCCCGTTGGGGTTGTATCCGGATTGAACCTCTTGTCCGTCAAGATAACCATCATTGTCACTATCTGTATCATTTGGATCTGTTTTATAAAACATAATCTCATCTCGATCAAAAAGTCCATCATTATCACTGTCAGCCTTGCGAGGATTTGTTTTATACTGTTTTTCTTCCTCGTTAGTTAATCCATCAAAATCAAAATCATCACCACTTGCTTCTTCAATCTGTTTTTTGACTTCATCAACATCTTCATTCATTCCTAAACCTTCAGTTTGATCAACCTGCGCTTCTTCATAGTCTTCTGGGACTGGAATATACGTCTGATGATAAACTTTATTTCGATAATAAGCCAAAGCTCCTCCAGCAATTACAACTACTACTACAATAACAATAACAATCTTCCATGGAAACTTTTTCTTTTCTAAAACAGGTTCTGGACTAACATCCGAACTTTCAACTTGAGATTGTACTGGCGCTTCTTTCGGCCCAGCATCAACCTCATCAAAAATATCCTCAACTTGTTTATCTTCATCCATATATATTGATGCTAATCTGCTAATGATATGCGAATGCCGCGAACGCTTCGCTATGCTAATTTACGAATTACACAAATAGTTAACTATTCGTAGTATTCGTGTAATTCGCAAATTAGCATCTCAGCAATTTTCGTATCATTCGCATGCTTTTCGTGGATTAGCATCGGTTTACTTATAAATATAATCACAATCCCCACCACTAATACAAATATCACCAGTAGCTGTTTTTCTCTTTGGTAATACTCTGAATTCATTATAGAAACGGAACCCTTGCTTTTCAGTGTTGTAGCCAGCTGCATAACCATCTAAAGTGAAATCTATATTGTAAGCATTTGGTCCTAAAGCTTGATAATGATAAACAGGGTTATCTGAAATTATACTATAAACAGTTGAATAGAACTCTGGTAAGTTTGCTCCAGTAACATCACTACTGTAACAAGTATACTTATCGTAATCATGATCACCGTCAGACGCGGCACTTGGACAGATTGAACACCACTGACCAGGTACAACACACTGTTTCTGACCTTGGCAATAAAGTTCAACTGAACCAGCACTTAAATCCTGACAGATCTCACCCTGCGGTGTTGGATTTGTTGTTGCTTGTTCCCAAACAAAATGATTATCAGGATCAACAGGCAACGCACCACCAAGCATACTACCAAAAACCCTTTGCCAACTTGGCCAAACACTAAACGTCTCCCCTCTTACATATGTACCACTTTCTAACTGAGGAACCTTATTACTATTTTGAGAACGATAACCATCAAGTAATAAATGAACTAAATTAATATCTTGAACTCGTCGAATATCTTTCATGACTGACTGTTTCGCTGTTGTTCCAGTTGTACCTTCTGACAAGTTGTTAATATTAAACTTAATCGTCTCAATCATTTGAGAGAAAATATTTTGCGTATTTGAATTTGCACCTGAATTATATCCGAGTAAGTAGATATTATTATAAAGAGTTCCTGTTGTTGAAATATTACCAGCTGCAATATAGACTGAGTTATCTTCTTTTCCACCTTGATAACAAAACTTGCCAGTTGAACTTTCTAAACAATCAATATCTAAAGATGAAATATTACCAGCATTTGGTGCATATTTCATATACCATAACTCTGGAGCCAGTGCTTCAGGGTTTTCATATATTCGAAGAGAGATAACATCCTCTGATTCGTCAAAATTATCATCTAACGCAACGTCAGTTCGACTTAAGAAATACTGTGCAAGTAAAGCTGGCTCTTCCCAATTATCATTAGCGTCATTACACTTCGGATCTTCCAGATCACTTAATCCATTCAAATCATTATCAATACCATCTTGGCACTGTTTAATAACTTGATCAGGATTTGCAGGGGTTTTTTGTCCTGCTTCAACAAAATCACTAAATATATCAGTTGATAGTACTTTTAATTTAGGTAAATCATCATGTTCTCCAGCCATTAAACATTTTCCATTACCAATCTCCGAACAGTCAGTATCAGAACTACAAGATGTAACTCCATCAGAACAAACAAGTGGAGCTCGACATAGCTGATCACCAATACCAGCACAGTCAGCATCATCGTAACAAGCTTGACCATTGTAACAACTTTTCACAAGTGGCTGACCTAAATCACGACAGTAGAAAAGACCAACATTATAAATTTTGTGATATAGATGAGTTAAGTATCCTGAATCAGTACCATACATACTAAAATCACCACTGTAATCAGTTGGAGCCCAAAGTTTGCTGCAGATAAACACTTCTAGATTTGAGTAACCAGAAACTGATGCGCCGCCAGTACTACTATCACTAACAGTATCATCTGTTATAATAGTTTTTGCCTCAATCGCTGTTTGTCCATTTTTATTGAAACTAGCAACATTAACTTTACTTGGATCTTCTGTGTCCACATAAGAACCAACATTTGCGATTGAAGTATCTAAACTGTTCCATGCCCATTTCCAACTATAAACATTAGGAATGCTTTGAATTGGCTGATCATAGTTTTGAGCAATTGCTTGATACTCTGCATTCACATTAGGTTTTGTTACAAATCGATCAGCTGGATTGATATAAACATTGTTCACTCGGCAAATCTCATCACCAGTTGTAAAACTAGTTCCAATACTACTTGCTTTACCGCAAACATTTTCAATACTATTAAACTCTAAATTATATTTTGTATTTTCACCTAATAAATAATGAGGAACAACTAAAACCTCTGTATTTCCAAAAGAATTTTCCGTTACTGAGAAATTAAATCCAACATCACAACGTTTCGGAGCAGCTGCCCAACCACTTTTTACTAATAAATCACGAACAGTTAACTTGACTTTTTGGTATCCATTATAGATAGACTGTTTAACGGCTTTGACTGGATTTTTAGTAAACTTATAGTTTAAACTATTAACAGCCACACCATCGCCAGTTATTGATTGATAGTACTGTGTCATTTCGTCCTTTAATAAGAGCTGTTCAAAAACAGTAAACTCATCAATTGCTCCATCAAACCCAGCCCAGTCAAGCTGAGGATTTTCCATTCTATTACCAATTGATAAATCATCTAAAGCAACTTTCGTAACTAATGAGAAAGTGCTTTTACTTTTTCCTTGTCCATCAATATTAACAAAAATATTACCTAGACCATCATAACTAATCATGATATGAGACCACACGTTTTCAGGAATTCTCATACCTGAAAAATTATTTATTCGAGGATCACCTTTCTCGCCAGTTTTCAATAACAGTATGTTCCCCTTAAAGACAGCTAAACCAATTGATTCATTTGAGCCATCAGCGGAAGCAGTGAATATAGTCTTTGGCTCAGCGGCAAGACTAGCAGGGTTTATCCAAGCACTAACTGTCCAAGGTTTAGCCTGACCAAATGAAGAAGTTGATGTTTTGACAACAGAATCTTGGCCATCGAATTCAAGAGCTTGTCCGACCTGTCCGTCAACAAACACTCCAGCTACGACTTCTGCTTGATTATTTAGAATTGAATCATAAGTAGACTGACCAGAGCCTTCATCAAAACCATAATGAGAGATCACAACAGGTAGATCAACCGGACAAGTTTCATTAGCTGGAATTTCTTTGGTTAATTTAAGACTATCTCTATTTAGACTAATAGGATTTATCTTGCCATCAAACGTAGCGTAAATTAGAGAGTTAGTACAAACATCTGTATCATTATCAGTTGGTTTTATATCAGTTAATGTAACCTGAGGTAATAAACACTGTTGAGTTACATAACTTAACTCTGACGAACCAGTCACTTCGACAGCTTCTTCTACTGCTTTTGCTTCGATATCAGTGTCTCCCTCGGTAAATAAAGATAAGTAGTTAAAATTGAACAAACAAGAACCACCACTAGTGAAACAAACATTTGCAGGATCGGCAAGTAAAGTATTAATAGCAGGATTAACAGTTGCTGTTTGATACGGTCCAACATTAGTACCAGCCGCAGTATCACATTCAGGATCTTCACTGTTTTCAATCACGCCATTTCCACAAAGTTCTTGATTAGAACCAGTTTTTAGACATTTATTATTACAACCTTCAGGCATTGTACAAACACATCCATCATCTCCATAAGAACAAGATTGACCATCCTTCACGCAGATTGCTTCACACTCTTCATCAATTCCAGCAACACCATCTAGATCTTGCAGAATACCATTACCACAACAAGGTGTTAAAGAATATCCAGGAACAGTACAGGTACAGTTTATTGGTACTTTTTCACTACATTCTATTGAAGTGTCTTCTTGACAGTATAGTTTATTTAATGAACCACAAGTAGGGAACCCTTGCCAGACACAAGAAGCTGTACAGTATGGGTTTAAATCTTCACCAATTTTCGTATCACACTCTTCTCCTTCGTCAACCAGACCATTACCACAAAGTTTGTCTGCATCTTCAAGATCAGCTTCATTATTACCAACAACTAAACAACTATTACTACAAAAATCCGGTTTAGCTGCGTTATATGTACCCGCGGTTACAGTTGCGATTCTATCCTCTACACTACTCCAGTCCCAATCATACTGATACGCATTCAGAGGCTGACCTGTTGCACTACAGCTATCAGGAACACTAAATGGAGTTGATACATAATCAACTGTTTGACCAGCTGTCTGAGAAACAAAATCAGATGGAGCAACTTCAACTCTATCAATTAGACATTTACCGTCCCCTTCCTTTGTTCTAAATGTCCAACTAAATGAATCTAATAACACCGTTTCACCACCTTCATAATCACCAGCCAATTCACAAGATTTATCTGGACTATAATATGTATAATTTGTTCCTCTTAATAACGCAGCAAAATCATCTGTAAGTTCTAACAGTTCATCAGTTACTAAATTTTGACATTTGAAATCAATCGCTATCAACTCTTTACATTTTGCAGCTGCAGGATCTTTTGCGTAAGATTTGAATGAGTTACTATCAGAATCAAAACAACCACAAGCAAAATCAACTTTTTCATCACCGTCAGCATCATAACCGCCTGTTTTATCAATCTTACCATTTTCATTATCATCTTCTCTGTTAGCACAGTCACCTGAACCACTTTGAGTACTGTAATTTAGCCCTGCTAGATTCTCACCACTCACACTTGTTACGTCGTCCATAACAATTGCTCGATAACTTGTATCTGGTGATAGATCTTGAGCTAAATTAATGTCTAATCTATTTACATAATGGCCACTACCATCATTACTATATGTATAGTTAATATTTGCAGAATTTAAATTAACAGCTGTACCATAGGTCACACACTCTGAAGTTACACATGGATACAGTTTTAGATTTGCAGGAGCCTCAACAGAGGTCGCATTCATCTTAGTATTGAAATGTGCTTGAATTTGAGTATTAATACATGCTGAATCACATCGCGGAAAATAATTAACTACTTTCGGATCGATAAAATCGATCAATAAACCAGCATCTTTTGTTAAATTCTTAACAACAGTTCCAGTCGTTGTTTCAACATTAACTGCAGCTGAGGTTCTAACTGTAATTGGATTAGATTTATCAGTTTGAATATCTGCTGATACTAGTCCATTCTGAATTAAATCTGATTTTATTTGATAGATACCAAAATCTTTACGAACAGTAACATACTCGCTCGCACTAATATATTTATCTACATCAAACGTACCAACAACTGGACAGATCTCATATTGATCTCCGTAAACTCGGCATAGATGTCCAAATAACTCTACCTTTGCTCGATCACTTTCAAAAGGCAACTGCCAATTCCAATCTTCATCACCTAAATTTAATATTTCACATTGATTTAATCCGCTAACTTTATAAATTTCTTGTTCATCAACTGTTTCGATCAAACCTTGAGCAGGAGTTATAGCAATGTCTGTTGGTAAACAGTCATCTGCTTTTGTTTTAAATTTCCAACGATAGCTGTTTGGCATTGTATAAACAGGATCTGTTCCACTCGCCGTAGCACCAGCCACACCAAACTCACCACCAAGGATCTCTACTTGATACCAAGTATTTCCAACTAAAGGAGTATCTATTTCTAATCGAGAAACAGTTTCACAAGTAGTGACATCATCAACATCAGTAGTACAGATATTATCAGACAACTTATTTGCCGCTGTTAAAGTTGCATATTCGGTCGTAATACAGTCACCATCAGAACAGCTATCTAAATCACAGTTTGGAATAGACTCCCCCGTTGTATCAGGAGTACTACACTGTTTTGTTTTTACTTTTACAACTTGACCAGTTTCTGTTGCCTGCGCTTCAAAACTTGGCCAAGACATTACAGTATTAAAGGTCGCTGAAATTACTGAATTTTTACAAACAGTTCTTTTATTTTTCATCGGAGCTGGTGAAGCCATTAAATTATTTTCCGCGTCACAACTTCGTTCTATCACTTTTGGATATTTTGGTAATGCACCTGTACTCACCATCCAAGAAAACTCTGTTTCGCCAAAATCAGCGTCTTCACTACAACCTTCCACTATATCTTTACAAATACCACTTGAACAACAGGTCTCACCTGTTAAACAACTGTTATTTGTACAGCTGCCAACTCGAAATCCTACCTGATTACTTACTGCATCAAGAGTATCTTCGTTGGCTAAATAAATATTTCCACTAAAATCAGTTTCAGAAACTTTTGCCCCAAGAATGCTTTCCTTCTGCCAATCATATCCTTGTTCTACAGTTAAAAACGATTCAACCTTACCTCCATTTTCAAAAACAATATCGTAAACAGAATCATTCTCAAAATTTTCACCAAACAAATTGAAAACTGTATTAACTGGACCATTATTTGGACTTAATTGACAGATACCTGGCCCTGGTTTTTCTGAATTGATTGTAAGGTTAATTGGAGCACTTTCTAAATTAGAAGAACTATAAACTCGAATCTGGATATCTTTTGTACCAGTTTCAATTGCAACTTCTTCTGGAATCTTCACAGAGATCTCACCATCCGTCCATCCTGATTCACCACAACTTAGTTCACCAACGTAGGCTCTATCAATATCAATAAAATCAACTCGACCTGCACTATTCCCAAAGTTTACACCTTTTAATGTGATTAACTGCTGTGCTGGAGCTGGATCTGGATTTACTGAATTGATCTGTGGTAGATTCGCAGGTGCTTCAATCTTAAATTTATATGGATTACTATAAATATCTCGACAGATACAGTCATCTACCTCATCACAAGTTGAAACTTCTGTACAAGCACAAGTCTCATCACCTATATTATCAATACAATCAGGACACGAGATACATTGTTCCCCTGCCTTTAACACAACAGTACTATAACCATTTGCTAAATTTGGTATTTGTAAATTTGTAATTGATACATTATCCCAAGCACCACCACCTTGCATTGAAGCAATGACTTGATCAAAATATAAATCAGAGTCACCTCTACTATTACCGAAACCACTACCTTCTACATTAACTAAACCGGAAACTGGCCCTGCCGCACAATCGGTTTCACCTGATTGTTGACACTCTTGCTCTGAGACAGCACAGATGCCGGGCATCTGCAGATTTTCATCATAAACAAAATCATCTTGCCAACCACGATCATTCTCAGTATCATCGTACAGTTCGTATCGATTTATGATCTTAACTGGTCCAGTTATTACACCACTATCAGGAACTCTAACGATAATCTGATCATCTCGCCAAGAAGAGTTTGTATCACAACTAAACTCACCGGTCATATAACCTTCGGAACAGTTTTCACCACTTGAACATGAGAAGTAAACAGAACTAGTATCAGTTTTATAAGACGAGAAACCATTTCCAACAATAGTTACAAGATTACCTGGTCCACCACGTGGTAAAACAACATTATCAATCGTTGGCAGGGTCTTGCACTGTCCCTCTAGACAAACTCCGGATGCACAGTCAGAATCCTGAGTACAACCACCACTACATGACGGGCAAGCAGGATTTGTACTTGAACAATCGATCTCCCCTAGTTCATCACAACAGTCTGACGGAACAATATTGAAATTTTTCTTTTTTATTTTTGTATGGTCAGCTAGGTCAACTGCTGCTGCCACAACTTTGTGGGAACCTAGTTCATAATCAGAACTTTCTGGCCAAGGATCTGAATAAGTATAACTTGTAGGTGAATCATTTAAGACAACCTGATAAATAGTAGAGAAATCTTCCCATGAATCAGCGTCTGCTAGATCAACTTGGAAAAGTAACATTGATAATGCAACGTCGTCACTTCCAAAGATGGAAACGTCCATAGGAACAGCTGAGCCCTGACAGATACTAGTATTATAAGAAGGGTTTTCTATTACAACAGAAGGATCTCTTTTGTCACAAACCGAACCAGTGTTGAATTCAGAGACACAGTCACTTATACCATTACAACTCAGAGTCAATTTTTCACCATCACGATCAGTTTGTATTGACTGTAATACGTTTGGAGTAACGGTAACTTTATATGCACTATCTTTATCAAAACAGTTTTGATCTTCACAATCACTACATACCTTATCTGGCACAAATTTTACAATTCGATTTTCATTAAATAAGTTGAACTCACCAGGAACTTCCTCAAAAGTTCCGTCCACACTTTTTTCAACCTTAACATTATTCTCTATATCTGTAGCTGAGCTACTATCAAGTGGATAGTTGAACATTAACTTAACAGGGAAAGAGTATAGTACCGTATCGCCCTCTGGGACAAGGTCTACTTCCAAAGTTCGGAAACCTGATACAACTATCGTACCGTTTCCATTCCCATCACCATCACCTGATGAATTATAATTATTTGCATCGAGTAAACTATCAAACACAAAAGCCGTTATAGCATACGCTGACAAAATTATTGCTAGACCTATAGCAGCTGAAATTAAAATCTTTTTCGCGTTACCAATCTTCTCTTCACTACCGCCAGCTGTCATGTAGACGAAACCACCATACAGAACTAAGCCTATTGCTAAAACACCAAGAAAACCAAGTATAACTTTCAGTATTCTTCCAATAATCGCTTTTGGATCTTCATTTCCAAGATCAGTCTGTTCCGCGACAGTATCCAACCCGTCTTGAATATTATTCTGAGCAAAAATAGGTTGAACAGAGAGTAATACGAAAAATAAAGCGACAACTATAAAAATAGCACCAAATAATTTTTTGTTTTTAAGTTTGTTAAGCATGGGAAATACTGTAAGTTTTTACAAATTACGTATAATTGCAAATAAACAAATTAAGCTTCTACTTTACTAATTTGTACATTTGTAAGTATCTGTAATTAAAAAGATAAAGACTATCGTCCTGGTAAGCTACATTCAGATACACCGGCTTGATCTTCAAGCTGGTAAGTGTCTCCAATGTAAACAGGGCAACACGAAGTACCACGATTATTCGCTGTTATAGAACCACAATCTGTATTTAAGTCTTCTTCTCTACTCGGATTAAAACAGTTTTGTCGCAAATCTTTGACCTGACTTTTTATAACTGGGAAATAGATAGGAATAACAGGAGGGTCCGCAGTTTCAAGAGCGCTCGAGAAAGGGCCATGAGTAATAAATATCTTTTTCATATCAGTTACTTTGTTTCCGTCAGCATCAAGATTGTATCCCATATTAGGATCAACCCAAGCATCAAATGGCTCAGAACCAGATCTTTCACCATAAATTTTCACTTCCCTATCAACTGAGTATGGTTCCAGACTTTCATTAAACTCTGCTGCTAAAGTTTGATCTACCATAACTTGCTCTGTATTATGATCAGGACTCAAACCAATAATATACGGAGCATCTAAATCAACCTCAGCACCTGTTTGGAAACTCCAATCGAAATTATCAAAAGCAGGACCGTCTGATGTACCATTGCTATCACCATCTAAAGAGTTTGACGAAGTATCAACAATTCCCGTACCAGGTGTTCCAGTATTTCCGTCACCGGTTAATTCAGCCGCCGTAATTAGATTGTCTATTAAAGAATTTTCAGGTAAACAGAAAGCTTTCTCACCACAAGTGGTATAAGCTCCTGATGAACATTCCGTACTACTTAAAAACTGAACTGTTTTATATCCATTCAATCCGACTCGCCAATTACCAGGAACATGAGAAGTTGCGCAGGTTCCATTAGCTTCGCCTGAATTTAGTTTTACTTGAATTTCATTATCATCATCACCAGCGCTACAGTCTTGCAACTGTTCCAATGGTGGAATTATCGGTTCACTAAAATTCACTACTATAATTTGATTAAGATAAACACCACCGTCCTCCCCTATCGTGTCATTTTTTATAGTAGCATCTATTCCAGCCTGATCTAATGGAATAACTGACTCAACAACTGGTGGAGTCAAATCAAGAAAAGTGCCAGTTACAAAACGCCATTGATAGTCCTGACCAACCGAGAACACGCTATTTCCATCTGAATTAGTTATAGAGTTAGTTAAGTGAACAATATAAGCAACATCATCGGATTGAGAACCTAAATGCTCAGTTTGACTGTTGCCGTATGGATTGATAACAATAGTTCGACGATCAGCTGTTAAGAAAGCATAAGTGTCTCCTGTAGAACCAAGGAAATCACTAGCTGGTGCATCTTCAATAATCAAATCAGCACACTGTCCAGGAGTACGATCAGTATCGTCAGTTGGCCAGTTTCCCATAGCATCACATCGAAATATTCTAATATTGTTTGTTTTTAAGGCTCCGCACATCTTTCCGTCACCAAGCAAAGCATCAGGACATCCGCTTGAATCAGATAAATCAATTACAGAATTTTCATCAATTGAATCTCTGAATGTAACCATTATCATTGTATTTCTAGATACATCATCTTGTTCTGGTTCTGGATAATGACTCTGGATCACACTTCCAAAAGCGCCGCCAGAAAGACTATAACCTTGCGGTCCAATTCCAGCAATGTTAACTCCTCCACCACCGTCTCTATCACCTATTAAGGAATCAAATATAAAAGCTGTTATTGCATACGCACTTAAAATAATAACTAAACCAATTGCAGCGTTAATTAAAACTTTCTTTGCTTTATCAACTTTATCTTGTTGACCACCTGCGGTCATGTATAGGAATCCTCCGTACAGGACTAGAGATAAAGCAATCACACCAAGGAATCCCATTATTGCTTTAATTATTCCACCAATAATTGAAGTTAAACTATTGGTTGGCAGGTCAGTCTGTTCAGCAATTGCATCAAGATCCTGATTAATTGTTTCCTGCAAGTCTCCTTGAGCCTGGACAACTGGAGCAAATAAAAAAACCGCCAATAAAAACACAAAACAACTGGCAGTTATTTTAATAATTAACTGAAAATTTTTATCAGTTTTTTTCATCACCTCCAGGAATGAGTTAATACAGTTAATAAAGTTAAAATAGGTTAAACTAAATTAACAAAACATTAACAATTTCACTCAAATATCAATTTTTTTATTTTAGTTTTTCTTCTAAAACTTTTCTAACTACTCCGCCATCAGCCTGGCCACCCACACGCTGCATGACTGCGCCCATGACTTTTCCGAAATTAGATTTATCTTCATCAGACAAAGTTGTTAAAACTTCATCAACAATCGAACCGATTGATCCTTCATCTAACTGTTCAGGTAAAAATTTTTCTAAAATTTTTATTTCAGACAGTTCTTTATCTGCCAAATCAGACCGATCAGCAGCTGAAAAAGAATCAGCAGAATCTTTTCTTTTCTTAACTTCAGTCTTCAAGACAGCTAGAACTTCTTCATCTTTCAACTCTCGTTTAATTTCGATTTCTTTGTTCTTTAGACTACTTTTCAGCATTCTCAAAACAGACAAATCTAGTTCTTGTTTTGCTTTGAAAGCAGTTAAGAATTCTTGTTCGATTTGCTTTTGTAATTGCATAGTAATTATAGCAAAAATTTCTGTTAATTAAAAACAGTTGTACACATTATCGACCACCTCTTCGTTTACCTTTAAATCGATCTTCAGGTAACTTGCCGATTTTCTTTAGAAATTGAATTTTGTCCTTGTATTTCTTTCGAGCAACTGCAACAGTCTTTTGCAAATTTCGACTTTCATCCTTTGCGTGATAACGTTTTGATTTGAATTCAAAAATCACACCACTTTGAATAAGTCTCTTGTTAAATCGTCTCAAAAATGACTCAAATGATTCCCCCTTTTTTCGTTTTGCTTCTAACATGTTATAACTCCTTGATTATTAGAGGGCTAGAGAGGGCTACAGAAGGCTTTATCTATACTGAGTCACTCCGGCAAAAGCCGGAGTCTGACCAGATTCAAAAGCCATCCTTATCCTTTTTAACCATCCTAATTATTTTTTCTTCTTATAAATTTCTTTTAATCTTTTTTTAACTTCAGGAACAACGTTACTTAGACTGATGACTTCTTGGATACCGCTATCTTCTTCTCTGACAATGATAGTGCCTTCGGTTACTTCCTTTTGACCTAGAATCAGAATGATTTTTGCTTTACATTTTCGAGCTAGATCCAACTGTGATTTCAGTGCTCCTTTTGAAAAATTAGCTTTGACTGAAAAATTCTCTGCTCGCAAAGCTTCAAAGAAAGTAAATGCTTTCTGTCTGGCCTGTTCACTCAATTGAGCAACAAACACATCCGGACCCTTTTTTGCTGGTAATTCAACTTGTTGATGTCGGATTTCAGAGACTAAACGTTCTATTCCAAAACTAAATCCTGACATTGGAGTACTTTCTCCACCTAGCATTTCAATTAAATTATCACAACGACCACCACCTGCTAAAACAATAGTTTCTCTTCCTTCCTGAGGAGGTGTTGTTATTTCAAAAATAGTTTTCGTATAGTAATCAAATGTTCTTGAAAGAGTTGGGTCAAGAGTGTATTCAACTTTCACTTCATCTAGATACTCTAAAACCTTAAATAAATGGTTACGACAGTCATCACACAAGAAATCAACTGTTTGCGGAGCATCTTCAAATGCTTTTACACAACGTTGACTGTTACATTGAAAAACTTTCAATGGATCTTTTGTAATCAACTTTCTTAGATCAGCAGGGATAGCAGCTCGTTTTGATTTCAAGTACTCTGCTAAAACTTTTTTATATTCTGGTCGACATAACGTACAACCGACACTATTTAATTTTACTTGTCCATTTATTCCTAAATTTTTCATCAAGAAATGTGCCATGATAACAAGTTCACCATCAATTGCCGCTGACTCGTCTCCAACAATTTCGAAATCAACTTGAGAGAACTGTCTCAGTTTATTTGTTTCTATTTTACCTTGACGGAACATTGATCCCCAAGTATAAACTTTTAACGGCATCTGAGAAGCGCTCATGTTGTGATCGATAAAAGCTCGAGCAATAGAAGCAGACGCTTCTGGTCTCAAACAAAGTTTTTCACCTCGATCAGTAAAAACAAAAGCCTCTTTTTCTAAAACATTATTCTGCCTAAATAAAGAATGATTAAAAAGTTCAAACTTTTCCAAAAGTGGAGTTTCCATACGATGATAACTGTAATCAGAGATCAATCGTCTAACCTGATTCTCAACAAAATTCCAATGCTTCGCATCATTTGGCAAAACATCTTTCATACCCTTAACAACGGGTGGAGTTTTAATTGTCTTTATAGGTTCTCTTGGTTGTTCTTCTTTTTTTCTTCTAGGCATAGAATCGCAAGGGGGCTATAGGGGGCGAAGGAGGCTATAGAAAACTACTTTTGAAAAAGCAAAATCCTATTTATTTAGTCTCCTCACCGCACAGCCAATTTGTATATTTGTATTTAAGCTCTAATAAATCTAGTATTCGATATTATCAAAAAAAGTTAATCTCCAGACAGGCCAACCTCGGAACCAGACTTTTCCGACGATTAGATCTCGATCAACTGGACCAAAACTTCGAGAATCAAGACTGTACTCTCGATTATCACCCAAAACATAGTATTCATCAGCGCCAAGTGTCCACGTAGTAGTACCTCTGGTTCTAGCACCGTCTTCTAAATAGATTGCTTCATCAAGAATCATTTTCTTATCATCACTATGCACGTAAACCATGTTATCTTTTATTTCAACTTTTTCACCCGGTAGTCCGATTATTCTTTTAATGAAATACTGTGATGGATCTTTTGGATATTTGAAAACGATAATATCACCTCGGACAGGATCACCAAATCTATAACCAATTTCATTAATGATCAAATACTCATGATCATAAAAACTTGGCTCCATTGAAGCACCTTTTACATAAAAGGGCTGTATTAAAAAATATCTAACTGGAATAATGATAGCTAATGAAACAGCTACAACCTTGACTAAATCCCAAACAAATTGCAGAGTTTTCTGCATTGGGCTTAATTCTTCAAAATACTCTCTTTCACTCATAAAACAAAGAAGGCTATACAGGGCTAAAGAAGGCTTAAAAATAAACAAAATTAAGACCTTTTTCACTCTCTTAGGTGTTAAGTTGCCATTATTATAACAAATTTTCAAACTTAATGCAAGTTTATCAAATAGAATGTTTTGTTAATAAATTTACAAAAAGAAAAAGACGACGCAAGACGCCGTCACTAGCAATGTTTAGCCAAAATCACGATCACGTTCATCTAATCTTTTTTTCCGAAAAGAGGTGTGCATCAGACTACTACCACTTGGCCACTTTTCAGGTGTTCTTTCAAGCTCATAGTTTAGCTCCAGATACCTAACAGACCGTGGAACTCCAGCGATAATTCGTCTAAAATACAGCGCCAATTCAGAACCTGCAATCAACTTGAACCCAACACTTGTCATAGAACCATACAACTTTGTTCGGAAAAAGTACCGTGCAAGAAATGTTTCTTCATACAAACTGCCAAAAAAGGCAAGCCTCAATTCCTTCACATCCTCCATCCATGACGTCCATTCATGAGGATTACTAAGGAAAAAGAGATAATCAGGATCACTCTTCTGTACAAGTTTTTTATATCTCAATAAAAGGTCATATCCTCTTTTCTTTTCGCTTTCAGGGAGTTTTTCCCACAGACGAACGAGATCCATCAAGCTGAGATCCAACCTAAACCGTAAACGTAAATTTTGCAACATTTCTTGAGCAGTTTTTGGTTCTGACATCGATCACCCTCCCGTGATGAATGTGACGAGACAAACAACTACTAATTATAGAGAAAATCACGATTTTGTCAAGCTTGTTAATTAATTAACTTTAGGGTATAATATCTACACGAAGAACACATAATCTTTATTAGATTTTATTTTAAAATTAATACTTACTTCGATTCACTCCGCTTTACATCGATTTACCTCGATTCACCTCCCTATGACTCCAAATTTCAAATCAAAACCAATAGAAGTAGATACAAAGGTCAATCTTTTGGACCAGAACGATAATAGACGACCAAAAGGTAAGAAAATTTTTAAAGTTAGTAAATTCATTATATATCTACTGGCTGTTATGATTGTGGCGTTTTTTGTATTCTCTTTTCAAGTTTTATTCACTGATAATAGCATTTCAAAAATCTTTGCTGGAAAAACAGGGTTTTTCGCGCAACTAACAAGCTTGGCAGGAAACAGTTCTCCCCTATCCGGTGAAGCAGAAGACCGAATAAATATTTTACTACTTGGAATGGGTGGAGCTGGACATGATGGTCCATATCTAACAGACACAATAATGTTAGCCAGCATAAAACCATCAACGAAAAAAGTTTCAATGGTTAGTATTCCTCGTGACCTACTTGTTGAGATTCCTGGTTATGGTTATTGGAAGATTAATAACGCTAACGCTTTTCATGAACAGAAAAACGCTGGCAATGGCGGAGATCTGACAAAGGAAGTTGTTTCAAAAACTTTTGACATCCCAATTCATTATTATGTTAGAATAGATTTTGCTGGTTTTGAAAAAATCATTGACGAAATTGATGGAGTAAAAATAAATGTTGATAACAGTTTTACTGATTACCAATACCCAACAAGTGATCACAAATATCAAGTTGTTTCATTTGAAACAGGAAATCAAACAATGGATGGTGAGACTGCTCTGAAATACTCTCGTAGTCGACATGGAAACAATGGCGAAGGATCTGATTTTGCAAGAAGTCAACGACAACAAAAAGTTCTGCAAGCGTTCAAACAAAGATTACTATCATACGACTTTTTATTAAATCCAACAAAAATTAAAAAATTATCAAGAACATTATCTGACCATATTCGCACAGACCTTGAACTTTGGGAGACAATTAAATTAGCTCAATTAGTCAAAGAAGTTGATACTGAAAATATTATTACAGAAGTGCTTGATGATAGTCCGGATGGATATCTTTATGCAAACATTGTAAATGAAGCCTACGTACTATTACCAAAAGGAGACTCATTTTCTTACATCAATCATTTAATTAAGAATATTTTCAATCAAAACGATGAACAAGTCATTGCCGAAATAGAAGAAACTCAAGTCACAGTTGAAATCCGAAATGGAACAACGACTCCGGGACTCGCGTCTATCAATTCACAAGATTTGAAGTTCAAAGGATTCAAAATTTCAAAGATCGGAAATGCACCTGTTCAAGATTACGAAAAAACACTTATTTACAAACTTTCTAATACTGTTTCTGAAAAAGAGACTGTATTAAAAGAAAAATATAATACAGAAATACTAGAAATAGCTATTCCTGATTGGGTAAAAGATCAAGCCGCTCCAGATTTAGATTACTTTGTAATTCTGGGTACGGATTTGAGTAAGTAAAAAGGTTAATCAAAACGTTAACCAAGTTAATCGAAAGGTTAACCGAGTTAGTCGCAAGATTTCTCACCCAGACTAGACGGCTAATTCTTATTAGATTACGGGTTTGAAACTTGTGCGGTCGTATGACCGTATGACAAGGACGAAGGAATTAATCTTAAAACATCACTATGCGAAAACATATAACAGATAAAAATATAGTTTCATTAATAGGTCGTACCAACGTAGGTAAATCGACTCTATTTAATAAACTGACAGAAAAAAAAGCTGCGCTTATTTCAAATGTAGCTGGGACAACTCGAGACAGAAGGTTTGGAGAGGTTTTATGGCGAGGAGAAACTTTTGTAATCTCAGACACTGCTGGTCTTGATGTAGAGTCTGAAGCTGAGATTGATATTGAATCAATCAAGAAAGCCAAGCAAGCATTAAAAGAGTCTGCTTTAGTTTTATTTGTTGTAGAAGCTGGTGACGGACTGATGCCTCAAGATAAAGAGTTTAACAAATTAATTAAAAAACAGAATAAAAACATAGTTTTAGTTGTCAATAAAGTTGATAACCCGACAAGATTGAATCAAATTGGTGAGTTTGAGAAACTGGGAATTAAAAACAGTTTCGCAGTAAGTGCAAAAACAGGTGCAGGACTAGGAGATCTACTTGATTATGTTTATGATAATTTGAAACTTGATAAAAAAGAAAAAGAAGAAGCGAAACTTACTCAAGAAGAGAAAGATCTAATTGCAAATGAGATTAAAATTGCGATTTTAGGTAAACCAAACGTTGGAAAGTCTTCATTAATCAACAGTATTATTGGAAAAGATGAAGTAATCGTTTCACCAATCGCACATACAACGAGAGAAAGCCAAGATCTAACAATTGAGTATAAAAAAGAAGATAAAAAATACAGGCTGACTTTTATTGACACTGCTGGCATGATTAAAAAAAGAAAAATCAGCGACAAATTTCAAGAACAAAGTATTGAACAAAGTTTAGGATCACTTGCTTACAGTGACCTTGCACTTCTAGTTATCGATGCGGACAAAGAGATCACAGCTCAAGATAAAAACATTGCCAAAGAAATTCTTGAAAGAAGTAAATCTTTAATGTTTATCGTTAACAAATGGGATCTAGTAAAAGACAAGGACACACATAGTGATAAAGTTTATATTGAGTTCCTACACCGATCATTCCCCTACTTAACTTGGGCACCAGTCATCTTCACTTCAGCTAAAACAGGATTTCGAGTAGCCAGATTAATTGATGAAGTTCTTGAAATTAATGACAATCAAACTAAAAAAATATCAGAACAAGAGTTAGCTGAATTCAAGAGATTCATTATCAGAAAACAGTCTCCGAAAAAAACAAAAGGTACTAAACCACCTTTCATCCATATCATCAGACAGATAAAAACAAAACCTCAGACTTTTGAAATCATTGCTGACACAGCCGACAACATCCATTTCTCATACCGTAGATTCATAACAAATCAACTAAGAGAAAAATACGGACTTTGGGGTTGTGGAGTGAAGTTGGTTTTAACAGAAAAAAATCCGAAAAAATCTCATCAAACATAATTAGCCATTCTCCCCACCCGCCCGCCCTAATTTGTGCTGGCGCACGGCCGGTTTCGTTCGCTTTCACTCACTCAACCATTATTTAGTTATCTATCAACCTTAAAAACTAAACTCAATCCAAACAAATTGGTAGATTTGTAGCTAATTTGTTATTCGTAGTAATATGAAATTAATAATAGGCCTAGGAAATCCTGGGAAAAGATATCAAAACACGCGTCACAATATCGGATGGATGATACTCGATCTTTTGGCGGAGAAAAATAAGTGGCATACTAGTAAGAATAACAACGCAGACTACACTCACGTTGAAATTAACGGGCAGGATACTGAACTGGTCAAACCATTAACTTTCATGAATAAGTCAGGTAGTTCTGTTGGAAAGATTGTTAAAAAGCATAATTTAAATCCAGCAGAAGATTTGATTGTCGTACATGATGATCTTGATATTAAATTTGGTGAATACAAAGTTCAAAAAGACAGAAGTGCCGCTGGTCATAACGGTGTTAAATCAATCATTGAACATCTAGGCACTCAAGATTTTACTAGAATACGAATTGGAGTTGGCAAAGAGAATAAAGATCGACAAGGTGATGCTGCGACCTTTGTTCTGAAAAGATTCAGTCTATTTGAAAGAATAAAACTTAAGGAGATTAAAGAAAAAATAGCAGAAGAAATTAATCAACTTATATAAGAAATCTTTGGAATAAAAAATACCCGAGAAAGCGGTTTCTCGGGTATTTTTTTATCTTCGAAATAAAGCTCACCAGTGTAAGTTAGATCAGACGAGCTGACCTAGCTTAACTTAGAGGACCAATGTCGACTAGGAGGGGAAATCGCACTCGTCCACTGGTAAGCTATATTTCAAAGATTATTTAACGTTTCTATCTTATACTAATCAGTATTAGGTTGTCAAGAGAAAAGAAGATTGAAATTTGAAATTAGAAACATAAGTAATAAAAAGTACTTAAATTGCAGAAAATCATAACGCATCCACAGGGCAAACTTTTCTGTAAAAAAAGATCTATGATAAGATTAACCAATGATCAAATACTTAATAGCCATCTCAACAATAAGTAAAATCGGAGCATCAGCAATGCGTCGACTGTTTAATTATTTCCCGGACGCAAAGCAGATCTGGCAAGCCAATCTGGCAGAATTGCTAAGAGCTGGTCTTACTGAGAAATTGGCGACTGAGTTTGTTTTCAAAAAAAAGAACATAGATCCTGATCATGAATTAGAAAAAATGCATAAAGAGAATATTCAAGTAGTTTCATTTCTTGATAAAAAGTATCCTCGACTATTAAAAGAAACTCACAATCCTCCATACGTTCTCTTTTATAAAGGAAACATAGAAAACATAACAGAAGAGACAATTGCGATTGTAGGCAGTCGGAAGTTCACTCAGTACGGCAAACAGGTCACTGAAAGAATTGTCGAAGAATTAATTGCGCAGAACATCCTCATTGTCAGTGGAATGGCGTTAGGAATAGATTCAATTGCTCATATCACAACGGTTAAAAATAAAAAAAGAACTGTAGCAGTTCTTGGTAGTGGGCTAGATCAACAGAATATATATCCATCAAGCAATAGAGGCCTAGCTGAAGAAATAATCGCTAATCAAGGTTTATTAATCTCAGAGTATCCAATTGGCACGTTGCCATTGAAACACAACTTTCCAATGAGAAACCGAATCATTTCAGGATTAAGTCTAGGAACAGTAGTAATTGAAGCGGGTGAAAGTTCTGGTGCTTTGATTACTTCTAAGTTCGCTCTCGAACAAAACAGAGAAGTCTTTGCGATTCCGGGAAATATCAATCAACCAATGTCAGTTGGGACGAATAATTTGATAAAACAAGGAGCAAAGCTTGTTCATAATGCAAACGATATCTTTGAAGAACTAAATATCAAACAGATTCAAGAGTTTCATAAAGCCCAATCAATCAATCCTGACAGCAAAGAAGAAGCTGAGCTTCTAAAAATTCTTGCTAATGAATCTCAACATATCAATAACATTGTAAAACTATCAAACTTCCCTATTACGCAAGTGAATTCAACTCTTGTTCTATTAGAGATGAAAGGATTAGTTAAGAATTTGGGTGGGAATATGTATATTAAGTCGATGCAGTAAATCGAAGCAAGTTAAAGTAAAAATCCCTTTTAGAATATCTCTTACTTTACAACAACATACTTTAATGATAATATAAAATATCCCTTCAATCACAGAAGGGTCCCTACACCATGACACAATGTCATGGACCTATATCTCGCAATAGTGCGAGAACCCACAAGAGATCGGAGAATCAAAATGTCACAAGCTTCTTTTCGAGCAATTTCAATGGAAGAGCTCGGTGCTCTTGACTCTGGAATAGCAACTTTCTTTCGCTATGTTTATCAAATATTGATTTTTGATAAAAGAACAACAACAAAGTTAGCATTTGAGGAAACGTACTTACAAGATGAAAGAACTACTCATCTCAAGCCAATTTCAGATGATCACTATCTCGAAAAAGTTGAAAGCTTCATGATCCATGTTCCAAAAGGCTATAAAACACTTCATACATTACAATATGTTGCCACGGAACTGCAAAGATCGTTCGATTGTCTTTTACCCGGAGTTGTGACTGTTCATTTCAACAACAAACAATTCTCAGAGAAAAATACTTTCTTGTTTGAAGTAAACGCAGAGGCTCGTCCTTGGTCATTTGCTAGGCAGCAGTTAGCGATTGAGCAAATTGTTGATAAAATTGTTGATTTCCTGCCCAAAAGCATAGTTCAATATCGCCGAGCAAAATCATTCGAGTTCAGTATATGGTGTTCCAGAAAAGCAGAATCTGGATATTTGCAAACAAATAAAATGCTTACGACATTCAAGTTAAAACTAAGAAAAAAAGCAAATGTAGCAACCATTCAAACCACAATCAATGATTTGCCTGACCTTGTCAGACTAATCGAGTATAAACTCAGACAAACAGACACCTCCATTCCCTTTGGCCTTCTAACAATAACATCAACGCCATTTCATACAATCGTGGAAAGCACAATGGGAATAGTAATCACAGTTTCAGAAAAAACATAACATCTCCCTCAAACGGCCTCACCGCCGTTTTTTGAATTCGCATTTTCATTCATTCTTCCCCTCTCTCCCCTTCTACCTCCCTCACAGGATTGAGCGTAGTCGAAATCTCTAGCTCCTTGCCCTCCAATTTGACAACTCTTTTTATCTCTGTCATATTATTCACAAATCATAAGTCACGTATCACATAACACGTAACAAAATCGCAAGTTGACTAAACGCACTAAGTTAATCATCAATGACCAAACTTGTATTAGTATGGCCATTAGTATCATTAGCATCGCATTTTCAACAAAACATATTTATGAAAAATTTAGTCATAGTGGAGTCACCTACAAAAGCAAAAACAATTTCAAAATTCTTATCAAAAGATTATAAAGTCGAATCAAGTTTTGGGCATATTCGTGATCTGCCGAAAAAAGAGATGGGAATTGATATTGAACATGATTTCAAACCGACTTACGCGATTCCTGAAAAAGCTAAGGGACAAGTAAAAAAACTAAAAGCACTGGCTGCAAAAAGTGATGTTATTTGGTTCGCGACTGATCAAGATCGTGAAGGTGAAGCAATTGCTTGGCATCTGAAACATATCTTAAAACCTAAAAAATCAAAACGAATAACTTTTCATGAAATTACAAAGAAAGCAATTGAAAAATCGCTAGAAACTCCTGGAGAAATTGATATGGATGAAGTTGATGCACAACAAGCAAGACGAATTCTAGATCGATTAGTTGGTTATGAGATGTCTCCATTCTTATGGAAAAAAGTTGCTCGAGGACTGAGTGCTGGAAGAGTGCAGTCAGTTACGGTCAGATTAATCGTAGAAAGAGAAAAAGAAATTGAAGCTTTCCAACCAGAAGAGTACTGGACACTAGAAGCAATCTTTTCTAATGATAAAAAAGAGACAATCGAAGCAAAACTTCATACAGTTGACGGAAAATCATTGAAAAAGTTTGATATTAACAATGAAAAAGACGCCAAAGAGTTTGAAAAAGAGATTAATTCAAAAAAATACAGAGTTGCAAATATTGAAACAAAAGAAGTCAAAAAGAAAACACCTACACCGTTTCAAACATCAACTCTTCAACAAGACGCAAACAATAAACTAGGATTCACTGCAAAACAAACAATGATGTTTGCTCAACAACTTTATGAAGGTATTGATTTAAAAGATGGTAATGGTTCTGTTGGTTTAATTACTTACATGAGAACTGATTCATTAAACTTATCAAAAGATTTCGTGAGTGCGACTTTGGATTATATAAAAGATACTTTTGGTAAAGAGTATGCTAGTGACAAACCTAAGGTTTTCAAAACAAAAACCAAGGCAGCACAGGAAGCTCACGAAGCGATTCGTTGTACTCACGTGGAATACTCTCCTGAATCAATTAAGAGTTCACTCAACGAAAAACAGTACAAACTATACAACCTAATCTGGAGTCGAACAGTTGCAACGCAGATGACTGAAGCTATTTTCAATTCAACTTCAATTGATATTGATTCAGATGATGATAAATACTCATTTCGAGCAACTGGTCAAACAATGAAGTTCGACGGGTTCATGAAAGTTTACAAAACTGAATCAAAAGAGAATCTGTTACCAGAACTCAAACAAGAAGAAAGTTTGAACTTAGACAAACTAGATCCGATTCAACATTTCACACAACCACCGCCACGATATACTGAAGCTAGTTTGGTAAAAGTTCTTGAAGAGTACGGAATTGGGAGACCATCAACTTACGCGCCGACATTATCAACAATTGAAGATAGGAACTATGTAACAAAGGAAGAACGACGGTTCAAACCAACAGACATCGGTGTAACTGTCACGGATATTTTAGTTGAACATTTTCCTGATATCGTTGATTATCAGTTTACAGCAAAAATGGAAGCCGATCTTGATGAGATCGCACATGAAGGTAAAGCTTGGCAACCGATTATCAAAGAGTTCTATGTCCCCTTTCACAAAAATCTAGTTAAAAAAGATAAGGAATTAACAAAAGCAGAACTAACAGAAGAAAAGACTGATGAGAAATGTGAGAAATGCGGTGAACCAATGATCATCAAAATGGGAAGGTTCGGTAGATTTATGGCATGTACAGGATATCCTGAATGCAAGACAACAAAACCGGTTGAAGATGAGAACGGTGAAACACCTGAATCAGAAAAACTTGACGAGAACTGTCCTGACTGTAAAAAACCATTAGAGTATAAGCATGGCCGATATGGGAAATTCATTGGTTGTTCTGGATACCCTGACTGTAAATTCATTAAAAAAATTCAAAATAAGACTGGTGTAAAATGTCCTGACTGCAAAGACGGCGAAATCGTTTCACGAAAAAGCAAACGAGGAATTTTCTACGGCTGCTCAGCCTATCCAGATTGCAAATTCACAATCTGGGGCAAACCAACTGGAGAAAACTGTCCAGACTGCAAGTCTCTCCTTGTGTATGGTCCGAAGGAGACGGTTAAGTGTAGTAATAAGGAATGCGGTAAAAAAGAAAGCTCCAAATAGCAAATAACAAAATACAAACAAATAGCAAGTACCAAATCTCAAACATAAGCACAACATGAATAATCACGAATTCCATTTCGTGATTATTTTTATTCCCCAAACTCAATCTATATTTATTCATTATTTAGCATTTAGTATTTTAAATTTTAGATTTGTTTGAATTTTGTTATTTGCTATTTGTTATTTACTTTTTGTTATTCCCATAAAAACCCTCACAAACACGACCAAAAAGTTCTTGCGCTCCCAAAAGAACCTTGATATAATTCCATGCGTAGGGTGCTTGTGACACCTTATCATCAACATGTAATTGGGGTTAAATCCTTGCACCCTGCACTGAAAAAACAGCCGAAAATTTTATATTTTCGGTTGTTTTTTTATTTAATTTTATTGACAGACTCACTTCTTTTATGTAAAGATTAATATACCTGTGCAAATTACAGGCGATACTTTGACAACCCTCAACAAATGCCCGCAAAATGGGCGCACGGAGGAAACTATGGGACAGACAAAGAAGGCTTTTGATTTCAGTCACCTCAACGATCAGAAACGAACGAAAGTACTACCAAGCGTAACAGAAAGAAACCTTATAACATCATGTGATCCCAAAATGGATGCAAGCGGATATCCACGATTTCAAAAACTTTTCGAGGTCTGCCCAACAGTCGAAATGCGCAGATATCTACTAGATTATTTATGGGAAACACACGAACAAAGAGCCTGGTGGGTAACAAAAGAAGAAAACGCTCAATGGTTTGAAAATACAATCACAGATCTTAAAAAAGGTGATGACTCATTATGGTCAGAACTTTTCAAGTTCTATGTACAAAACATCTTCCTTACCAATGACTACGAAACAATCGGAAGAATGTCGCTTCGAGCAATAGAATTCGCTATTTTTCTTTGTAAAAATAGCGTGTTACCATCTCGCTCAAATAAAGTAATGAAAATTCTATTAGAGGCAATGAGTAATACAAAAGCAAGAGTTCTACTCTACTGGCAAAGTCCATCTCTTCGCCCAATGCTCAAATCCATGATAGAACAACTCATACTTGATTCCAAGAAAGAAAACTACAAGGGATATGATGTTGCAGATTGGAATCAAGCTTTTCGAGCAATAAGACTTGTTATTAACAACGAAGATGGTTCTTTTCTACCACTGTTGGACAAACTTCACAAGAAGATGAAAGACCAAAAGATATATCTCCAAATTTTTACTCAAGAAACCTGGTCAACTAGAACAACAAAAGACGAACATCTTGCAGCTGTCAAAAATACTCTAGATGATCTGGAATCAAAACATCAGATCGTTCTAACTGAAAGACTTTCCACTTATCTCAACTCACACGTCAAACAAGGCGTTACCATTGACCTTGACGTTCCAACTGAATCCATTCCGATCGGTCAGCCAGCGACTATTCGGTTCAAAATAACTCCCCCAAAAATCGCCAAAGACCAAATGCCAGAATTGCTAGGCAATCTGCTATTACGTGTTTGGGACAATTTCAAAACATTTAAATTTGTTACAGAAGAACCAAGGGATGACGTTTGGCGATTCGATAATCAGTGCATACTTGAATTTCAAATCACAAGACATTCACCAGGAACGGCAGTTCTAGCTCTAGAATTTTGTCAAAGAGCAAATGCCTATATGCCAAATGATTCACAAAAATTCCACATAGACTTTGATGTTCCAGAAAGTCCTGAATTACCACCGGAACCCACCACCGAAACAAAATAAACGCACACAACCGCACTCACACATGAGAGCGGTTTTTGAATTGACAAAAGTATAATTTCGTGCAAATATGTAACTACCTGCCTAAAGCAGGTTGTACCTTTCACCCCCTCATTCGTCCCTAAAGGACCATATTGGAGGAAATCTCATGCAGATATCTATCAAAGACTTGAAAACACTTAGTACAACAGATCTACTCAGAACTTACAGAGATGAAAAATGGACCGAAGTAAAAGAAGAGTGTCTAAGATTACTTGCAGAAAAAGAAATCGATGCCACTCAAAATCTAAGTACAGTGCAACGAATTATACAAGACATAATTCCAAAAATTCAAGAGTTCAACACAAAACATGTCCTTCCTCTTTGGAAACTCTACTTGCGAACACTTAACCCACTAAGCAACAGTGAGTCCGAGAGCGGTATTAGTCTTGTCATCGATTACTATTCAAAAACGCATGGTAAATCTATCCCTGACGATCTTTTCCGAATGATTTTTGGGATTCTGAAAAAAAGAATTGATCTGTATTGGCAGATACCGATACTTCATGAATACATCACCGCGCAAATAGATCTGTCTCTCAACAAAATAATACAACAAGTTGATTCAGATTCTGGTCAAGCAAAAAAAATGCAGATCGATTCAAGAACAACACTACTACCCAGTCAGTTGCATCAGATGTTCGAACTCATCATGCTTGCTCACGATACACACTATCTGACAAGTATAAGACGATATTGGGAGTTCTGCTGTGACATGATTGATAATAAGTACATGGAAGTTGATTATTATAACAGAACACATTCGAGTCAACCACTCGAAAAAAGAGTCACTAGCGGAAACCTCAATCTGGTTCCAACCACAGCAATACGCGATCTTGCAGAGATTAAAATGATCATTGATCGCATCGGAAGCACTGTTGGAAAACTAGTCTCCTTGAGCACACTAAATAATCGCCTTATAGACTTAATGATCGAACTAGCTCCGAGGCTAAGAACAAGTCTTAGAAAAACAGAAGTCAAATCGGATTTGATCGCTGTTGACGAAACAGTAATGTTCGATCTACAAGTCAATGTGCATAAAAAAGTTTTTGAAGCAATCAATGTTCCAGACGCAGATGATCCTTTTTCACAAATTGAAATTTTCATTTCTTCGCAAGGGTTAGGGGAAATGCGAGGGGAGAAAAAGATTTCTTTAAGTCAACTGTTGCGGATGAGATACAATCCAGATGAATTATTGCCGCTTCAGCTCATTTTTACACGCGCACAAAACATGCATGGACGGGTATTGATCTCTTTCTACAATAAAGAAATAGACCAATTCGTAGCTCACTCCGCCTTCATATTTGAACAAAACCTTATTAAGAAATAGACTCACGCAAACCGCGACCTAAACAGGTGCGGTTTTTGAATTAACCAAATAAGAACTATTCTCTTTAAAATGCAAAAACTCCTTGATCCGAAGACCAGGGAGTTCTCGCTGGGAATTTACCCTACCATCAACAAGCACATTATAGCAAAATTTTCCGTATATGTCAACTTCATTATTTACAAGTCAGATAAATGTCGTAATTTTAGTTAAAAAACAAAAATTTCTAGCCAAAAAGACTAGAAATTCTTGCTTGGGGAAATTAATCCCTATCAATCAACATATATATTGATCCATCTGGATCGAAATTAAATGATAATTGCATTATAGCACATAATTCATTTTTTGTCAATAGGGACTTGATTTTTTAGTGAAATATGCTTAAATATAAGTATGGTACAGATATACAGATATACATACAGATTGTAATGATTTACAAATAATTACCTTAGAATCTGTACTATCTGTACACAAATCTGTATATCTGTAACCCCTATGAATGTAGATAAAATCATACAGACAATTAATCGCAATCATCCTGATTCTGATACAACAACTATTGGACAATGTTATGATTTTTTAAAAGAGTATATTAGTAAATCAGAATCATTGAAAAATGATTTTTTGGAAAAAGCTATCTCAAGAGCTCAAACTTTTGCTGATAAAAACTCGGGGGCAAGATTCACTGCCGCTACCCTACTTTTCGAACTACCTCAACACGATCCGAATTATTATAAAAAAATCAGACGACATGTAAATGAAGAGATTGCTCAATTAGTAAAAAGTCACCATGTCACAGCTCAAAAATTCCCACTACCTGAATACGCTGAGTTGTACGAGCACGTTGTTAGCACAACTACAAACCTATCTAGTCTACATATAGATACTGCGTCAATGTGCGCAGCCATGCTGCACGAACTACCACTAGAGTCTGACGTGACTGTCAAAGAGATTGAAAAAGAGTTTGGTTCTGAAATTGCAAACCTGATAGACTACTTTCAACAAATAATTTCTATTCAACCAGCACACAACGCAAAATATATTAACAACCTTCGACAGATGGTTATTGTTATGGCAAGAGACATTCGTGCTATAATTATAAAGATGTGTTCAAACATCGATCGGATGAGAAGTGGTATTGTGAAATCTAAAAACGATCAAGAACTTAAAGAGATCGCAACTGAATCTCTAGAAATACTTGCCCCTATCGCAGACATGCTGGGTATCTGGAGAATCAGATGGCAACTTGAAGATTACGCGTTTAAAATTTTGAAACCAACTGAATATGAAAAAATCGGAAAAAGATTTAATGTAGACGAAAGAAAAAATCGAGAAAAGTATATTCAAAAAACTAAAAACCTCCTAGAGAAAAAAGCTTATGAAGCAGGTGTGAAATGTAGTATTTCTGGTAGATTCAAACACTTCTATAGTATCTACAAAAAAATGAAATACAAAAATAGAAGCTTTAATGAAATTCTTGATGTATTTGCACTTCGTATCATTGTAGAAAAACCATCTGACTGCTATTTAGTGCTTGGTATAATTCATAATTTATGGAAACCTAAGAATCGACGAATTAAGGATTACATAGCAGCACCAAAATCAAATAATTACCAAAGTTTACATACAACTGTTTTTGGATTAAACGGGAAATTAACAGAGTTTCAAATCAGAACAAATGAGATGGATAAAAAAGCAAAGTTTGGGGTTGCCTCTCATTGGAGTTACAAAAATAAACACAATAAAAACCCTGAATGGTTGCAAGAAATATTGGTAAAACATAAAGAATTAACTAGTGACGAAGAGTTCTACTCATCATTTTCAACTGAATTTTTAAGTAACAAAATTTTCGTCTTTACACCAAAGGGAGATATCATTGCATTAAATAAACAAGCCACACCGGTAGACTTTGCTTATCATATTCATTCAGAAGTTGGACACAAATGCAAAGCAGCCTTAGTAAACGAAATCGCAGTACCTCTTGACTACCAATTATCAACCAACGATATTGTTCAAGTAATAACAGATCGAAATCAGAAAGGTCCTGATCAAAGATGGTTAGAGTTTGTACAAAGTAATGCTGCAAAAAAACAGATCACTGATTACGTGAACCATCATACAAAAGAAGGGCACGACACTCATCATTTATGAAATCATTAACTTATCGACAGTTCGAAAAAAAGATCACTGAACATTACAGTGAATCTGATTTAAAATTGATCAGAAAAGCATATGATTTTGCAAATGAAGCGCATGCAGGACAAAAAAGAGCAACTGGAGTTGATTATATTGAACATTCGTTAAACACTGCGTATAATTTAGCAGATTTAAGATTACCGACTTCAATAATCATGGCCGGACTACTTCATGATGTTCCTGAAGACACAGAAAGAACGCTTGATGAGATTAAAAAAGAGTTTGGTGCAGATATCTCAAAAATGGTTGAAGGCATTACAAAACTTAGCAACATCAAATACCGTGGAATTGAAAGATACGTTGAAAATTTAAGAAAGATGTTTGTTGCAATGGCTGAAGATATCCGAGTTATCCTTATTAAGTTTGCTGATAGATTACATAATTTAGAAACACTGTACGCTCTACCAGCAAATAAACAGAAACGAATCGCCTTAGAAACCCTTGAAATATACACTCCAATTGCAAATCGACTCGGTATTGGAGATCTTCAAGCAAAATTAGAAGATGCTGCATTCAAATACGCATACACTGAAAAATATACCTTTATTGAACAGCTGATCAAACAAACTATTCCAAAGAAAAAAGAAGCTCTAAATAAGATGATAAAGGCTATCAAAGCAAACCTTGATAGTAAAAATATTCCCTACAATCAAATCTACGGTAGAACAAAACATTACTACAGTTTTTATCGAAAATACATAA
>JABHMO010000002.1 GCA_018693855.1 Candidatus Falkowiibacteriota bacterium
AATATGATTAATTTGCAATAAATAAGTAAAAACAACTGAAATAAATACAACCCCAAATCCGATACACCAAATCTTCAAGTAATTCAACTTAAAAGAACGTCGATGTGATGTAGATGGTTTATAATTTTTAGAATATTTTGTCATAAGATATAGAAAGGAGATTGAGGAGATAAAGGAAACTAATAAATTATTTTGCGAGTTTGTAGGATTTGCGTTGGTAGAACTCTGCGAGTTTACCCTTATTCCATCGTTGAATTGGACTTAAGTAACCAACGACCCTAGAATAAACTTCGCACTTTGTTCGTTTTGAGTTAGTTAACATATTTGGGATTAAATTTTCTCAATAACCCTTAGTTTAGCTGATCGACTACGAGGATTTTCTTTAATCTCAAGCTCAGTTGATCCAACTGGCTTTTTCGTAATCTTCTTAACTCTAGCTGTATGATTACATCGGCAAACTGGTAACTCTCGTGGACAAAGACAGTCTTTGCTTTCTGTTTTAAAAAACTGTTTAACAATTTTATCTTCGAGTGAATGGAAGCTGATCACACCAAGTCTTCCACCTGGAGATAAAACTTCTAAACAATGTTCTAATCCTTTTTTCACATTCTCAAACTCACTATTGACTGCAATTCTTAGAGCTTGAAATGTCTTTGTTGCTGGATGAATTCGTCCTCGTCTTGGAAGTTCGAACTCAATTAAGTCAGCTAACTGTTTACTTGTCTCAATTGGAGCTCGCTTTCTAGCTTCAGTAATAGCCTTTACAATCCTTCGAGCATGTTCTTCCTCTGCATTTTCTCGTAAAAGTCTTTCTATCTTACCTGCTGAGTAGTTATTAATAATTTCAGCAGCTGTTAGTTCATTCTCCTCCTGATTAAAACGCATGTCTAGCGCATCATCCAAGAGAAAAGAGAATCCCCTATCCCCCTCGAGCTGATCTGAAGATAGACCAAGGTCAAGAAGTATAGCGTCCACTTTGTCAATCTTTTTGTCATAGATTACTTTTTGAATATCCACGTAAGAGCTGTTTGCGTAGATGACTCTGTTCTTATACTTTTTTAATGTAACTTTTGCTTTTTTAATAGCTTCTTTGTCCCAATCTAAACCGACAAGAATTCCATTAGGACTAGTTCTCTCTAAAATTGCCTTAGCGTGTCCCCCTCCACCAAGCGTGCAATCAACGATGTTTTGATTTGCCTGTGGATTTAGAAATTCAAGAACTTCTTCCAACAGAACTGGTTTATGTTTTGTCATCTTTTTATTTACCAAACAAACATTAATTCTAAGATTGTTACGAGTCGTTTAAACATATTAAAGAATATTAAGGTGATTAATTAAACCCCTAATTCCCCAAGCTGTTCAGCGATCGCATTACCTTCTTTTTCAGTTTTTGATTTGTAGGCATTCCATTTTGTTTCGTCCCACATTTCAAGTCTGTTATAAAGTCCAGCAATCACAACTTTCTTTTTCATACCTGCGTACTTTCTCAAGTAATCAGGTAACATAGCTCGACCTTGAGAGTCGATCTTTACGTCCATAGCTCCAGCGAGCATAAGACGAGAAAAAGCCCGGGTATTAGCCTGACTTATTGGTAGAGAGGAAAGTTTTTCTGCAAGGTTCTTCCATTCTGCTTTTGTGTAAATAAATAAGCAGTTATCAAGACCTCGAGTCACAACAACTTCTCTCCCGAGTGAACTTCTAAATTTTGCAGGCAAAGCAACTCTCCCTTTTGTATCCAAACTGTAGTTGTATTCGCCAATAAACATACTTAGAAGCTAGAAGATTTTTTGAGAAGTGTAAATCGTGAAACTTTTCTCACGCCAAAAAGTTAGCCGAGAAATTTACCACAATTCCCCACTTCTACTCATTTCATAACCATTATAACCCACCAGACGTCACGGGTCAACACTTTGGTGTGGATAACTTTGTTGGTTAAAGTATTCACGTTTTGTCTAGGCAAACACGGATAATTTCCAAATTCCAAATTACAATTTCCAAACAAATTTCAAGTACCAAATCCCAAACAAGATAATAGTAAATTTCCAAACAACAAAATCAAAACAACACGAATAATAATCATATTTCACAAACACTGAATTTCCACCAACCCTAATTTCGAATTTCAAATTTCCACTTTCTTTAATAAATTAAAACCGACTTCCGCGTGAGAGCGAAAGCCAGTCTTTGTTGTGGAGATCAGAGGCTATGAATACCTCTTCTCTCCGGTTTTGTAGTTCCAATGAGGCCAGCGACCGTCAGCAAGACGACCACCAACATACCGATACCAATTGGTGTATTAACAATTTTCGTCAACCTCGTACTCGTACCTATCACCGATTCGCTGCCAAAACATGGTTAGTCCCCCATACCCTTACCTCCTAGTACTGCCAGAAGTAGAGAGCGGAAAGAGCAGGGATACCGACCGTGAAATACAGAAGTTCCAATCCCGATGGGAACAAGAGCTTGTCATCCAAGATGCCCCAGATGATCGCCAGCAACAACGCCGCGTAACACAACGCCATGAAAAAATTAGCGATAAACGGGTTGCTCGGAGCCGCCGACCTTGCTCGCTCCACTTCAGTCCGAAGAGACAACAGATACGGACGTTCGCGATATTGCTTGTACAGCGGGTTTTCGAGCATCGCAACGTTACGATCGCGATTGAACTGCCGAAGCATTTCAGAGAACAAGAAATGATCGTGTGCCAAAAACCGCTGTTCGATTTCTCCGGCGATAACAGCATAGTCAGCCATCCCTTTGAGACGATAGAACTCGACGGCATTGGCCAGCTGTTCATGCAGAGGGCGCCAACCCAAGAAGGGCTGACTCCACGCTTTCGAGAACGAAGCCGGAGTAAACGAGTCCTCTTGACGCCAAGGACGATCGTGGAATGCAAAATATTGCATCACTCTAACGTTGTCGCAGTGTTCATAAAGTTCCACGTAGAGCTCGTTGGCCACCTTGTGGTTCTCGGCCTTGAGCTCCGCACTGACGGCCCACGAATGCTCGGCCAATCGATGATGTTCCTCGCGCTTCGGCTGGGTTACCATCCACAGCGCGACGACCAACAGAATGAACAGTAGCCAATAGATATTGGCGTTCTCATTGCTCCAGTCCAGCACTTTTTTCAGAAACTTCATGTCTTTTCCTCCTCCCTTTCGGGATTGGGGTTATTGGAAACGAACCAAAGAAATACCTGTTATTATACTACATTTACGCAAAATTGTCAAGTGGAGAGATAGCCATAGAAAGCCAGAGATGACCAGCAAGAGAATAATTACGTAAATTTAGTAATAAAATCATCTCAAACGAAATTTAGAATAACTTAAAACGACGAACACCGTGGTGTTCGTCGTTTATGTAGTCAATTTTATAAATCGCTGTTTACCGACCTTATCACAAGGATCGAATTGCCAAAACCGGCGGTCCAAGCTCAAGCTGAGAGCTCGGAAATCCCTGATCTCGCCACTGTTTCCAGCGATCATAGCCGACTTGATATGCTTGCAAAATGCCCTGCATATCACAATCAGGATTCTCGGATTGATACTGCTTAATCGCCAAGATCGCTACGTCAAATGCTGCCTTACTTGCGTATGTAGAGAGAAAAACAACCCGCCCCATCAAACACATCAACAGTTGAGGCACTTCCCTGGTCATCTTATAAATATCATCAATGGCATCAAACGTGATCGACAGAGGGAGTGTAAAATCCAACGAAATACTGACAACGTGATGAAAATTTTCCATCTCAGCGCCAAGCATAACTCTCTCACCAATCGTTCTTGCCGGCAAATTATACCAACTACGCCAGTCACTCGCCATCTGGCGATACATTCCAAAATGAAGCCCATCGAGAGGAAGTCTCTCAAAAGGATCTTCTAGCCTATCTAGCTCCATATGGAATATGGGATTGGCACACTTAGTATCTTCCGCTGCAAAAAACATCGCTCTCGAAGCATCAAACGAAACTAGTGCGTTATAACGAGTTTTTACGTCCTTCATCTGAGCACCTCCATAAGGTTTGAGTCGTAAAACGAACAATAAAAAATCTTATCATAACTGATAAGATCTGTCAACTAAATAAAAATAAAGAATTTGAGATCTCTCCAGCCTTTCGACTACGCTCTCCTCGAGTCTGAGCGACCTCGCCCTTCGGCCTCGAGCTCATGGCCGAGAGGGAGTCGAAGACAAGGTCGAGATGACAAATTCTTTACGTTTATGAAATATTCGGTTCTCTACCGTACTCTGGCACAACAACCGCCTTCATCTCAAACTTCTTCTTCCCTTTCAATTTCAATACCCCATCTTCAAAAACCTTATCCAACTTATCTTCTTCCAAAACTTCAACACCTACAACCGGAACATCAAGACTATAAGCTAAAGCATTGGCAGTTGTCACCCCAATTCGCAAAGCCGAAAATGCGCCCGGCCCACTGACAACAATAAGACCTTTCAAATCTTCCAACTTTTTATTTTGAGATTCCAACAACTCCTTAATCGTTCTCAAAAGCAATTCCGACTGTCTATACGGTTTTTTTACAACCTTAACCTTATCGATCTCGTCCTGACCGATCGCCACCGAAAAATGACTATTTTGTTCAGTTGATATTAATAATTTCATATTCATTTTTTTATTTAAGCTAGCACCACATAAACAAACAGTACGGCGGGGTCTGGGGCAGAACATTCGCCACATTAGGTGCACGAAGAACAATCAACACTCGCGAATTGTGGCGCCCCAGCGGTTTTTGGTTACTTTTTTACGGAAAAAAGTAACTCGCCTGAGAAGGCGAAAGAAGACACGTAAAAATAGAATTTAACAAAGTACCCTTGCAAAAAAGTAAGCACAGACAATCTACTCATGAATCAACACCTTCGTTCCGATAGGCGCCCAATTATAAACACTCTCAGCAGCACCAACGCCTAACCTCACACAACCATGCGAAACAGGAATCCCCAAATGGTCCTCACCTTCTTTATATCCATTCGGCCACTCTGGCAGCTCATGCAAACCATAACTTGGCTTGAAACTCATCCAAAACGGCATATACAATCCATAAGAAGCACTATAAGCTCGTGGATTCTTTTGAAAAATGCTGAACTCACCTTGAGGTGTTTCCATCCCTTTCCGACCAGAAGATATCTGATGAGCAGAAACTAATCGACCGTTCTGATACTGACTTAAGATCTGATCAGAAAGATCAATATCAATATATTTCAAATACGCTGAAGGTTTAAAATACTGAGGTAAGGCAACCAACTCATCTTGACCATCTCCATCAATATCCCCTATCTCAACATTCACACCACCTCGAAAACCAGGCTCATGACTAAAGAATGCTGGAGCTTTCCTAATATGTCCATATGAACTGATAAACCGGACATGAGGCCCACCACTAAATGAAGCGCCTGTCACAATCAAATTTTCCTGCCTATCTTTAGTCACTGCAAAGTTCACTCCACCTAGAAAACTTTCTGCATACGCAAGAAACTCAGCAATAACTGATCCATCTTGTCGTAAAAGTTTTACCAATGGTTTATTTCCAGATCCAAGCCCAACAATTATCTCAGAAATCCCATCACTACCTAAATCAATCGCAGCAATCTTGGGAGCTTCATAAGTATCTTGTAAATCAACTTTTATCTCATTAAAAATTTCTTGACCGTACTTGTTAAAATATTTTATAAAGCCATGATCATCTTTTATTCCACTAACTAATATCTCAACTGTTCCATCATTGTTAATATCACCCACGGCTAAATCCAACCCTAATCGATAATCTTTGTCAGCAGCAAAGAATGATGGTACAAATTTCGGATTACCATACGTATCAAAAATACGCACCTGTGGTCCGCCTCCAGCTTTTGGCGCAACAATGATCTCTTCTTTATTATCATTATCCAAATCATACGCAACAACGGACAAACCACCAGTAAAACCAATTGGATAAGGATGAAAAGAACGAACAATTGAACCATCTCCTCTGAAAAGTTTTATTTCAGGATACAGATTATCACCAAAACCAACAACAATTTCCAGTTGTCCGTCGCCTTCTAAATCTATCAAATCAAAATCCGCACTTCCAGTATAATCTGAGTCAATCAGTGAAAAAGAGTCTTCCGAATTAAGAGTCTCCCAATCATAAACCATCATATCCAGATTATCTTCGGCTTGAGCTGGTGTCAGAAATAAAAAAGCCCCCCCACTGACTGCTAATAAAAATAGCAATAATAATACACTAAAGTTGTTCAGGTTGATTTTGTTCTTCATACTGTTCAACTTGCTCTTCGTCAGTAAACTCAGGCAAGTCATTAGTTTGTGTTTGTATTTGTTTTTTAGCTAATCTATCTACGAAGATAACATTCTTTTCATTCTCTAGGATATCTAATAAGAATCTATCAGAAATATCATTTCTTAACTTAAACTCTTCTTCTTGCATTACTGTATAATTAATATCTTTTTCTAACTCTTTCTCAAACTTATTCAAAACAGCAATCATCTTTTGCTTATCAAAGTCACCTACTACGAAAAGATCAGAAACAGCTCTTTCATCGTGAGTAAAAACTCCACCTAGAGCAAGGTATTTTATGTCACCCATTCTCTTTATTCTATCTACTAACTTCTTTTCAACTAAAACCTTTCCTTTTGAGAATAAGCTTTGCAGATCTTTTTGGAAGATATTCTTAGGATTTAACTGATAGAACTTTTTAGCATTAATTTTCGAAACTACTTGATCCTTTTTTTTCTTTGAACTAACTTTTTGTTCAATAATAATTTTCAAGTTAATTAGATTCTGAAGTTCTCTTCTTACAGAGTTAATCAGAGAATCAGACATTCTTGTCAATTCTCTAACATAAAAAAGCTTATCAGGATTGTCTAAGAAAATTCGGATTAGTTTAACTCTGGTTTTTGAACCAAATAGTTGTTCAAACATAAAACTTGACTGCCCCTCAACTTTGTTATGTGGTTAAATATACTTGATTTTTACGCTTTATATTTGTATAATATAGTTAATCTTTAATATAGTCAAGAAGTGTTAGAAGAGCAAATAATGATAGAACTAAAATCACATCTATCACTGCTGTTTTCTTTCCTACTTATTGCTCTATGGGGAAAAATCATGACATACGTCTTGAAGAGATCTATATTCCTTCAAAACACCACAAAGACAACTACTTATGTGAAGACTTCATTATTTATCCAGAAGGCAAAGAAGAAAAAGGTGGATATCTAATGGGACTAATTGAAATAAGAGCGACAAAGAAAAGTCAAAGTGAAAAGATAATTCAGACAATAATTAACACACTGAAAAACGAGTACTACCGTCAAATAACAACTTCTCCTGACCCTGAGAAGTTAAACATTGAAACAATCTTTGAGCACTCTTTGCAAAAAACCAATGATACGCTAACCGAGTTAATCGGAATTGGTCAGTTAAGTTTTTCACTTGATAATCTAAACTACCTAATAGCAGTTGCAAAACCAGACAAAGTTGCAAAGGATATTAATTTTGTATTTACTCAACAAGGACTTGTTTCAGCTTTTCTTTTACACAAAACGAAACAGAACAACTATAAGACTATAAATATCGTTGAGAATACACCAAAAAGTCATGACGATCTTAAAAATCAAGTTAAAATTTTCTCTAACATATTGAGTGGTAAGATTTTTCACCACGACAAGCTATATTTCTGTACTGAACTATTCTCAAACTTCATACCTTCACATAAAGTTAATCAGATCTTAACCACAAACAATCTTCCAACTTCAATTGATTACTACAAAAGATTGATTAATAACGTAAAAAACAGTTCTCCATTGACCTACTGTTCGATTTTTATTTCACTTGAAGAAAAGAAAATGCCAAACGATAAACCAGTTTCTGAAGAATCAATTAATACACTTATTGCAACAAAAGAAAATACTGAGAAATTCTTAACTCCAACAATTGCCTTAAATGTTTGGAGCAATATTCATAAATTCTTTTCAAAGTTCAAATTATCAAAGAGATCAAAAATAAAAGAACCGCGAGGTCAACATAAAGTTAAATACGGATTCATCAAATACACTGTAAACATGTTAAAGACAGTTCTCTCACCAATAGCCAAACTGTTTGATTTCATTATCAAAGTTGTCACAGGAAAAAGAAAAGTTAGCAAAGAATCAGTAAAAGAAACGATTAACAAACCTCGAATGGTGACAAAAGACTTCTTCAAGAAACTATTTAGTCTAAATAAGCTAAGTATTTCAATTTTAGTAGTGATAGTTGTCTTAGCTGTTGGGATAACTGGTAGTATTGTTTGGGCGAACAAAGCAAAAGAGCAACGAGTTATTGAGGCACAGTTTAGTACTTCAATTGAGATTATAAAAGAGAAGATAAACAATGCTCAAGTTAGTTTAATCTACAAAAACGAGTCAGACAGTCTTACTCAAATATTAGAAGCTGACAAGCTAGCTTTAGAACTACGAGAAGATCAAGAGATCTTTATTAATCAAAAAAACACACTTATTGATGAAATCGATAGTATTAAAAATAAACTACTTAAAATTGAAAAAAGTGTACCGCAGTTAGTAACAGAGCTGTCTCAAGACGGGAACGGTCTTAACGTCTCAGGTTTCAGCAGACTTGGAGAGACTAACTACTTATCATCAGCTAACGCTGTATATAATCAATCAGAGAAGATTGGTGACACACAGTCTGAAGTTAAACAGATTATAAGTGATGACGAAAAAACCGTTCTGTTAACAACAGACAACACAGTATACAAAATCACAGACAACAGCCTTGTTAATACTCAATCAACAGTCCCACATTCAGAGACAATCGACGCAGAGCTTTACAATGGAAACATTTACACATTAAATTCTCAAGATAAAACCATTAATAAATACGCAAGTAATGACAGTGGTTTTTCAAGTAAAGCAGCTTGGATTAAAGATGCGGGCGGATTTGATTTTGCTTCAGCAAAGAGTCTTGCTATTGATGGTAACATCTGGGTGCTTTTCAATGATGGCAGAGTTGGAAAATATTTTTCAGGAGTAAAAGAAGAGTTTCCAATGCCAACAATCGAACCAAAACTTGATAATCCAACTCAAATATTCACTGCGCTTGATTACAACAATCTATACATACTGAATAACAAAAGAGTTGTCATAATATCAAACACAGGAAACTTAATTAAACAGCTATCACTTGAAACACTAAACTCAAACATTACCAACATCTTCGTAGACGAACCGAACAGTACAATCTACTTAACAAGTGAGAACAAACTGTATCAAACGAAATACTAATATTCTTCAATAAATTTAAAATTCGAAAGACCAAGGTGTGAGCCTTGGTCTTGTTTTATTTGTTGTTGGGAAAGAGATCATCGACACTCGATGAACTCTGCCTCGATCTCCGGGAAAAAACGTTCCAGCTTTTGAAGAGCCTCGTTAGCAGCTTGATCAACAGGATCAAGAGCGCTGGCAGAATGCAGTGATTCCTTCAAAGCATCATACCGCCCCTTAGCCGCCTCGAAAGTGCGATCTTCAAAAAACAGTTCTCTAGCGGAGTCCGCATTACTCAACTCCACCACAGCTTCATCAGAACTGAAAGAAAACATATACTTGCTCCTTTTTCAAGAAATGACCATTAGAAACAATCAATAAACAAGTATATCACAGCCAGTAACTTTTGTCAATCAAAAAACGCTCTCAGAAAGAGAACGTTTTTTAGGTATTATGAAGTTTATTTCAAGTTAACTTGAGCACCAGCGTCCATTAATGTCTTTTTCATTTCTTCAGCTTCTTCTTTTTTAACAGCTTCTTTGATAACTTTTGGAGCACCGTCTACCATGTCTTTAGCCTCTTTTAGACCTAAACCAGTAATTGCTTTTACAGCTTTGATAACTCCGATTTTGTTGTCACCAGCACCTGCTAGTTCAACATCAAACTCAGATTTTTCTTCAGCAGCTTCTCCACCAGCACCAGGCATTGCAGCCATTGCCATTGCAGGAGCAGCAGCACTAACACCAAATTTGTCTTCTAGGATTTTCACAAGTTCTGCTAAGTCCATAACAGACATTTTTTCAACTTCTTCTACTAAAGATTTGAATTTCGCAGGAACTTCTACGTCTTTTTTATCAGTTGCTTCTGCAGTAGCAGGAGCTTCCTTTACTTCTGGTGCATCTGCAACAGGAGCAGTTTTATTTTCATCAGCCATAGTATTATGGTACAGATGTACAGATCTAAATACAGATTGTACAGAAATTAATCCGCATTATCTGCAAATAATCAGTATATCCGCAGTATATTATTATTTATTATCTTTAATTGCGTTTAATACATTTACTAAATTTCTAAGGTTACCAGCTAGAACATTTACAAATCCAGAGATTGGAGCATTTAATGAACCAACCATCTTTGCTAATAGTTCTTCCTTGCTTGGTAAACTTGCTAACTGTTTCAATGTTGCTTCATCAACGATTTTTCCTTCTAGGACACCAGCTCGGAAAACAACAGATTCATGATCCTTTGAAAAGTCCTTGATGATCTTCGCAGGAGTAACTTCGTCATCTTGACTTGTTACAACACTGATACTTCCTTTAAGTGCTTTGATATCTAATCCTTCAACCTTGCTTTCTTCTAAAGCTTTTTGAATCAATGTTTTCTTTGCAGAAATTAATTCAATTTGGTTTTCTTTACATTTATCTCTTAACTCTTGAGAATCATTCACAGTCAAACCTTCTAAATCAGTTAGAACTGCTAACTTTGCGTTTTGAATTCTCCCAACTAGAGTTTTAATTATTTCTTCTTTTTGTTGTTTAGTTTTTGCCATATGGAATACAGATGTACAGATTTATATACAGATTGTACAGATAGTTAAATCCGCATAATCCGCAAACAATCCGCATATCAGCATTTTTAGATATAAAAAATACTGCGCTATACCGCAGATTGAAGATTTGATTAGTTCCTGAGTTTATCGTCAAATTTATCAACTAATAAACCAATAAACTAATCAACCATCCTAAGTAGGAAATTGAGTCATTTCTGACACCTACTGTCTGCGGAATTTATCCCGCTCTAGCGGGAATTAATATTAATTACATTCTACAGCAAAACATCACCTATGTCAAGGTTATTACTCACAGACGCCAAGTTTGGCTAATTTTAGATCAAAAATCCTAATCATTAGTGATTAGGATCAATTGGTTGCTGCGGGATACCCGCAATCTTAGCTATTCCAAAGTATGGTCCCTCAGGAAAAAGTTCATACAGCACACGCTGTTTTACCTGCATTTCACTGCAAAAATGACGCACAAGCGGTAATCGTCCAGACTCTAGGAAATAGGCTCTCAAACCGTCGATTAAATCCCAGTGCTTATCTGTCAACTGAGAAATCCTTTGTTTCGCCTTTCTTCCACAATGAACTGCAAATTCTTTTTCCCAATGTGCAAACTCCTTCAAAAAGCCCTGGTCGTCTACCAGATATCGCCTGTCTCCGATTTTTATAACCTGCATACCATCCTCCGTAAAAGTGATTCAAAAGGACACATCATTCATATACAAGTTTTATCAAAATCTCTACGATCAGTCAAATCAAAAATCCGCATCGTTTATGCGGACTCTTCTTTGAATTTTGGTAAACCGGCGATGGCGCAGAGAATGTTGAAATCAGTCACACCAAAAGTTGCCATTAGCTCTTTAGCACTTATCTTTAATTCACGGACAGCGTGATGAGTTAATAAACTTAAAGTGTAGTCATTTCTAGCCCTTGAAGTAAACAATCGCACACCAACGCTTCTTATCAAAACAACAATACGCTCCTGCTTTTTATCTAGAGAGCTCAAACCATGAACTTTAGTTAATTCGTCCCTAATATCTCTTCGTCCTCCTGCTAACAGACAAAACCTGTCATCAAGAAATCCATGATCCAACGGTAAATGTCTTAGATATCGATAAATTTTTTTCCCAGTGCGACTATGTTTTGGCACCCAAAATTTCACAGGAGTTGCAATAATGATTCTCTTTCGATCCACGTTCATCACTTACCTCACTTTATAGTTGTGCCCTGAAAAGGCTGGCCTAAAAAGAACTTATTGATATTATTTAACTTTTTACCATTTAAAATAACTACCGTCAATTTCTCTTTTTCAGCTAACTTGCAAGCGATTGGATCAAACGGCATATTGAGTCCTGGAGTCCATTTATTACCTACCAATTTTCTCAACTCTTTCCAACTCATCTTTTCATAAGCTTTAACATCGCTGTATCGATTAGGATCTTTATCGCAAATATAATCAACATTAGAAAGATTAATAACTTTATCAGCTTTAATTAATCTCGCAATATAAACAGCCACATAATCAGTTGACCAACCAGGTTTCCAACCACCACCTACCACGATTTTTGATTTTGATTTAGCTGCTTCTTGAGGTGTTAGAAAGGTCTCTTTATCGGAAAGTTTACCAAACATCGACTTAACTACCATAGCATTCAATCTTGTCACCTGAATCCCAACCCAATCCAAATCATCAGAAGCTGCCTTGCTCAACTTTTTTGCATATCCCTGATATATTCGACACTGATTGCCTCCACCTGTTACTATGTAAAACTTATAGTTCTTTGAATTATCCAATATCAACTTCTTAAATTTTTTCAAATACGCAAAATCCATTTTCTCTTTTGCGAATAAAGATCCACCCAATGAAATCACTATTTTTTTCATAGATTATAAGTTTAATGATGATAGAAGTGATTTAAATAACAAATAGCAAATAACAAAATACAAATAAAAGACAAATTGCAAGCACCAAATTATAAACAAAATCTTAAACAAAACTCATTGTTTCTCAACTGTTTTGAATTTTTAAATTTAATATTTGAGATTTGTTTGTATTTTGTTATTTGCTATTTGTCATTTCTCCCGCAAGCTGCCCACAAGCAGCCTTTATATCCTGCCCAAAACTATATCTTTGAGTAACCTTTACTTTATTCTTTTCCAAGATCTGTCGAAACTGATCCATCTTCTCTCTGGAAGAAGTTTCATATTTACCCGTTTGATTGTATTTTATTAAATTAACAACAAAAAGTTTGTTCTGTTTCATTAATTTAACTAATTGCTTCGCATGGTCAGCTGAGTCATTAACATTATCAATCATCAAATACTCAAACATAACCTGTCTATTGGTTTTCTGTATATAACTATCAACTGCCTGCAAGATCTTTGTTAAACTCCACTTTTTATTTGCCGGAATTAATTTATCCCTTATTTTTTCATCAGGTGAATGCAATGAGATAGCTAAATTAACTTGTGGTTCATCCTTTGCAAACTGAATGATCTTATCAACAATACCAACGGTTGAAACAGAGATATGTCGTGCCCCAATCTTGCAAACATTTTTTATAATCTCAATCGCTGAGATAACATTTTCATAATTAAGAAACGGCTCCCCCATTCCCATGAAAACAATGTTGTCCACCTTCTTATCTTTATCTTTTAATAAACGCTGCCAATAAATAATCTGCTCAACAATCTCAAAATCAGTCAGATCTCTCTTCAACCCCATCTTACCAGTAGAACAAAATCTACAACCAAGAGAACAACCAATCTGAGTAGACACACAGACAGTGTTTCGGTCTTCATGACTCATCAGGACTGTTTCGATTGATAAACCATCATCAAAGGTAATTAAAGCCTTTTGAGTTCGCTTATCGTTTGAGACAAAGAGCTTTGACTTAATCTCCAATGAACAATTACTTTCGAGTTCTGCTCGAAGATCTTTTGGCAAAACTGTTATTTCATCAAAACTTTCACTCAAATTAAAAAATGCCGCTTTCAAAACTTCTTTATAATAAAACGGTTTATATTTATCTGTTATGTTTTTTAATTCAACTAAATTCACGAATTTTTATTTAAATTTATTATAATTTTCTTCACACTTTAGAATTCTATCAGCTGTTTGATAATTAGCACAAACATTTTTTGCCTTAATAATATTATCCTCCCTTGCAAGTAAAATCGCAACAGTATCAAAACATTCATCAAAGCCATGTCCGCGATCACTTATCTCCCAACACAAATCAAGTGCTAAATTCAAATCATCAAACATCACATTTTTCGCACTAACATACAAACACTCAATTTCACGACTATCTTTTTCTTTGGCACAGTTCTCTTTTACAGAACTGAGAGTTGCTACGTTTGATTCAACTGAAAATTGATTTGAGAATATTCCTTGTACATTAGTTTTGTTTTGGAAATCCTTTTCTGTTAGATAGTACTTGAATTTAAACTTGTAAGAACCTGATCCACTCACACCTTTTTCTCTATTTATTTTCTTTCCATTTTTCAAAACACTTGGAGTTGGTTCAGCATAAGCAAGTCCAAAACAGTTCGACATATGAGTATCATCCCCTGACCATTCCCCGTCAATCAACTCATATGTACTTACAGGATTATAACAAGAAAAATCATAATAATATATGTCGCTACCCAAATTATTGTCTATTTCAATATTAACTTTCACATACTTATTCGCTTCATCTGTTTTATAATTATTATCTTCAACTTCAAAAGAAATACCTTTTTCAACAGGTACAACACAACCAGTTAAGACAAAGACCAAAGAAAATGAAATCAATAAAAGTTTCTTCATAAATATTAGATTTTATTTAAAATAAACTATTTCAATGTAAATTATGACAGTAACTATGATCACAAATGGAACAGTAGCTAAAATACCGTACTTTGTAAAGTCCCAGAGCTTGATCTTGTACTTATTACTCTTTATCAAATGAAACCACATAATACCAGCTAGTGATCCGAGAATGGTCAAATTAGCGCCTACATTAGAACCAATTATCAAGGCATAAGAAACAAGTGATTGATTTACGCTCTGCAGATTAACAGATAATGAGGTCAAAATAGTTGTCACAGGAATATTGTTGAATAATCCACACAAAACAGCCACAATGAAGCTAAAGGCTGTAAATTCTGCCAATGACTCACCTACCGAGATATTACTTAAATAAACAACGAAATTATCATATAGTCCGGTATGAATAAAACCAGATATCAAAATAAAGAAAGTAGTTACGAGCAAAATAACATTCCAAGGCATCTTCTCCATCAACTCCTTTACATTTACTCTAGATATCAATAAAGCAAGCAGCGTTCCAATAACAGCAATTACCCACAAATCAAGATTGAGCAAAGGAGCAATCGCAAAAAAGAACATTAATAAAAAGAGCATTATATAAAAAACTCGAGCCTGAAATGTATTTTTAATAATTTTATCAGGATCTTTCTTAATTGATTGAAACTTAACATTGAACTCCTTGTAAAAGACTTTCTTCAAAATAAAGTAAATAGCCAATAAACCAACGATGGTTGGAAGCAACATTATTATCATGTTTTCCAAAAATCCAATATTGTAAGTTGTCGCAACGATAAAGTTAGTCGGATTCGAAGTGATCTGTCCTATTGAAGCCGTATTTGCCACAATGAACATCGCAATCAAATAACCACGCACATTGATCTTCGCGTACTTAGAAAAATACAAGATAAATGGTGTTAATGTCAAAATAACAATATCATTAGCAGAGAGATAACTAGTAACAGCACTCAATATAAATAAATATTTATAAAGTTTCAACCCATCTTGTTTCGCCAATTTTATCGCTCGAACTGACAAGTATTCAAAAAAGCCAAGGTAGTCAAGGCCAGTAGAAAGCACAGCAAACGATGTGAAAAAGATTATAATTGTATATGGTTTTACTATTTCAAACTGGTAGATTGATTGAAATACTTCACCTAAATCAAAAATTCCAAAAAATATTAACAATAAAATCCCAAAAATAGCGTAAAAACTTTCACGTATTCTTAAAGGACGAAAGATTATCGCCAAATAAGTTAAAACAAAAATTTTTAAAAATATAAATATTTCCATAATCATTTACCGATTTTCTGAAAAATAAGTCTTAATCCAATCAGGTCTAACAGGTCGGTCGTCACTTTTAAGCATAGTCCTCCACTGTTCATCCGTTAACCTGTTACTCATTGGTTGTTTAAATTCATAATATGAGAAGACTGGACCCGCGCCAACTAGCGTTCGTCCATCAGGTAATTCATAGGATACGAGCATAACGTTGACATAGCCAATCCCTTCCTCTACAACTTGGAATTCACCGGTAACGTCATTGGCATATGTATGAACATCTGCGACCATAGTTGACTTGAGTCCGGTATCATCAACTCCCTTGACAGCTGACTCAAGCCTTGTGCCAAAATATTTTATAAATTGATAATCATCTTCTGAGAGCTCTTGATTTGCTAGTTCTTGATTTGAAATATCGAGTAACCTACCAATAATTTCCTCCAATCTATCAAGTCTTTTTTGCGCAGTCGAGCTAAGCACATCATAGCCAGACAACATGGTTTTACTGTCTTTTGTTAAATCAAGTAACCTAGAATAAAATTCTGGAACAGGTTCGACGTAACCGACTGGTGGTTTTGGCGGTGGTGGTGGAACAAAATCAGCACTAGCTGTAGCCCCAAGCATCATATAACTTTGTTTTACGTAGAGAATAGTATCGTGACGAAGCTCTGACCATGAAGCAAGAGTTGTTTGCAGTTGTTTATCCTGCCACGCAGGCGTTCTCATAAAAGCAGGAAATGACTCGTCGTACTCGCGATTGAGAGAGCTAAGTGAATGTATCCAGCCCCAATAAGCATTCTGAGTCCAATCATCTTCAGAGAAAGCATCCACTTCTGATTTTAAAGTATCAAAGACTTTATCATAATCTTCATATTGATTATCACGATTTTGAGCTACTAAATCACGAGCTCTCTGTGAGCCAAAAACAGCCATAACTTCTAAGCCTGTTGGATAACCTTTTTGAGCGACTACTTGATCTCTTGTGGAATATGCACCAGAAAAGGGCAAACTAGACAAATCACCTTGATAAGAGCCGAGCTTACTATTTGTAGCGGTTAACTGCTCCATTATATAACTGTCAGGAACAAATCTTTGCCCCATAAACCGAAGTCCTTTCCCTGAATCGTAACATTTCTCAGCTGACTTCTCGATTTCTCCGCTAACAAGATTTACCTCGACACCACAAGCGCCTATCCCACTGATAATACTTGGGCTTTTCTTGTCATTTAGATTTTCACGAAGCTGATTGATCAGATCAGTATTAACTAAATTATAATCAACTGCCTCATTAAAAATGGTATTAATTGACTCAAAATAATCAACCGGACTCAAATCATCAGAAATACCAACATAATAAGATGTGATCTCATACATTCTCTGCCACTTTTTCTCTAAATCTTGATTTTCATGCAACTGATCAGCTATTAACAAAGCTTGAGTTGTTTGCTTGATATTTTCAGGATTTTGAACAATTCCTTCGTTTAATAAAAAGGTCATCCTGCCCATGTACATCAATGCCTGAAAATAATTTTTCAACTTTTCCGACCTAGTATAATGTCCTCTTGGTATATATTGAGAAAAGTCTTCATCATAACCAAATAGTACAGAAGGAGAAAAACCTTGATGTTTTTTAATAGTAGCAACCTCGGTATCCACTTGATCTTTTATATAGGAAGGTACTTCGTATTGATATTTATCAAACTCTTCCTGCGTAAAAGAATTGATTTCCACAATCTCAGGCAAACCAAATGAACCAGTCGTGTCACTTTCTTGAGTAGAATTCAATTGTTCTTCACTTGGAGAAAGTAATGACAAAATAACTGAAAAATATGCTTGATTTAGATTAGCTGCTTCTTTGACTTGTTCATTTTCAGTGTTCATATAAAGCTCTTGCATCTGATCAACCATTTGTTTTGAAATAGTCCAAATATCATCATAAAATTGGTTTTCCTCCACTTCCTTTAGAGTTTCATCAAATTGAATATGGTACAGATGGAGCAGAGAGTCAGATGTTACAAAAACAGGGACTTCTCTATCATTGATCAATTTATAAGATTTAACAAAGTCTTCTTTGTACCCCCAAGGAACAACCACAAAGTTGTTTTCGGTAAGTAAATCTTTTGCTTCCGTACTGAGAGAGAACTTGTCTATCGTCTCATTGTTGTCATACTCCGCAGCCGGATCTGAATTGATAATATCATTGATAAGACAATCACCACAATCGTCTAAATTATAATATCTGAAATAAAAAAATGCCCCGGTGGCAATTAGAATGAGAACAAAAATAACGATTCCTACGATAATCCAAACTTTCTTTGATTTTTTGTCAGAAGGCACGTTTGATTGTTCCAACTGAGTAGACGCTATATCTTGAGATAAATCTTGATTTTCCATAATTTTATTTTTAGTAATAATTATGGATATTATACCAAAATTCAGCTCATTAACAAAATAGATTTATTATAAACAAGCTAAGACGACTAAAAAGTATGATTAATTGAATGAATCCATTCAACAAATAGCTCTAAGAATTTTTCTCGTCTTTCTCTTAATTCTGGAGACAAAGATTCAATCAATTCAATCTTTTTGGTCTTCATGTCTACATTCTCCCATCTTTGATCGATTTTCAGTCCTAGAAATGAAGTTTCACCGTCCCAATCTTCTGGCAATGATTTGAATCCATACTCAAGAAGAGACGGGTTCCAAGTTACATCTACATCAATTACTTCACCATCACGATTCTCAACCTGAAGAAAATTGTGCCCATGATCCCATTCTCCCTCAGCAAGTATCTTCTGCAAATTTTCAGGGTAAGAGATGCCCTGTTCTGACCATTTAAATGTTGAAACAACTTGATGACTTTTTATACCTAAAAGATTATAACATCGTTGTAATGCAGAATGTTTGGCAGTACATGTACCATACTTCTTTAAGACAAGTAATTCTTCAACTGTTCTTGACTTCCCCCAGGGGATATCTGCAATCAATTTTGCAACTTTAACAATTTGTTCGTCTTTACTTAGTTCAAAAACACCATTTTCTTTAAGAAAATTTTTTATAGTTTCATCTATGGAATCACTTTCTTTTTGCAAAAAATCACTTGTATCTGTTTTTGTCGTCATATTATAATAATTCTTTTAATTTATCAGCCTGTTTATCCCAACAAAACTCCTCACTAACGCGTTCTTTTCCTTTTTGCCCAAACCAGTTTGATTTTTCTTTATCAGATAACAGTTCGATTACTGCTTTAGCAATGTTGTTTTCATCTTCTGGATCAACAACTAATCCTGTCTGATTATGAATCACTGCTTCAGGAGCGCCTCCGACATTACCAGCAATTGCAGGAAGGGTATATAAATTTGCTTCTAGATAAACAATGCCAAATCCCTCAATGTCACCGTCATCAAGTTTTCTTGATGGCATAATAAAAGCGTCAGTTACGTGATAAAAGAACGGCAACTCTTTATTCTTAATATCATCAAAAAACATCACTTGTTCACGTAAACCTAACTCGTCTACCATCTTTTTCAATCTTACATCCTCTTTACCTCTACCAACGATTAAATAAACTACATTTGGAATAGACTCTTTAATCTTTGCTAAAGATTTTATAACCATATCTTGTCCCTTTCTTCGGACCAAACGCGCCACTGTCAATAAAACCTTTTTATCTTCCAATTTATTATCTTTCTTAAACAAATTTAAATCTTGATCCGCAAGTTCCTGATAAGAAACATTTGGGCAAGGATAAATAATCTTTGTTTTTGATTCACACTTATCACATAGATTTTTTAACATCAAATTTTTTGTGTAATTACTATTTACAATAATAGTATCAGAAAAACGAAGAATCAATTTTGACAACAACCTCTTTCGCAAAGAAACAGTTGCGTAAGAAACATCTAAACCATGCATTGAAACAACGTATGGAATTTTATATAGTAATTTCATTAACAAAGCAACAGTGCCAACTGGTAAGATATGAGTTACAACTATCTTCTCGATATTTTCTCTCTTAATGATGTTTTTTGTATGCATGAAAATGGGCAACCATTTTGGCCATCTCCATTTTTTGCATGTAAATAAACAACGTCTGTAAATCAAATAGTCTTGTCGTTTATCAAACCGCACAGAGTTCTCATCATCTGGAGCCAAAACACAAAACGATTCAGCTGGCATATTTGCAGCTAAATTTGACCAATAGTTTGCAACACCACCTGTTGTTGGAGGGTAGTCTATTGTGATGAGGAGGGATTTTTTCATATTTAGAATAAATCTAGGAGATAGAGGGTATAAAGGAAATTGAGGACAAAGAGGGTATGAGAGGAAATAGAAATAAATTAAACGTTTTTATTTCCTTTTTAGTATCACACTAATTAAGATCTTCAGTTCACGTATTGTCATTCCCTTTATTGCAAATAGGACAATAAAATAAATTACAGCACCTATTGGTATTAATATTACAAAATTGATGAAATCATTCAAGTAAAACAAGACAACAGCCATAACAAAGGCACTTATGCCTGTTTTTACAATGACTGATAAAAGATGTCTCTTGCTGTATGGAATGATCCTTCTCGCAATAAATAATGATGCTAAGAATAAGAAACCGTGACTAATTAAGAAAGCAATAGCTGCTCCAACAAAGCTGTAAGCTGGAATTAAGAATATGTTTAGAATAATATTAAACACCATTGTTATTCCCACTAATTTCGTGTTAGTAACTTGCCTATCGCAACTGTTTAACAATGAACCAAGAGGGAAATTCATAAAAACAAAGAAAAGTCCTATCATTAAAATTGACAGTGGTTCAATGGCTGGTGAGTAATCATTACCATATAGCGTTAAAATAATCGGTTCAGACAGAACAGCAATACCAAACGAAATTGGCAAGACAAGAATTGCTAAAAATTTCATTCCCCTATCAAAGGTTTGTTTTAACTTCAATTTATCCGTCACGTAGAGATGACTGAATGCTGGAAAAATAGCAGCAGCTAAGGCTGCCGGAATAAACTGCAACGCAAAAGGTATTTTCATTGCCACACTATACCAACCAACAGCACTATCGCCGATCAGTTTACTTAACATCACAGAATCAATATAACCATAGATTCTACTAAATATCGCAATCAAAGCAAACGGTAATGATATTTTGAATAAAGTTTTTAGTATTCGATTGTTCCATGCTACCTTATAGTTCAATTTAAGAACTTTCCTTGTTGAGAATAATGCAAATAACATGCTAAAAGCACTACCCAAAAGGAATGGTAACATTAAATAATGCAGAGGCAGCTTCAAGAATAGAACAGTTAATCCAATACACAAAATAATAGCTTGATTTATTACAATGCTAATGGACTCATATTTCAGATTCCTAGCACCTCGAAAGATCCCCCATAGAGTTAACGTGAAAGAATCAATTACCATGATAAAACCAGCCAAATACACCAACTGCTTAGTGATGGCTGGATACCCCATTACATTAACCAAAAGAATCACTGCTAAATAAATAACAACTGAAAACACAACCTTTACTCCAATGATGGAAGAAACATAATTTTCTGCTTTCTCCTTGAACTTAGCCGTTTCACGTATCAGTGTTTGAGTTAATCCAAAATCAATAAACACCGCAAACATAGTTGTAAATCCAAGCGCAAAAGTGTACTTACCCAGATCCTCTACCCCAATAAACCTTGCCACCATAACAAAATAAAAAAACGACAAAATCTTCTGACCGACGTAAGACAGTGTTAAGTAAGTTGTGTTTTTTGTAACAGTGTTTGATGTCATCTTACTTATCTTTATTCATATATTTATCAAATTTTTTCTTCATTCTATGCGTAGATAAGTATTCACCTTTTTCACTTTTCCACAAAATACCTTCTTTTTCAAGCCTGTCAAGCATATATTTTTCTATTTTGTTTTCTCCAGCTACGAAACCAATTACATACCCTATTCCTAAAAGAAAATAGACCAATAACCATTTATGAAAAATCCCTTCAAAAACAATCACATCGCCAAAGTTTAAAGCAATTACATATGAGAATAAAATAAATAGAATTGGTTTAATTGTTTTTTTTAGTTGTAAAATAATTTTCATAATGTTTATTAAATTTAAATTAACTTTAAAATCAACAATTACGATAGATACATGATAATTATACAAGATAATACGTAATATTTCAATAAGAAAATACCTTAACAAACAGGTCTTTTTACACTAAATTTTAATAATCACAAGTATGAACTCATGGTTTGGATTCATTCTAGCGATTCTGTGTTCACAAAATCCAGAACCACTCCCCCTGAACTAAAACAAAAATCCCTTCTAACAATCTGAAGGGATTTTATAATATATAATATTCGT
>JABHMO010000044.1 GCA_018693855.1 Candidatus Falkowiibacteriota bacterium
TATGGCAAGTACTGATCCTGAGAACTGGTCAAATAAAGACAGTAATCAAGATTGGCCTGTTTTCTTAAGAGTTCAGATTAATTATGCAGGATCTTTTACTCGTGATAGAATATATTATGTTGACGCAACTGGTTATCCAGTCGGTTTTTCTGATAGTGGTAGAAAATGTTGTACGTACGTGAGTGACGATCGTGGTAATGTTTCTGTGAAACCAGGTTGTAACCTTTTTCGAGTGAAAGATTTCAAAGATACAGCGCGTCTACTAGATTTACATTTAAATCGGTTTATTGACAAAGATGGACCGATCAAGTCAAACGCTCTATTCAAAACAGATAATCTAAATAAACCAACCTGTGAAGGTGGTCAGCAGGCTGTACCGTTTGGGTTTATGTATTAGCAGATAACTATTTCTATAAATTATAAAATCTAATTATGTCAGACAATAAATATACAATGCCGTTCAAACATCCGATTAATCCAGGACACAGTGCTTGTGCTGGTTGTGGTGAGATCTTGGCGATGAGACATGTTTTAGAGGCTGCTGGACCGAATACTATTGTTGCGAATGCAACTGGATGTTCTGAAGTTACAACGTCACAGTTTCCTAGAAGCTCTTTTCAGATGCCATGGATTCACGCAGATTTTGAGAATGCTAGCAGTCTAACTTCCGGGATTGATGCTGCTTTGAAATTCAAAAAACAACGAGATGGTGTTAACCTAATTGCTTGGGGAGGTGATGGCGCAACCTATGATATTGGTATTGGTTTAATTTCAGGGATGTGGGAACGAAGTGAAGATGTTTTGTATATTTGCTTAGATAATGAAGCGTATATGAACACAGGTATGCAAGCTAGTGGATCTACTCCTATAAATGCAAACACAACAACCACTCCTCCTGGTAAAGAGTCTTTTGGAAATGATCTGCATAAGAAAAACATGTTGGACATTGCTTTGGCACACAGCTGTGTTTACGTTGGTAGTGCAACTTGTGGTAATTTAATCGATCTGCAAAATAAAGTTAAGAAAGCTTTGAAAATGAAAGGACCTAAATATTTACAGATACTAGTGACTTGTGTACCAGGTTGGTATACGGAACCAAAAGACACTATAAAAGTAGCAAAACTAGCTCAGCAGACAGGTTTGTATCCTGTAGTTGAATATGTTGATGGAAAGTTAGCTGCTGTTGAGAACTGTCCAAAGGATAAGATTAAAGTAGATGAGTATTTGAAACTGCAAGGTCGTTTTAAACATCTTTTTCAAAATAAAGAAGGACAAGCTCAAATTGCTGAAATTCAAAAGATTGCTGATGGGAATATTAAAAAATTTGGACTGTAAAACATATTGTATTTAATGAAAAGTCCTTGATTGGGACTTTTTGTAATAGAATTGTTTTTGATACGTCTTATATAGTGATACAATTTACGTGTTTGACAACTTTTGTTAAATGTTGTAAAGTTGTTTGTTGAATGTATAATAATTAAAATTACTAAATTTACAAAAAAATTACGAAATATGGTAAATTTTCGAAAAATTAAACCAAAAGCTTTTGGCATTACTCGTGCATATGTAGTAATGGCATTTGTTGCTCGAAAACGAGCGACAGGGTTTATTTTTGCTCGTAGAGCAGGTTATTTTTCGAATTTTAGTAATTGTAATAGTTATATTTCATAATTACTTCTAAAATAAGATTCAAAAAACAGCCTGCTCTGATGAGCAGGTTTTGTTAATTTATAATAAGTTAGTTTCATCTCCGAAATTGACTTTCACACTTGAAAGGAGATCGTTTATGTCTATGGATTTTGATGAAAAAAGTAAAGAAACAAGTTTCTCATTGTTTTTAAAAGGAATGAAAACTCTTTATGAGTTGCTTGTTAGTTATCGCAGACGACTGGCATGGATACTAATTGTAATGTTCATTGTGCAGTCACTACACATTGTGTTTCCATATTTGTTGAAGATGATCTTTGACGAACTACCAAAAGTGATTGCTGATGGTTTAATTACGAATCGAGTAATCATTCTTCTAGTCGGACTGTTTGCCATAAAGATCACAAATGATTTTATTTGGCACTTTGTTCACATGATTAATTACAAAAAACTGGCAATTGATCTTGAGAATGATCTACCAGCACGAGCTCAAGAAAAGTTACTTGAACTTTCAGTAGGTTTTCACGAGAGAGAGAACACCGGTAAGAAAGTTTCCAAGATTGAGAAGGGGATTGATCGAACTTTGCAGATCATTCATTCATTGTTTTGGGACTTTTTCCCACCAATCATTTACATGTCAATAAATTTGGTGTTTCTACTTCTTATTGATTGGAGGATTGGGGCGATGTTTCTGATAGCAATTATCCCCGGTGTATTTATCTATAAGTTTGTTTACGATAAATACATTGCGGACTGGGATATCTGGGAAGAGAAAAAAGAGTTGGCGATCGGTATGTTCTGTCAATCAATTCTTAATATCAATACAGTTCAGAACTTTGTACAAGAACGAAGAGAAGTTCGCGAACATGCGAACGTTCGCAACGATATGAAACGAATTGATAGGAAACTGTCGATCAAAATTGAAAAGTTGTTTTCTTTAATCAGTATAACTTTCAACTTCGGATTCATTCTAACTATTTGCACGACACTTTATCTTGTTTCAATTGGTGAAGTGTCGGTCGGTACGCTAGTTTTCTTGATTGCAACAGGCAGTGTCATGTTAAGTCAGATTTGGGCTTTGATGGATAGCTATACAAATGCAATTCGGAGAATCTACTCTATTTTGAGAATGAAAAAGCTTCTAGATGAGCAACCTGAGATTGTTAACCATGAAAATGCCATTATTCCAGAATCGTATCAAGGTGTTTTCACTGTGAAAGAGATGGACTTTTCTTATCCAGAAAAACAGGAAGCAGTTTTGCGCAAATTTAACTTAACAATACATCCGAAACAGATGGTTGCGCTGGTTGGGAAAAGTGGAGAAGGAAAAACAACTCTGATAAAGTTGTTATGTCGAATGTACGACATTGAGACAGGTGTAATTCAACTTGATGGCACTGATATTAAGCAGTTGGATCTGCATTGGTACAAAAAACTGTTTGCAATCGTGAAGCAAGATGTTGAAATCTTTGACGGAACGATTTTGCAGAACATCTGTTATGCTTGTTGCAGTGCAACTCAAGATCAAGTAGACGAGGCGCTTTTGGCAGCTCATCTGTCGAAGACGTTAAGTGATACAAACCGTTTTCCTGATGGATTGAATACTCAAGTCGGTGAACGAGGAGTGAAGCTGTCAGGTGGTGAGAAACAACGAGTAGGTATTGCTCGAGCGTACATTGCGCTTCTGAATGGAGCGAAAGTTCTAGTTCTTGACGAAGCAACGTCTAATCTTGATAGTGAGGCTGAGTGTGCAATCCAAGAAATGATAAACAGTGTGCGAGAAAAACTGAACATTTCTATCGTGGCAATTGCTCATAGGTTGTCAACGATCAGGCGATCTGACATGATCTACGTTATCAATGGTGGAAAGATTGTTGAGAAGGGAAATCATGAACGGTTGCTGGCTGGAAATGGATTATATTCAAGTCTAGTTGATCTTCAACGTCTTGGCGCTCTGCGAGACTAACGCTTCTAAAAAGCACCGTTAATCAACGGTGCTTTTATAATTTTACGACGAGTGACCTTGGGGGCTTTACACATTTAATTTTAAAATGTATAATATCAAACAACTTGTATCCGATACGAAAATGTAGAAATACAATGCAAACTGTGAATTCTTCAAAGAATACGAATTCTCTGCGAAAATAATTCATATAATTCGCATAGATTCGCATCATCTGCAGAAAATTCGCAACATTCGCCTCTCGATTCGCTTCTCTCTTTCGAGGCCTTGAGCGAACAACGTAAGTCGAAAGGCATTATTCGCAAATTCGCATCGGCCAAATTCGCATATGCAAAAAATAGAAATTAAAGGAGCAAAAGTCAATAACTTAAAAAACATCGACGTTGATATTCCTCGAAACAAATTAGTCGTTATTACAGGACTATCTGGGTCTGGGAAATCTTCATTAGCTTTCGACACAATCTATGCTGAAGGGCAGAGACGGTACGTTGAAAGTCTTTCTTCATACGCTCGTCAATTTTTAGAGGTAAAAGATAAACCTGATGTTGATAGAATTGAAGGATTGTCACCTGCAATTGCTATTGATCAGCGATATAGTGCTCAGAACCCTAGATCAACTGTAGGTACTATTACAGAGGTCTATGACATGCTTCGTTTAATGTTTGCTAGAATTGGACATCCTCACTGTCCAGAGTGTGGAAAAGAAGTTTCACGTCAGACAGTGGAAGAGATTGTTGAAAAAATTTGGAAAATTAATAATAAAGTTAACGTTACCATTTTGGCACCGATTGTCCGTGAACAAAAAGGTGCTCACAGAAAAGTTTTCGAAGAAATTAGAAAAGCAAACTACTTCCAAGTTCGGGTTGATGGTATTATTTATAATATTGAAGAAGTTGACGAACTTGATATTGATAAACAAAAAAAACATACAATAGAAATCGTTGTTGATAGAGTTTTACTTGATAATGATAAAGAAACCAAAGAACAGTTGACTGAATCAGTGAAAGTTTCATCTGATCTAGGTAATGGTTTAGTTGTTCTGCTTCGATCTGATCAAAAAGGTGATTTTTTATTCAGCCAATACTATACTTGTCCAAAATGTGATATTGATTTGCCTGAAATTGAATTAAGAAGTTTTTCTTTCAATTCACCATTTGGAGCTTGTCCAACTTGTAGTGGACTTGGTCATAAACAGGAGATTGATCCTGAATTAGTGATAAATAATCCTAGATTAACATTAGCGCAAGGTGCAATAAAGCCTTGGACAAAAATATTTTCTAACCAAACTTCAATTTGGCAACTTTTAAGTGCTGTTGCGAAAAGAAATAGATTTTCAAATGATGAGCCAGTTGAAAAATTAACAAAAAGAGCTAAGGAAATTGTTTTATACGGAACAGGTGATCAAGAGTATCAAATAGGTTCAAAAAAGATGACTTTTGAAGGAGTAATTCCAGGTCTTGAGAAAAAATACAAAGAAACAGATTCAGAGTACATTAGAAAGGAGATTGAAAAGTACATGAGATTGCATACTTGTCCTGATTGTGAAGGGAAAAGATTAAAAAAGGAAAGTTTGGCTGTAACTGTTGGTGGAAATTCAATTGTGAACTATACAGAGGTCGCAGTTAGTGATTTGCGTGTGTTAGTTAAAGAACTGTTGAAAAGTGCTAAGTTTCCTGATAAAAAATTACCTAAAAAAGATTTCCAATATATTACAGAGAAAGTGGACGAGCTTGAGTTCAAGATTGCGGGTGCTATTATCAAAGAGATTGAACGTCGAGTTGGTTTTCTTGAAGATGTTGGACTCGGGTATTTAGCTTTGGGGCGAAGTGCGACAACTCTATCAGGAGGAGAATCACAACGAATTAGATTGGCTACTCAGTTAGGTTCTTCTTTATCTGAAGTTATCTATGTTTTGGATGAACCGTCAATTGGTTTGCATAGTGCTGACAACAATAAATTGATAAAATCATTACAGGCTTTGCGAGATAAAGGCAATTCAGTGATTGTAGTAGAGCATGACGATGCAATGATGCATTCAGCTGATTATATTATTGACGTTGGCCCTGGTGCTGGTATTTATGGTGGTAAAGTTATTGCTGAGGGTCCAATTAATGATATATTGAAGAACAAAAACTCATTAACTGGTAAATATTTATCTGGAAAATTGAATATTGATGTAATCAAAAAGAGTGCAGAGCGTGGTAATGGAAAGTTTCTCGAGATAAAGGGTGCAACTGCTCACAATCTGAAAAATATTGATGCAAAAATTCCGTTAGGTGAGTTGGTCGCAATTACTGGTGTGTCTGGTTCAGGTAAATCAACTTTGATGACTGATATTTTAGCAAAAGCAATCTCACGATATTTTTATCGGTCAAAAGATTTGCCAGCAGAACATAAAACAATTACAGGTTTTGAACATTTAGATAAAGTTATTACAATTGATCAATCTCCAATTGGTCGAACGCCTCGATCAAATCCTGCAACATACACTGGTCTTTTCACTTACATTCGAGATTTATTTGTAAATGTTCCAGAAGCGAAGATTAAAGGGTTTGATGCTGGTAGATTTAGTTTTAATGTAAAAGGAGGTCGTTGTGAAGAGTGTAAAGGTGATGGTCTGATTAAAATTGAAATGCAATTCTTACCAGATATCTATGTGGAGTGTTCAGAATGTAAAGGTAAACGGTATAATAAAGAAACTTTAGAAATACATTATCGAGGAAAAAACATTTCAGACGTTCTTGATATGACAGTGGCTGAGGCAAAGATGTTTTTTGGAGATACTCCAATTCTTAATGAAAAACTTACTATTCTCGAAGAGGTTGGACTTGGTTATTTGAAACTTGGGCAGAGTGCAACCACTCTTTCAGGTGGTGAGGCTCAGCGAATAAAACTTGCCACTGAGTTGTCTCGTTACGCTACTGGAAAAACTCTTTATGTTCTTGATGAGCCAACAACCGGACTTCATTTTGATGATATCAAAAGACTTTTATTTATCTTAAATAGATTAGTTGAAAAAGGTAACTCAGTTCTTATCATCGAACACAATCTTGACGTTGTGAAGAACTGTGATCACATAATTGATCTTGGGCCAGAAGGTGGTGAAAAAGGTGGCTACATTGTAGCAGAGGGTTCACCTAACAAAGTTTCCAAATCTAGTAAATCTTTGACTGGGCAGTATTTGAAGAAAATTTTGTAGAGATATTCCAAAGTTAAAATAGTTACTAACCGAGGATTCGAATCCTCGGTTAGTAGTTAGTTTACGTCATTAAAAAAACCGAGATTTCTCTCGGTTTTTTGTATAGAAGTTTTTATCTTTTTCTTGATCTTTTTGTACCAGGTTCTACTTCACGAAGTCGTTTGTGTTTGTCTCGCAGGTAACCAAGTTTAGCTCGAACTGTTCTCCATCTTTTTACGATCTCAATCTTTTTTACAGTTGGTAGATTTAATGGAAAGATTTTTTCAACACCGATTCCGCCAGATTCTTTTCTAACAGTGATTGTTGAGTTAATTCCTTTACCATGTTTTCGAGCAATAACGATCCCTTCAAAAATTTGGATTCTTTTCTTTTCTTCACCTTTTGGGTTTACATCAGTAATTTCAAGGTGAACTTTTACAACACAGCCAGGTTTTACATCTGGAAATGCTCGATCAAGCTCTACTTCCTTCTTTTCTTCTGTTTTCGGTTTAGCTTCTTTTGGAGCTTCTGGTTTTTTATCTGAAGGTTTAGCTTCTTTGATTGGTTGTTCAACTTCTTTTTCAGGAGTTGTCTTTTTTTCGTCTGTCATAAGTTTTAGAGGGGGGAGATGGGAGAGAGAGGATAATCCCTTCTAAACCCATCTTTACTCTTCTTCATATTATGTCCAATAGTATAAACTATATGCTTAATTTAGTCAATAGATAGTTCCTTGGAAATAATTTTACTGACTTTTTCAACGGTTTGTTTGATCTGCTTCTCCTTGTTGATAATTTTGAAATCGTATTTTTTACCTAATTTAAGCTCGTTTTTGACGTTCGTTAATCTGATATTAAAATCTTTTTTATCAAAATTCGCATGCATTCTCTTTAATAACCTTGTTTTTAATTGGTTGAACGACTCTGGTTTGATAAAAATAAGAATTGCGTCTGGAAACTGCTGTTTTATTTGCAATCCACCCTGAACGTCAATGTTCATTATGACAGGACCATTTTTAAGCTTTTTAATTAGATACTTTTTATCTGTTCCATAATAGTTATCATGAACATGTGCCCATTCTATGAAATGATCTTTTTTGATTTTAGTTAAAAATTCGTTTTTCGAAATGTATTTCATTATCTTGTCTTCTGCTTGGCCTTTTCTTTCTTCTCTAGTTGTGTAAGTCACTGATTTCTGAAGTTGTGGAAATTCTTTCATGATCAATTTTGAAACAGTTGTTTTGCCAACTGCTGCAGGACCTGAGATTACAAAAATTTTATGTTTCATATTATAACTGTTATTTAATATTAAAACGACTAGCACTTGGCCAGTCGTTGGTGTGGTATGGGTGCGCAAAAAGTTATATAGCTAGAGTGTTTTTCAGAGTGAAGTGCGACTTTGTTATGACTTAGCTCGGTGACTACAAATTCCGACAATCTTATATCTAGATCTTTTGGTTCAATTACTTCCCATTGATTAGTTGCCGCAACTGTTCCACCAGGATCTTTTTCTTTATCACCGAACTTGATCAGTAGGATTCCGTTGACTAAGATAATTTCTTGAATTGTACCTCTGAATTTTTTGTTTGGAACAAATTGAAAGAACGTGATTTTACCTCCAATAAACTGCTGGAGGTCTGATCTGACGAGCTTTGTTGCGTCCATTGTGACCTCCTTGCTATATTTATATCATGATTTTATTTTTATTTAAAGGAAGGCCCCGTCAACAATGTCGACGGGGTGATCTGAAGTATCGAGGCGGACCTTTTCTTTTGCCCATTGATTGCGGGGAATTCCTGGCGTGAACAGGCTCATCTCTGCGGAGATGACAAGCAGACAAAAGAGGCGGGCAATCTAATATTAGTATATCATACTTTTGCTAGTAAAGTCTTTTTAAAGGTAGGAACCTCTCGAGGTGAATCGGGAGGTTGGGAGACCGGATTAATTTATGCTTAATCAAGGTTGAAAGCGCAGTTACCACAAAACAACTATTCATTCTTTTTCTTAGGGATGTCGTCCGAAGAATATAGCACGGGGCGGTAGAAGATGCGCTGGTAGGATTTGTATTATAGCAGAATAAATGAATTTGTAAAGACTAGCTGGTTTTATGTAGAATTTCCTCAACTATTTCTGTCTGCTTTTTGTCCAGAGGTGTTTCAGTATATTTAAGTAGAAATTTTTTATTTTTTGTAATGAAAGCAAGAGCTTCTTCTCTTGAATTGATTTTTCCTGACTCTTTTAATTCTATAATAACTTTTTTGGTGATTCCAACAAGTGGAGTCTTTTTGATTCCTAGAAGTTCCATTATATCTTGACCGTTAATTATTTCTTCAATCTTCTCGGGTTGGTTTTCTCTGATTTTTTTAATCTCATCTATTTTAATTAATGTTTCTTCAAAATTTTTCATCGGTGAAGACCCGTCTGGTCGCAGTGAGCATAGTGCGTCAAGAAAGAATAGTTGTAACAGTTCTTGGCTGTGTGGAGAGTCTATAAATCTTTCAGCAACCTTTTTATTACTAATTTGAAAAACGTCAGGCGCTGACATTAAGAACATGTGATTTTTTATCATGAATAGAACTTTGTTTTTTTGTTTTGTTGTGAACTGCAATCTTTCCATGATTTCTTGGGCGATCTGCGTTCCGACTGAGTCATGTTTATGAAAAGTCCATTTTTTATCCTTCCACGTTTTTGTAGACGGTTTACCAACGTCGTGTAACAGCAGTCCGAAAATGAATTCTTCTGACATTTTTGCGTTTGGGAACTGTTCTTTGAATTCAGGTGAATCTGCTTTTTCTAATATCATTTTGGTATGTTCGAAAACATCACCTTCGCTATGATATTCTGGTGGTTGTACACAATCTTTTAGTTCTTCAACTTCTGGTAAAATTTCTTTTAATGCGCCAGACTCATCAAGTAGTTCTAGAGCTTTAACTGGATTGGCTGCTAATGATTTTAGCAGCTCTTTTCGAACTGTGTCATGTGAAACAGCCCTTTCATCGTCAGGTGTCAGACTGTTAATTTTTACTATCCTTTTTTGTATTGCTTGCCAGGTTTTTTTATCAATCTCAAAATCAAATTTACATGAGAATCGAATCGCCCGCAGCATTCTAGAATAATCTTCTTGAAATCTTGCTTCAGGTTCTCCTACCGCTCGAACTTCTTTTGATTTTAAGTCTTCTTGTCCATTGTAAGGGTCAACTAACTCTTGATTATTAATATCGTAAGCTATTGCATTGATAGTTAAGTCTCGTCTACTTAAATCGTCTTTAATAGATAGATTTTTGTCAGATTTTGTTGTAATATCTTGCGATCGCCCAGTTCCTTCTGAAAATTCTGTTCTAGGTAAGGCAATATCAATTGGTTCTGTTAATTTAATCCCTGTCGGATAGAACTTTAGAACTCCAAATCTTTTTCCGACAAGATTAATCTTTCCGTATTGTTTGAGCACTTTAATTAATTCATCTATTTCAACTCCTTGCGCTACAAAGTCAAAATCTTTTGATGTGACTTCGTTTTGTTCTGTTCTCAGTAGAGTATCTCTAACAATTCCACCAACCATGTACAGTTTTAGGTCTGGTAATTCAGTTGTTAGTTTTTTAATAAAAAAAAGTTCAGGAACAGTCTCGATCTGTTCGTTGAAAGAATCTAAAACAATAGACTCGTTTTGTTTCGTTGTTGGTATGTCTTTCATAAATAATATGGGGATTTGTTTTGATTGGGTCGTTTGGAGGGGACTAAAGTCCGCGAGAATAGAGTTTTATTTTGGTACACTTATGATCAAACTTTGTGTTGATTTCTTCATTTATCACGAAGTGAAGTTCGCGGGGATAGAGCCTATTTCTCGCACACTTTAGTGTGCTCTAAGCACTCCCATAAATCCTTTCAAAGGATTCAGGCGATTCAAAATCCAATTTGCAGTTTTTCAAAATTAAGTCATTTATTAACCCTTTACTATGTTCGTTTATCTGTTCAATATAGTTACAGAATCTATATTCATTCAGTTCGTCAAAGTCCTTAACTATCCCATGTTTCAATGGATTTCCAACGATGTATCCCAGTACACTAAAGAAACTTTCTTCATTTAGTATTGCTGAGCTATTTTTGTTTGCTCTTTGCCAAACTTGTTTTGTTTGTGACGGTTTGTCTATGAGAAAGGCGCTGCCGCCATTTATTATTTGAATGGCTTTGTTAAGATTTGTTTTGTCTTGAGTTTCTATTAATAAATGGTAATGATTTGATAAAATAACGTATGTTATTAGGTTGAAATCGAATTTTTCACAAGCTTTAATCATTTGTTCATGTAAAATCTTTTTATTTGAGTCGGATTGGAAATAGTCAAGAGAATGATATGTCTTGTATGTTACGAAATAGGTGGAATTTGGATGATATCTGTAGGGCATGGTTTTTATTTTGATAGGTTCGTTTAGAGCACACTAAAGTGTGCGAGAATAGAGTTTAATTAGTTTTTTTGAGATTACTAAGTATTGTCTCTAACTTTTCAGGTAACGGAGACTCAAAACTTTTCTCTTCCCCGTTATTATCTGTGAAACTAAGTTTTTGTGCGTGCAGAAATATTCGATTTAGTTTGATTTTTGATTTTTGCCCTTTGATTTTTGATTGATAGAGTACGTCACCAACGATAGGGTGGCCATATGCGAAAAAGTGAACTCTGATTTGGTTGGTTCTACCAGTTAGCGGTCTAGCTTCTACTAATGTGAACTTTAAAAACTTTTTCAGTACCTTAAATTGAGTTGCGCTTGGTTTTCCTTTACCTGATCCTTCGGGATGAGCAGCCATTCTGCCAGAATTAACACCTCTGCTGATTTCGAAATCAATAATATCATCGTTTTTTTCTAATGCTCCATGTACAAGTGTAACGTAACCTTTGTATATCTTTCTGAGTTTGAACTGTGATTTGAAATAATCAAAAGCATCTTGATTTCTTGGTACGATCATTAGTCCTGAAACGTCTTTATCTAATCTATGAACAATGCTTGGTCGAAATATCTGATCGTTTTTTTCAAGCGCAACGGAGTCACCAATCTTTTTAAGTTCTGGGAATTTTTTAATTAATAGATCAATTAAAGTGTTTGGTTCGTTCTTTAGCGTAGGATGAACTAGTAACCCTGTTGGTTTCTCAATAATAAGATAGTCATCGTTTTTCTCGATCACTTTAATCTCTGGCATCTTTTCTTTTTTAGCAAACAAGTTTTTAATTACAGTTTTAATTTTAACTTTCTTACTATCGTCATGCAATATTCGAGTTTCGAGTTTCGAATTTTGAGCTTTGATCTTAATAACATCACCTTCATTCAAAAACTGATGCACCTTTGCCTTTTTATTATTAATCAAAACAAGACCAGCCTCAATATCTTTTTTAATTTGGCTTCTTGATTTGTCTATTTTTTCAGTTAGATATTTATCAAGTCTTAATTTCGTTAGTTGTTCATCAATTGTGAATTTCATATTGACTTTATATTTTATATATGATTAAATTAGGTAATTAGTTGGTTTTGTCTATCCAATCTGAAAGGATTACGTCATGAGCGGAAAAGTGTTCGATTTGAGTCCAAATAATTTTGAAAAAAAAGTTTTGCAATCAGATGATCCTGTCGTTGTTTTATTTTGGGCTCCATGGTGTGGGCCTTGTCGAATGCAAAAACCTGATTTTGAGGAATTTGGGCAAGCCTATGACGGAGATGTAAAGTTTGTATTACTAAATACAGATGACGTAAACAATGCGGCTATTGAAAATGGTAATATCCCTGCAAGATATGAAATCCGTTCAATCCCAGCAATAATAATTTTCCAACAAGGAAAAGAACTATCACGTACTTCTGGATATAAAACAGTAGAAGTATTAGGTCAATTTGTGCAAGAAACAATTGACTAGAAATCACTGAATTAACGCTAACTCTTTAGCGTTTTTTAAATTTTATCACAAATTTAGCAAAAAATCAAATAGAAAATCCCGAAACGTGGTCGGGATTATGGGAAGTTGTAGAAAGGCCCTTGAACTGCTCTTATTCGGAATTCATTGTTTATTCCAAACATTAACCAGAGAGTATGCTCGGTAGTTACATCTCTCTGTACATGTTTGAAGTTAATTACTTCACTAATCTGAAAGTCTATAATTTCGCTGTATCTTTTTTGGTGTATTAATCTACCTATGAATGGTCTAGGTAGCTTGTGTGTGACGGCTCTGCCGTTATTTAGTTTAATTACACCAATATACTCATATACGCCAGCTTTTCCCGTTCTTAAGTACGCTAATCCATAAATTTCTACTTGATTGCTTGTTTCGAGTAACTGAATTTCGAAATATTCAGGAAAATCGTTAGGAATATAGACTGGAATTATCCTGCGGATACCTCTTCTTATTTGCTTTAAGTGTCCGCGATCAACACAGTAGATTCCATTAAGACCTTGGAAGATATCGCAGACTCCCTTTGCGTCATTGCAGGTTACAGCTAGAGCAAGCACGATGATGAAAGTTAGACCAATTTTTTTGAACATCAGACCTCTCTGTTTGTGGAAGGAACAATAAAATTAATACTAACATTTTACTATAATTTTGTCAAAATGAAAAATTATATCTAAAAATACTTCCAATTTTCATAAAAATACGCTAAAATAGTAATATACTACGAATAACGAATCTTCTACAAATTTACGAATTTGTTTGGATTATTTTAATTATGATTTATATTAAAGATCTAAAAAATTACTTAGACAAAGAAGTTGAACTGAAAGGTTGGGTATACAACTTTCGATCTAGTGGGAAAATTGCTTTCTTGCAACTGCGAGATGGATCAGGGTTCTGTCAGTGTATTGTTTCGAAAAATGAGGCAAGTGGTGATATCTGGAAAGTTGTTGAAGAGATGACTCAGGAAAGTTCAGTTGAATTAAAAGGAATAGTTAGTAAACATCCAAAAAAAGAAGAGTACGAAGTTCAAGTAAGTGATCTAGCGTTTATTCAAAAATCAGAAGAGTATCCAATCTCAAATAAAGAACATGGGCCAGACTTCCTATTAGAAAATAGACATCTATGGTTGCGGTCACCGAAACAGTCTGCTATTCAGAAAGTAAGAACAACTGTTGTGAAAGCTGTTTATGATTTTCTTTTGGAAAAAGATTTCACAAAGATTGATTCTCCGATATTAACACCGAATGCGTGTGAAGGCACAACTGATCTTTTTGAAATAGACTATTTTGATGAGACAAAAGCTTACCTTTCACAGAGTGGTCAACTGTATTTGGAAGCAGCAATATCTAGTCTAGGAAAAGTGTTTGATTTTGGACCTGTTTTTCGAGCGGAAAAATCAAAAACAAGGCGACATTTAACAGAGTTTTGGATGATGGATGCTGAGATGGCTTTTTATGATAATGAGATGGCAATGGATCTGCAGGAAGAGTTGATAAAGTTTATTGTTTCACAAGTAATTGAAAAAAATAAAGCTGAGCTTGAGATTCTAGAACGAGACATTTCTGTACTGGAGAAGATTGATCAACCATTCAAAAGAGTTGAATACAAAGATGCTATCAAATTATTACAAGAAAAAGGATCTGACATAAAAGACGGTGAAGATCTTGGAAATGATGATGAAACATTGATTATGGAAGGTGAGGATGCTCCGATGTTTATTGAAAAATGGCCAGCTAAAATCAAGGCTTTTTATATGAAACGAGAAGGGAATTTAGCACTTTGTGCTGATTTAATTGCCCCTGAAGGCCATGGTGAAATATCTGGCGCGTCAGCTAGAGAGGATGATTATGATGAACTATTAAAAAGAATAAAAGAACATAACTTAAACGAAAAAGATTTTGCATGGTATTTAGATATTAGAAAATATGGAAGTGTGCCACATGCTGGATTTGGGTTCGGACTTGAGCGAATCGTTGGATGGATGTGTGGGGTGAAGCATGTTAGGGAGACAATTCCGTTTCCTAGAACTTTGAATAGAATTTATCCTTAGTACTTAGTCCACTAATTACAAATTACCACGAAACCACAAATTTTTTATAATATTTAGTATGGAAGTTGAAGTTTTATATAAAGAATTGAGTTTTGAAATAGTTGGGGTTTTGTTTGATGTTTATAATGAATTAGGGCCCAATCATCCGGAAAAGTTTTATCAAAAAGCGGTAGCAAAAGGATTAAAAACAAAAAGTATTAAATTTATTGAGCAAGTTTATATAAAACTAGAGTATCAGGAGGAGCGAGTTGGTTTTTACTATTTAGATTTTCAAATTGAGGATAAGATTGTATTAGAATTAAAGGTAAAACCCAGATTTCAAACATGTGACTATGATCAAGTAAAGAAATATTTAATAGCAAACAATTTAAAACTTGGTATACTGGCAACATTTACACACGACGGAGTTAAATTCAAAAGAGTTCTAATTTAATTTGTGGTTTCGTGGTAATTTGTAATTAGTGGCCAAGTGCATTTATATGGAAAGAACAATAAATACACATACGGCAACGAAAATTGGAGAAGAAATAACTGTGAAAGGCTGGGTTAACGCTCGGCGTAATATGGGGAAGATTGCGTTTCTTGATATGAGGGATAGGACTGGCATTTTGCAGACAGTCGTAGTTCCTGCGGAACTTGATAACGCTTCAAAAGATTTGGTGGAAGGCATTCGACCTGAATATGTGCTTGAAATTAAAGGAATAGTTCAGGAACGAGGGGAGAAACAAAAAAATGATCTGATGGCAACGGGGACAGTTGAACTTCTTGCGAAAGAAATCAAAGTTTTAGCAGAGGCACAGACATTGCCTTATGAACTTGGTAGTGATATTCACATGGATACTTATTTAGAAAATCTACCTTTTAATCTGAGAAGTGAAAAAGCGACAGCTGTTTTCAAAATTCAGTCTGCGCTAATTGCTGGATATAGAAAAAAGTTAGATGAAAAAGATTTCACAGAGTTTCAATGTCCAAAAATTGTAGCAATGGCAACAGAGGGTGGTGCAAATGTTTTTAATGTAGACTATTTCGGACACAAAGCTTACCTTGCTCAGAGTCCTCAATTCTATAAACAGAAGATGGTGAGCGTTTTTGAACGAGTTTATACAACTGGAAGTGTTTATCGAGCAGAGGAACATGATACTAATCGTCATATTAATGAGTATACAAGTCTTGATTTTGAGATGGGCTTTATTAAGAATCAAAATGATGTCATGGAGATGATTTATTCTGTAATTAAGTCAATGATGGACGAAGTTAAAGCAACTTGCCAAGATGAAATTAAGTTACTCGAAGTCACAATGCCAGAGTTCCCTGAAAATCCACCTCAAATGAAATTGAAAGAAGCTCAGAAAGTGTTAGAAGATGAATATGGTGAAAAAGGAGCAACAAAAGAACCTGATTTTGAACCGCATCAAGAAAAATTGATGGGTGAGTATACGAAAAAGAAATTTAAGTCAGACTTTCTGTTTGTGACTCATTATCCAGTAGAAAAACGACCAATGTACACAATGCCTGACGCAGAAGATCCTGGATACACAATGAGTTTTGATCTATTGTTTCGAGGCATGGAGATCGTGACAGGTGGTCAGCGTATTCATGACTACGACATGCTAGTTGAGAGTATGAAAAAATTCAAACTTGATCCAAAAGATTTCGAATACTATCTAATGGCCTTCAAATACGGTATGCCACCTCATGGTGGAATAGGAATGGGACTTGAACGAGTCACTTGGCAACTTCTTGGCCTTGATAATATCAAACAAGCGACGCTGTTTCCTAGAGATAGAGTGCGTATTGATGAACCACTTAGTAAAAAATAAATATATGCGACTATCAAGGTTGCAAAAGTTTATATTAAAAACGTGCTATAATAGTAAGGTTGCGACTGTCGACCGTGTGCGGTTTTTAGAATTCTATCGTGGTAAAAAGTCTCCAAAACAAGAACTTCGTGCAAAAATTATTACAGGAAGTATTGAAAGTCTAATTGATAAAGAATTAATGACAGGATACGGAGTCAGAACTCCTCATAAGTGGTTTATTAAAAAAGTTGGTTTGACTGGTAAAGGAAAAAAGGAAGTTAAACGATTAATGGGGGAGCAGTTGGAGCTTAAGTTAAAATAAATTACTGAGATTTTTTCCAGTTTTACTGGATTCTCTTCTCTTAATACATTTGTAAATTCGTAACTTATTTGTAATTTTGTGTTCAATTTATGTATAAAGTTAAAATAGAAAAATTTGCAGGCCCAATGGATTTACTGCTTCAACTTCTTGATAAACACGAGCTTGAGATCACTGAAATTGCGATTGCTGAGGTTACTGATCAATTCTTGGAACATATTGAGTTGATTGAGGATAGAGACGCAGAAGAACTGTCTGACTTTTTGGTTTTGGCAACACGATTACTATATTTGAAATCAAAAGCTTTATTACCACTAGTTGAAGATGAGGAAGGTGAACTAGATGATCTTGAGAAACAGTTGAAAATGTATAAGCAATTTGTTGATGCTTCAAAAATTATTGAGGAGATGATTGGTAAGAAACGATTTACATTCTCAAGAGAAAAAGCACCAATGAAGACGGTTGTCGAATTTTCTCCACCGACTGAACTTCGAGTGAAAACAATGAGATCAATATATTTGTCTGTTCTGAAAAGACTTGATCCTCTCGTGAAATTACCGCAACAGACAATGGAAAAGACTGTCAGTCTACAAAAAACTATCTTTGATTTGAAAGATCTTATAAAAAAACAAAAGAAGGTTGGGTTTAAAGAACTGATGTCAGGTGCAAAGAATAGAACTGAAGTTATTGTTAATTTCTTAGCTGTTTTGGAACTTGTAAAACAAAGACAGCTGATAGTTCGACAGGCTAGCCTGTTTGAAGATATTCACATGGAGAAAGTTTAACTTTGATTACCAGGGGAACAGATTTCTCCCTTCCGTATAACTACAGTCGAAATGACAGGGTGGAGAGAATAAGAATCGTCCCTCTCGTGATGGCAATGGGAATAGATTTCTCCTTTCTGTCTAACCACAGTCAAAATGACAGTGGGGCGGAGAACAAAAATCGTCCCTCCTGTCATTTCGACCGTAGCTTCTTACGAAGTAAAGAAGTGAAGGGGAGAAATCTGTTGATTTCTTTCACGATAAAACTATATTAAAATAAAAAGATAAATGTTATGTTAAAAACTAAGGTTGAGAGTCTACTTTTTATATCTAATAAACCGCTTACAGTAAAAACGGTTGTTAATTTTTTAAAGAAAGAAGGCGAAGATGTTAAAAAAACTGAAGTTGAAGAAGTTTTAAGTCAGCTTAAAGAAAAATATAATAGTCCAGACAATGGATTTCAAATTATACAGTCAGGTGATAACTATCAAATGGTTACAAATCCAGATTCTGCTGATTTAATCAAAAAGTTTGTGAAAGATGATATGACAGGGGAACTGACTCCAGCCTCACTTGAGACATTAACAGTGGTGGCTTATCGAGGACCGATTACAAAAGCAGAATTGGAACAGATTCGAGGCGTTAACTGTAGTTTGATCTTAAGGAACCTTTTAATTCGAGGATTAGTCGAGGCTAGTGAGAATAATATTAGTGGAGACACTGTTTTTCGAGTTACAGTTGATTTCTTGAAACATTTAGGTTTGAATGGTGTTGAAGATTTACCTGATTATGAGAAATTACATACAGTGGAAAATTTAGAACAGTTTATTGAAAATCAATCAGCTGTTAAACAAGAAGAATAATAAAATTAATAGTATGGAATCCTACAAAGGAACAGAATTTGATGAACATGCTGAACCCCGATTTGGGACTAGAGCGTATTATCAAAAACATCCGGAAGCTCATCCTAATTTTAGAGGGAATAGAACGGTCGAGGCTGCTCATAGACGACAGGCCGGCATTCGTGAGGATCGATCAAAACGTGACGCAGTCACTCTGGCTAGAGTAAATCGGGCAAAGAAGAAAGATAAATTGGCCATTAGCACCGTTCTAAGTCGAATCTTTGGTAATAAAAAATAACAGACTTCCTGCTAGTCAACTTTGATTCAATTCAGAGTGACTCAAGTTGGGTGAGAAAGGCTGTTATTTTTTATTTTCTTTAAAAGTCCAAAACTTATTTCCATTGTAGTTCCAGATGACAACGATCGCGGCGATTATAAGTTTTGCTATTAAATAATGTAATCCTAATGTGATAAATAAATGCATTAATGCTGTATTGATAAGAAGACCAATGAACGCAACTGTTAAGTATTTGAAAAACTGTCTTTTGAATTTTTTGTCTTTGTTTCGAAACGTCCAAAATTTGTTCCAAACGAAATTATTTGTAGCTCCGAAGATAAATGAAATTGTATTCGCGATTAAAATGTTAAAACCAGCCAGCTCTACTAATGTTGTTAGAACTGCAAAGTCAATTACTGTTCCTGAAATTCCAATAATCCCAAATTTAATAATTCGTTTGTATTTTAGACACTGATTTTTGATGAAATTAATCATGTTGCAAAAGTATTAGATCGTTATAGTTTGTGATTTTGTGAAAAGGGTAGCTGTTTTGTATTTCGGCAGCTTCTTTTTTATTTGTAATGACAAAAGCACTACTCGGATCAAAAAGTTCATTATTTAGTGTTGTATCCTGTCCTCCCTTCAGTTCTAAATAGTATTTTGCGTCAGGCATTATCCAACCGTTGTACCAGTTTAGAGTTTTATAAACTTGAATATCATTATTTGAATCAAAATTGCTATCAATATAATTCGCAATCCTTTCTGTGTCAGAAATAACGAGTTTGTGAATGAATTTATAATCATTATAGAATAATAATAACTGTATTATAACAAAAAATATGATGAAAAATGATTTCAAAGCTAAGTTATTCACAGTCTTCTTTCTAAATATTATGTAAGCGAGCAAACAAAGACAACAAATTATCACTAACGTCATTATTCTAGTTTTAAGATCAAAATGAAAGATGTTTACAGGTTTGTAAAAAAGCCAAAGTATTATTAAGTAGCTGTTAAATAGAGTAATCCAAAGACTTTTTTTCGATTTGATTAGAATCTGTGTTGTTTTTACGAAAAGTATATAGAAAACTGGAATGAGAAAGATTAAGTACCAATTAATTTTGGTTTGTATCACTATTAAGGCAGCGAAAAATGTAGTAATCCAAAGGATTGGTAAATACCAGTCTTTTTTTCTGTGAACAATACTTTGATACAGACCAAGTAGGTAGGCTGGCCAGAAAGCGTAGTAAAGTAGTCCGATTTTTCTTTGCAAATAGATGAAGTAGAAGTCCCAAGAACCAGTATGATTTTGAATCGGAGCGCTTATTCTAGATAAGAACTGTTCTTTAATATAGATATCTATAAAAACTTGACCATGAACAATCAGTTGGTGAATGTGCCAAGGCAGAATGATCGCAATTAGTGAAAGAATATAGTAAACATACTCTTTTAGTTTGTGCGTTTTCCATTCTTTTGTGAAAAAAAGATAGAGGACACTAATTAACGGAATAAATATTGCAATTGTGCCTCTAAACATGAAAGCTAGCCCCGCCATTATACCTGATAGTAAAAAAAATTTGGCATTTTGTTTTGATCTCAGCAGAAAATAGAAAGCAGTAACTGCTAAGAGTAAAAATCCACTATCAAGATCACCGCTACGTGAAAAATGTTGATGTAATAGTAGAGGACTGGTGATTATTAGAAACGATGTTAAGAAAGCCAAGTGTTTATTTTTGAAAAGTTCTCTGCAGAATAGATACAAAACAAAACTCGTTATAACTAAATATAAACTTGATGGGATTCTCACAGCAATTTCGTTCAATCCAAATAATTTTATTGATAAAGCCTGAATCCAGAATCCCAGCGGTGGTTTCTCGTACCAAAGTGTGTCATTTAAATACAGAGACAGCCCGCCTTTTTCAATTACCTGGTTACTGATCAAAGTATAGATCCCTTCGTCCCAAGGATTCAAACTTGATCCTCCCAAATTAAATAAAAACAAGTAACAACTTAAAAGAATTAATACTGTTATGTATATCCAGTTTGAATTTCTTTTGAAAAATTTAATCATTTGTTCGAATTTATCTGTTATTGACAGGGCTTGGTGGTTATGTTATATTAATTTGAAAGTTTTCAAAGGCATGTTTTTTGTAACGAGTTATAGAATAGGAGGTTTGTTGTGGAGCATTACAAAGGTCGTAAGGGCCGAGGAAGCCATACCACCTATATCGACACCAATTTTGGGAAAAAGCTAGTTCGTGATGCAGATAGAATAGCAACTGTTACTGGGATAGTTTTTTGCTTCATCTCAAAGACAAGCGGACGACCAAAGGCTAAATATTCTGCAAAAATTATTCGAGTAGGACTTGAGGTGACTATTCTTGGCTCCTCTCATAAGCAGCCAATTATTCTTCACACAACTTGTCCTGAACAAGTCGCTAGACAACTTAAAATACGGTTCAAAGATCGTAAATAGCTCTTTCATTATTTCCGCACTAATCATAGCTTCAATGAATGTAGCTATGAGTGCGGTTTTTTATTTTGTAAATTTTATTAGAATAGTTTTTACCATCGCCTCAAGCGCAATCCTTTTTGACATCTTTGATTTGCCGGCAGTGCGGTCGGTAAAGATAATAGGAGTTTCGATATGTGAGAATCCAAGCTTTTTGGCCCTGTACTTCATCTCAATTTGAAAAACATAACCGTTTGATTTTATTTGATTAAGGTTGATTTTTTCCAGAACTCGTTTATTCCAAGTATTGAAACCACCGGTAAAGTCGTTAATCCTTTGTCCAAGAATAAGTCTGGCATAGAGACTTCCACCACGACTTAAAATTCTTCTGATAATCGGCCAGTCTTTTACTCCGCCACCTTTTACGTAACGTGAGCCGATAACAAAGTCGTACTCATTTGAAAGGTTTATCATCTCAGGCAATTTGGTAATAGGATGAGAGAAGTCTGCATCCATCTGAATAATTGTTTCAAAGCCTTGCTTTAATCCAAATTTAAAACCTTCAATATATGCACTACCTAAACCTAACTTTCCAGCCCTTTTGATTATGTGCAAGTTGTTAAACTTTTTTTGTAAAGATTCAACAATCTTCGCTGTGCCATCTGGTGAGTTATCATCCACTATTAATATTGAAATATCAGGAATTCTTAGATCAAAAACAGCATTGATAATGTTCTCAATGTTCTCTTTTTCATTGTATGTAGGGATGATTATTAGGGTTTTCATTGACATAATGTGCTTTTTAGTAGCTTTTTACGGCTATAAATCTGACTTTCTTCTTTAATTGTAGCTTATTTATCCAGCTTTTTCAATTGAAAATAAGTGAAAATTAGTGTAAAATAGAATTATACAATAGAAAAATATGAATAAAGATTACGCAACAAAATATATTGGACAAACTATAACAGTTGAAATGGATAGACAGATGGGCAGTAAACATCCTAAGTGGGGTTTTATTTATCCTATTAACTATGGAGAAATCCCAGGAACAAAGGCTCCTGATGGTGAGGCTGTCGACGCATATGTTTTAGGTGTGTTTGAGCCACTGGCTGAGTTTACTGGCAAGTGTATTGCTGTTATACATCGAACTGACAATGATGATGATAAATTAATTGTTGTACCTGAAGATAAAGAGTACAGTGATGAACAGATTCTAGCGCTGACAGAATTTCAAGAAAGATATTTCTCACCAACGGTTGTTAGATAAATACTGTTCAGTTTTTTGTGATGAGAATGTTATTTAATTTAGTATGTTGATTAATTTAATTCTAACAATGCTTTTATTGAATCCCTTAACTGGTTCTGTCGTTCAAACAGCACCTGTTTTTGACATTGCAGAAGTCGATGCAAAAGCGCCAAGTAGAATTAATTTAGAAAATATTGGTGTTAAGGTGACAGCAGAGCGTTATGTTGTCATTGATGTTGCGTCGGGTGAGTTACTTGCAAGTCAAAAAGCAACTTCACCGCAGGCGATTGCTTCAATTACGAAATTGATGACAGCGCTTGTTATTCTTGACTTAGAGCCTGATTGGCAGATGGAAGTTGAGATGAGTAAAGTTGATGAAACAGTTGGCGCATTTCCTCATATCTATCGAGGTGAAAAGGTGAAATTTATTGATCTTTGGAAGTCAGCCTTGGTCAGTTCTGATAATAATTCTATTGTGGCAATGATTAGAGCTCTTGGTATTTCAAAAAATGATTTTGTGGAATTAATGAATGATAAGGCAGTTGAGTTGAAAATGCACAATACAAGGTTTGCTGATCCAACTGGTTTAGATGAAAATAATTTATCAACAGCTCTTGATGTGGCAAGGTTATTGCATTCTGCGCTTGATAAAAATGAAATTAGAGAGTCAGTTCTGCAAGGTAAGTATCAATTCAAAATACTTTCATCAGGTAAAAATAGAGTTATTTATAATACAGATATTTTAATAGACAGTTTTTTAAATAGAAAAAGCTATGGTTATGAATTAATGGGTGGTAAGACAGGGTTTCTTTATGAATCAGGATACTGTTTGACAACGCAAATAAAAAAAGACAACCATGAAATAATCATTGTTGTGTTGAATAGTGATACGATCGAAAATAGATTTCAAGATGTGAAAGTTTTGGCTGATTGGATATTTAGTAACTACGAATGGTGATAGCCGATGCGAATATGCTAATTATGCGAATGTTGCTAATGATTTGCAAATGATGCGAATCTTTGCGAATAATGTCGTCTTGTAAAAAAATAGCCTCCCCGAAATGTTCCGAGGAGGATGAACAGTCTTGACGGGTATCTAATCCGTCAGCGCGAGAAAGTCGGCTATTGAACATTCTTGATGAAGGAGACCGTATTCGTTCTCTTGTTAAACGCCTTGACCGTTCTTGCTTAGTATATCAGAACAGCTCATTTTGTAAAATAGAAATCCCACTCGGAAGGCCGAGTGGGATAACGGTGGTAGCAACAATGGTCGCCACCTACCAGATGATACCGCATTGCTGCGGGAGAGTAATTGTATTGTAGCATCTTTGAAAAAGAAAAGCGCGTCGATACGATGAACGACGCGCTGGATGTTTATTGCGAGACCCTAGGAGAGGGTAAGGAATGGATTTGGTGTTCCAAAATCTCATACCAGGGCCTCGCGCCCGTGTCCATAGAGGTAGCCAGAACCCCTTAGGATAAAGCTATATTATCAGAATATATAAATTAAGTCAATAATATGATCGATTTTTTAGTAAATTTAGTTCAAAATCTGCCTCCGGAATTAGCTACTTTTGTGTTGGCGATGCTGCCAGTGACAGAGCTTAGAGCTTCAATTCCAATTGGGATTGGTGTGTTTGGATTGCATCCTTTTTCAGCTTTTTTCTTTTCTGTAATTGCTGACATTGTACCAGCCACATTAATTATGTTTTTCATGAAACCGGTCGCTGTATGGCTAAGTGAAAGATCAAAAATATTTAAGAAATTATTTGATTGGTGGTTTGATCATTCTCTTGAAAAATTTGTAAAAAAGTATGAAAAGTATGGCCTTTGGGCTTTGTTAATCTTTGTCGCTATTCCTTTGCCAATAACAGGTGCCTGGACTGGTGCAACAGCCGCTTTTCTAATGAACATTCCAAAAAAGAAAGCCTTGCCGTACATTTTTGGAGGAGTCTTTATCGCTGGAGTAATTGTGACGTTGATTAGCATCGGAGCGTTTAGAATTTTTATATGAGAATAGGCATTGATTGTAGGAGAATTTATGATGTGAATACTAATAAAGGCGCTGGGGTAGAGCGGTATACTTATTTTTTTGTTAGAAAACTTTTGGAAAAAGATGAGAAAAATCAATTTGTTTTATTCTTTTTCGGTGATATATCATCGGAAACCATTCATAAGTTAAAAGGTAAGAATGATAGAGTTAAAATTGTTAAAATTTTGCCAAATAAATCAAGGATTCCTTTGATTGGCTCACATTTGAAATTTAGCAGAGTTCTAAAAAAGGCAAAGTTAGATATTGCTATTTTCCCATCTGGCTCAATGCCGATTTTTTATAAGAAAAATTCGTATGTGATTGCACATGATGCTGCTATTTATATAAATCCATCATGGTTTCCAGAGAAACAGTGGTTTTCAACAAAAGTTGTTGTGCCGAGAAGCTATAAAAAAGCGAAAAAAATAATCTGTGTTTCTCATAATACGAAGAATGATTTGAAAACTATCTTCAAAATACCTGATCATAAAATAATTACGATTTATCCAGGTGTTGTCGTTAAAGATGAGTATTTGGAAGATGAGTTCCAGCGAATGAAAAACAAATTTGATATAAAAGGTGAGTATGTTTTATTTCTTGGCACAATAGAGCCACGAAAGAATGTCGCGAACATGATAAAAGCTTTTTCAACTTATCTGTTTGAAAATGAACATAGCAATATAACGTTTGTTTTGGCTGGAGCGAAGGGATGGAAATTTCAATTAATATTTAAAAAATTAGAAGATGTTAACAATCGATTGCAGAACTCTCAAATTAAGTATATTGGCCAAGTTAGCAATAGAGAAAGAAATATTTTAATTAAAAATGCAAAAGCGTTTGTTTTCCCTTCTTTTTATGAAGGATTTGGTTTTCCCGTTATTGAAGCAATGGCGCTTGGTACACCTGTTGTAACAAGTGAAGGTTCTTCTCTAGGTGAAATTGCAAAAGGTTGCGCAGTTTTAGTCGATCCAACTGATTGCGTAAGTATTAATAGGGGAGTAAAACAGCTCGTTGATGATTATGCTTTATCGAAAAAATTAGTTTTATCAGGTAAGGAAAGAGCAGGCTTTTTCTCTTGGGAAAGAACAATTGAAGAGTTTCGAAAATTGATTTAAGATAGGCTTGCATATTCTTTTAATTTAGTCTATAATGAAGTACATAAATTGACGCGGGATAGAGTCCTTCTACGCTAAAGCTTCCTGCTTTCGTAATTTCATAACTACGGCAAGGCACGCGAAGGACAGGCAGTGATAACAATTTATTTTGACGCGGGATAGAGCAGTGGCAGCTCGCCAGGCCCATAACCTGGAGGTCGGGGGTTCGAATCCCCCTCCCGCCACCAAGAACCACTCCTCCTTATAGTCGTCGGGTTCTTGGCAGGCCAAGATTTGAAATAGACAATTTAAATATATTACACCACTTCTATTCTAGTGAGGGGCTTGCCCCGAACCCGAACAGAGTGAGTGGTTTGGGGCAGGGTAGCTCAGTCTGGTTAGAGCGTAGGAATCATAACCCTAAGGTCGTGGGTTCGATCCCCACCCCTGCTACCATTCTTCGCTTTTATTTCATAAGCTACGAATGGCACGCCAGTGATGCGAAGAATGTGCTACGAAGCTTTAGCGAAGGAGTACCTGTTGTAGATAATGTCTTTTCGCTTTTGTTTTACAAGCTACGAATGGCATGCCATTGTATTATTCTTTGAAATTAAGAAAAAATAGAAATGACTTATTTATTTGATTTTATAATTTTTTTTATTTTGTTTTATAGTGGGTTTTGGATGTATTTGATTATACGTTCTTTTTTTTCTGATAAAAAAGATAAAGTGCGTACAAGGATAGTTCGAGTGATAGGACTGTTTTTTTTATTGATAATTTTTTCAACTATATTTTACGGTAGTTTTATTGAGCCACAAAGAATTGTTGTGACAGATTATAAAGTTAATTTAAATAAAACTGAAGTGACAGAAAATATTAAGGTCGTGTTTATTTCAGATTTGCATGTTGGTTGGTATAAAGATTTTGTTTTTGTAGAAAGAGTTGTAGATAAAATAAAAAAACAAA